>NZ_CP089291.1:2521148-2854796 GCF_022818495.1 Fodinisporobacter ferrooxydans | reverse complement strand
TTGTCATATGAAATTTTATATTCTATATTTTTATCTGTTTCAATTATTCCGAAAAGTAATGGAATAGCTAATATTATTGGGAAAAATATATAATTTGCCATATAGGCTAAACCATTAATTACATAAAACTCAGAGGATGCAGGAATTGTCCCCAACACCGAGTCTATTTGTATATCATTATTAACGTACGGGCTGAGCATCCCTTGAACGTATATAAATCCAATTATATATACTAACAAAGGGAATGGTAGATATCGTTTAATGAAATCATAGAATTTGGGTAATTTCTTTGAAATTTCTTTATCCAAACCATTACACCTCATAACTTTGCAGTAATGTTAACATCTTCCCTACGATCTATCTTTGATTTAAAATAAGCTTATTATAAAGATTGGTAAAATTTTTCTATTATATGTAAGTATACTCCTGTTAAATTTTTCAATTTATCTTAAATAATTTCCTAGGTGAGTGCCATAATCTATTTTAGTTGTCTTTATAGAATCAATAACTGTGCAACCAAACTCACCGCATAACGGACAAATAACCACTTCTGCAAACTCGTCACTATCTCCCTGCAATAAGGATGGAACAAGAAACACGTCATTTACTAGCCGTATGAAGTACTTTGGCAACATGAAGAAACTATACTGTTGTCAAAATCCTTCCCTTCCTCCAAAGAGCAAGTACTACGTCCATTTGGGAATTATGAGACATATCCTTTCCATTCATTACAGCAGCCCATAAAGCATTCTTGTCATCAGCTAATTCAAGATTTAATCTCAACAACTCTACGGCTTTAATAACATATTCTTTATTCTTCTTTTGAGCATTATTTTTTTCAGAATAAATCCCTCGTGGAATTCCATAAACTAATCCTGCTTCACATAGACCAAGAAATGCATTTTTAGGGCAACTTTTCTTTTGAGAGGATTTGCTAATAATTATGTTTTTAGCAGCCAAATTCCTAGCATCTAATGGTGTAGAAACTTGTTTTGTTTCGATCAGTTGAACAGCCATGAGAGTAACTTGTCCGTATATATTCATTAATTTTACTCCCTTTTAAATTATCCTTGAATGTAATTGCACTTTTATATGCATTTGGAAATTTAAATTCATTTTAAACTCTTATAATCCACTTAATTTTCCACTGTTTATGATCAATGTATTTCCTTCTTTAAATGTATGTCATTCTTTATAGGAAAAAAGCCGTATCTCCCCTTGCTTTTCCCTTTTGTAAAAGCAATATGATTGCATTTAACTTGTTGAGGTAGATGTTTATTTTCAAAAATTAAAATTTGTTTATTATCACTATTTTTAGACAATGATATAAATAATGAGTCTTGCATAGAAATATCGATCATATCATCATCTTCTATAATTCCATTTTCAAGATCACTTTCTTTTAAAGTTGTGATTGGGGAATCCAATAATAAGACACGGGTAAATGGATGATTTTTAGAAAGTAAATAATTCATTAATGATACAGAAAATGCTGCATAGAAAAAGGCTCTGTAACCCTTACCGTTGCCTTTTCTATCCTGATCATTTATTATCAAATCTTGTTTTTTTATATCAAAAGTGATATCATATAGATCTTTATAACCCCAGTCAGTTAATGTATTAAATATTTCATTAGTAAATTCTTTTAGGATTTCTTTAGGTATACTGCTGTTATAATCTAGTTGGGTTTGTTTTTGTTTTCTAGTTTCTATAAAACTGATTAATTCGCCTTTCTTTGACAAAACTCTGTCCTCAATATCTTTTAATTTAAATTTTATATTTGACATCTCTAAAAGGGACGTTAATACGTTTTTTAGAGGAGTTAACTCTTTCGAAATTAGCTCATCAACCTCTCTTTTGTATTTATCAATTTCAAGATCATTGGTCTGAATAGCAAAATCAATGATTTCAGTTTCCAAATATGTTGTCTCAATTGTTTTATCGAGTTCCAAAAGATGTATTTTTATTTTAGATTCTTCTTGTTGAGAAGCTTCTAATACTTCTAAAGAGTATTCCTCTTTAAAGATTTCATTATCAACTTCACTATTGCAAATTGGACAATGATTAAAGTATATTTGGTTTAAACAATCTTCACCATCTTGTAAAAAAGTTAGCCTTTCTAAATCACTCTCATACTGATTGCGTAATATTTTAAATTTTTCAATCAATAGTGATAATTGATTTCTTTTTAAATTTAATTCATTTTGTGATAATTTTTTTTCATGAATAACCTTACGTTTATCTTCAATTAATTTTTCGACTTTTAAAATTTCTTCCGAATATTTATTGATATCAGCGATCTTATCTGAGGAAATATCATCCAACTGTTTTTGTGTAACCATTTGCTCATTTAATAATTTAGATATTTCATTATTAATATATTCAATTTTTGAATCTATTTTAGCTTTTCTGATTTCCTCTTTTTCTATTTCCTCACAATTTATATCATCAAAACCAGTTAGCAAAAATTTAAAAACTGATTTACAATACGTTTCATCTGTTTTAATTTTATTAAACACAGGAGAATCCATATCAGAAATTATTTTTGTTTCACTAATCATTGACAAATTTACAATTGAGCGAAATCCAAGTGTCTTTTTTTTCCCGCTCTTGTTACTTAATAGAAATTTGTTTTCTGTTATTCCTATCTGTTTAAGTAGAAATTTAGAAATATTATTATCACTACTCGCATCATGATCGGGATTTAATTTAAATCGTTCTACAGAAGAAAAACTCTTTATATCAGTTAAAGCATAAAATATATCCTTTTTATTAATAAATCGAAGTAAAGTAATCGGAGTATCATTTTCAAAATCTCTGATTTCTAAAAAAATTTTTTCATATCCATTGCTTTCCTTAATTTCCCTTAGAGAATCAGCACCAAACATGTAATTGATGCAATTAAAAATATATGATTTTCCTGTATTAGATGGACCATTAATTACATTAAGTCCCTTTTCTAATACAATAACTGCATCTTCTAGTCCACTTCCGATAATTCGTAATTCCTTAATATAAAAGCCATACATTATAAAACCCCATCCTTGTATGGAAAAAAATTTGTATATTCTTTTCCCCAAGATTTAATATTTGTATCCACAAATTCTTCCAGTTCAATATCTGATAACTCCCTGAAACTTGCTTCTATTAAGGCAGCCTTTTCTAATAGCTTTTTTGAATATTTATTAGAAAAACTTTCTAAAAACCAATCTGTATCAAAGTTTGCTGAATAGGAAAAACCACTTTCTCCACAATCAATGGTTATTAAACCCCTTGATGCCATTAACAGTATTCCTTTTTTTATAGTTTCTCGCCTTCCATATAACTCAATAGTTCTTAAAGGGTATTCAGGATGTAGACTATCACAAGATACTTTAGAGTCTTTTGTATAAATTGTTAAGTAATCAAGCAAAATCAGCCTATCAAGGCTACATTTTGATGGATATGAAACCTTTAACAAATATAAGCATCTTAAACCTAATTCTAAAGGTGTATTGAATATCGGAAAGTTATTCATTTACATCACCCAATCTATTCTATCTTCATTTGCCAAATGATGACATATCCCCTTTTTATCTTGATTAGTTACGAAGTGTAGTTCTCTGTCTATAATACTAGAAGACAAATTGACCTTTGTTGATTCGTGCATAGTTTTGATTAACCTTAAATACCCATCTGAAAACTCACTTTTTATAAAATCTATAATTCCACTGTACATTTCTTGTTTTAATAGTTCGAAATGATTCTCGTTTGAAAAAATATCACGTATAGAGCGTTTCAAGGATTCAGCACTATAAAAATTTATTCTATTATTATTAAAGTCTGCTACTAATTCTGAAAATGATTGTAATGTAACCAAATCGATAGTTTTTTTCTTGTTTTGCGAATATGCGGCAAGCAATTTATTTATATAATTAAGTTCACTATTTTCAGGTGTAGTAGGTGGAGCAATTCCACTACCTCTTTGAGGCTTAATCGCTCCCCCGAATCTAAAAAAGAAATAGTTGGTTCTTCTATGCTCTTCAATAATTTTTTCTATAGAATAAGTGTCTACAATATTAAAATCAAAGGTATTTACGTAATCTAAAAGATGACCTTCTAGTGAAATTTTTTGACCACGTATTATACTATCACAGCATTTGCTATCCCATTGTTGAATAAGCTCTCTTCTTAATAACTCGGGATTCTTTATTATTTTCAACAATTTTGGACCAACACCCTGAGAAGCGATTATATAATATTTCTTTGGCAACGGTATATCATTATTAAAAGTGTAATAGCACAGTTTTCCAAATTCTAGCCAATATTCACTCGGGCTCAATTTTCCATCATATCTCTTGCACTGATAATAATCATACGTTCCATCTTCATACTCTCCAATGACGTCACGCCCCATATTGTGAATGAGCACTTTGTTTCCGCAGGAAACAAGTGCTCATTTGCACATTGGAACAGATTACCGCTATTTTAATGCCGCCTCAATTTGCTAAACTTTTTGCAAATTATAAGGGCGGTGTTTCGAGTGATTATTACCCATCATTTTCCAGTTGATCTTCCCTGTTATTTTCAGCTCGGCAGGGCCAATAATTTCCCTGTGATTGAATCTTGCCCGATTTGTAAGTCCCAACAGAAGTTAAAACGCCATGGTTTTTATAACCGCTACGCGATCGAGACCGATGCAGAATATCGGATTCCCATTTGCCGTTACAAATGTCCGAATCCCAAATGTAACAAAACATTCGCTATTCTTCCGGATTTTCTGCTTCCCTACTTTCAGAACACGCTCTCTTCCATCTTGCAGACCTTACAACTATTCTGGGCTTATTGTGTACTGCTATTTAGCCGCCAGTTAGTTTGTTTTTACCGGAAACGGTTGATGGCCAAAAGCAAAATCATCGAGATGTTCTTTCGTCTTGAGGGGAACAAACAGATCTTCCCAGAAGATCCCATAGAAAAAGCCATAATGCTTCTGAATATGATTGAAACTCTCCCCAGAGTCACCTTCATTCGAAAGTGGCACAATCATTACATTAGCAGCTTTATGGCACATTCATTTTATCACGGATCACCCGTGGCCAAAACAGAATAATGTTTCCACATACCTTTTTCCTCGTCAGGGACCGTGTACGGGTTTTATAATGCATCGTAATGGTTAGCCGGCTAGCCTTCGAAAAGGAAGAACGAGAAAGCGCGCCAGTTCTTTCCAATTTAGACAATGGGAGGCTACTTAACCAATGGATGAACAAAACCGGGAACGCGTGGCCCTTTTTCGCTATGGGATCATCGCTCCCTTGCTCAATGAACAGGTGGATCGCGCCACATATTTGGCTGAGGTGTCTGCCAAAACCCACGAAGTCCCTTACTATGGTTCCAAAGAATTTACACCCAAGACAATCTTAGCTTGGCTAAGGCAATATCGCCGTAATGGTTTTGACGCGTTAAAGCCCCAGGCACGTTCGGATCGAGGACAATCCCGATCGTTATCCGGTGAATTACAGCTGCACTTGGTATCCCTGCGTAAAGAAAATCAAGGAATGCCAGTGACGGTGTTTTATGACCAATTGGTGCAACAAGGAGAGATTTTACCGCAGGATGTATCTTATACCTCTATCTATCGCTTACTGAAAAAGGAGGGATTGCTGGGGAAGGGGATAGTGCGTTCGCCCGAACGAAAACGGTTTTCTCATGATACGGTCAATATGCTCTGGCAAACCGACCTGTCAGATGGGCCATATCTTCGTACAGGCGACAAAAAAATCAAGACGTATTTAATTGCGGTGATCGATGATTGCTCTCGCCTATGCACATTTGCGCAATTTGTCCCATCCGAGAAATTTGACGGGCTACGCACAGTCTTGAAAGAAGCTTTGCTTCGCAGAGGCATTCCCAAGATGCTGTATACCGACAACGGCAAGATCTTTCGTTCCGATACGCTGCATTTGGCTTGTGCAGAATTAGGCATACACCTCCTGCACACGCAGCCCTATGATGCCGCTAGCAAAGGGAAAATAGAACGCCTGTTCGGAACGATTAAGACGCGTTTCTATTCGCTGTTAAAAGCAAAACCGGCTTCTTCATTGGAAGAACTGAATGAACGGTTTTGGAAGTGGTTGGAGGAAGACTACCATCGCAAGCCACATTCTTCTCTCAATGGAAAAATGCCGCTCGAAGTGTACTTGTCCCAGATTGATCAAGTACGGATGGTCGACGACCCTGCCAAATTAGATCCTATCTTTCTTAAACGGGAGAATCGAACTGTCAAACATGACGGAACGTTTTCGCTCAATAACCAGCTGTATGAAGTTCCCGAGCGATTTATAGGTCAAAAGATCGAGATTCGTTACGATGAACAAGGCGTGCATATCTATGAGGACGGGAAACCAGTCGCTCGCGCTTCTGAAGTGAATTTTCATGATAATGCTCATGTAAAACGAAAACGACCCGCCATCTCCTTCGCTGATATGCAAGGGATGGACAGGAAAGGAGAAGATAGGGAATGATCATGGCATTCTATTCCCTTTCCAAAATCCCTTTTGCCAAGGAAACCAAAGGTATGTCGCCCTATACTTCCCGTTCCTTTCAAGAAGCAATGGGATGTTTAACCTACATGAAGCAGGTTCGCGGCATGGCACTTGTTGTCGGCGACCCGGGAGCCGGTAAAACCTACGCCTTGGGTGCATTTGCCGAAGGCTTGGGCCAATCGCTCTACAAGGTCATCTATTTCCCGTTGTCTACAGGAACAGTAACTGACTTTTACCGTGGATTGGCCTTCGGCCTAGGAGAACAGCCACAAAGTCGGAAAGTGGATCTGTTTCGCCAAATCCAACAGGCGATTAGCCGTTTGTTCTACGAACAAAAGATTACGCCGGTTTTCATCCTTGACGAGATGCAAATGGCCAAAGATGTCTTTTTACAAGATTTGAGCCTGCTCTTTAATTTTCACATGGATACCCAGAATCCTTTTGTCCTTCTTATATGCGGCTGGCCTTACTTACGGGACCGTCTGTCGTTAAACCCACATAGATCCTTATCCCAGCGGCTTTTGGTTCGACATCAGGTCGAGCCGCTGGATAAGGAAGAGGTCAAGGGATATATGGAGCATCACCTTGCCTATGCCGGGGCGAAATATCCGATTTTCACGGAAGACGCAATAGAAGCTGTTAGTGCCTGTTCCAATGGATATCCACGCCTGATTAATTTATTGGCTATGCACGCCCTATTATATGGCAGCCAAAACAAAAAAGAACAGATCGATGCCGAAGTCATCCGGATCATCGCCCCGGAGTGCGGTCTGGCATTGAGATAGCTTGGATGGCTTAGAACGAGTCAAAGGGGACAACCCTGATCCCCAAATATTCTCAGGAAAGGAAAGAATCATGATGACCCGAACCCAAAAACCAGGAATCCTCGTCTATTGTCCTGCCAAGGAACGCTGGCAAATCCAAAAGATAGACCATTCTTACGACCTTCACTGCGGCGATTGTTTCGAGATTAAGGTAGGCTATGAGTATATCCCTTGTAGAATAGAACTTGGCTGTGAATGGCTGTTATACCTTCGGGAAACTCGATTTTATTTACATCCAAAACAGAAATACGAAGTGAAAGTCGATTAACAAAGAGTGACAAGTGATTACTTCTTAGACCCAGTAGAAAGGCAATAGCTAAATGCTATTGCCTTTCTACTGGGTGCAACAAGCGATAGCGCGTTAGGAAAAAAGCAAACTTGATCACGTATTAGACGAGTATATAGGGAATGAACGATTTGAACAAGAGCGGAATTGGGATAAAGTGTAGTTGAAGTAGGATGGATTGGATAATAGTGGAATGAAATACTCGCCAGAAGACCGCGAAAGCGTGCAAATTTTTTAATCATTGGCTAATTTATTCTGAAAAAGGGGCCTAAAATCTTTCGATATGGGACCTAAATAATTTGCAAATCCTAAGCCGATTTATTGTGCAAATTCACACCCCATATCACCAGAACCACCAATTCTATACACATCTTTGTATAGCGATTTTGCGCAGGAAATAGCCCATTCACCTATAAATGCTTCAAACTCTTCATCAGAAAAGCTTTTTACTCTTTGTAATGGAGGAATAGGAAACGTAATTACGCTAGGGTCATTAAGCGGCTCCAAAATATCTAACTGAGCTAAGCCAAAAGACGTTTTAATCAATTTTTCTCCCCCAAACCTAAAAAAGTAATGTCAACCATAAATCGATAAATTGCATTATATATATCACCTTATAAATAAAGATACATCTAGTTTCGAAGTATTGATTCGACGTTTTCCGTCATTTCCCTTTTCTAATAATATAAGTTTACCAATCCTTCTTAACTTTTATATATTTGGTATCCTGTGTATCATTACTGTAAATTACAAAATAACAATTCTATATTATATCCCTGACACCTATACATTATAGGTAGTCCTCGCAAGAGGTCAATCACACTTTATACAGTACATTTATATGATTAGCCCCAAAAAGGTCAAAAGTCACTTTTGGATAATAGAATATGCTAAAATTGTAACATACAGTAATACGTTAATGCGGTGATCGAATATGTTCAAACATGGAAAAAAAGAGCATCAGAAACATTTTTTGATCTTGAAATGTCTTTTCCTCAATCCATTCAAGATCTACTACAAAAAAGTTGGGCTGCCTCTTTTTATAGGGATATCTTTTTGCATGTAAATGAAGATCATTTTTCAGTTTTATTTAGCGATAAGAATTGGTATTGACTATTATCTCTTTAACTCATCATAAGTATAAAACATGATAAAGATGGAAATGATTAAATTTGTATGACTACTAAGAATTGCTTGCATATATATTGAATACATTATGATTATTGCGAGATATATTTAAAGTTGTCCTTTGAAATGAAACTTGCTCTTTGTTTCATTCGTGACAAAGGGAGAGTTGCTATAAATTCGAAGGTTTGGCTCGGTCATGCTGACATAAGCACTACTGCAAACATTTATGCGCATACCGATATGGAGATGAAAAATAACACCGCACAAAAAATTGACAGCCTTTTTCAAAGACAGAAAACAAACTAAAATCAATTGACGAATAGTGAGCAAAATAACTATGGCTATCTTTCCTTGTCGATCCAATTTCATTCAAGCTTACTCGGAGAAAGAATAAGCTTCTTTTACGCTTGTATTTGAAACATGGAATAAAAATTCTTTGTCTCACATGACCTATGCAGCTCATGTAATTAATTGGTTATCATCACAGGACACTGAATAGTCTGAAATATTTCAAAAAATATCATAAAAACTACTTGACTTTTAGAAAATACCACAATAATCGCGAAGGATACCTTTAATTACCGGGTATATCTTTAGATTATAGGTGGGCTTTTCATGTCAACATTACAAAAACCAAGATTTAAAGAACTCAATCATGGAGAATGTGCAGGAGCACCCATTCTCAAAAGCCTTTGGGATCGCTTTGATTTATCTCTTTTACTTACTCAATCGGGTATCATGAAACGAAGTGGAGCTCCGTCATGGTTCATTTGCTTTCTCTATGTCGTTGATCTTGTTTCGAATTGTTCTTCTGTTTTTCAGATAGCTGAGTTGGTCGATAAGGACGCATTACTCAAGGCGATGTTTCAGCCTTGGAAAATAGCTCAATACACGTTAAGCCGCTTTTTCACGAATGGGTTTGCATGGGTGACATTCGCAAAGAAACGTGTCGAGCGGTTGCAGCATGATCCTTTGACCCGACTCACCGATGGGGATGTGGTCAATCTCGATGATACTCACAGTGCGCATCCCTATGCCAAGCAACTTCCGTTTCTCAGTTGGCTCTTTGACCACTCAATGAAAGTCCATGTATGGGCGACAAATCTCGTGGCTCTTCAGGCGGTTCTGAAAAGCGGATTGGAGTATCCATTGTTTTACCGTATCTGGCATAAGCCAGAAGTAAAAGGTGAAGGTATTACCAAACTGGATCTTGCCAGGCAAATGTTATTGATGCTACGTGAATCCGTCACTTGCCATTTGTGGGTAGCAATGGATCGGTGGTACTTGTGTAAAAAATTTTTTACATTTCTTGAAGAAAACAATTTTGATTGGGTGACTAAAGCAAAACGTAACACAACTTTATTCCGCAAAGTTATCGAACCTGGTACCCGTAGGGAACGCTTCGTGCCGCTGACTCCAATCATGCTCATCCGTGAGGTGTTTAAAGACTTAACTCGAAAGGCGACATCCGGGTTGGTCTCTATTTCCGTTCCGGGGATTTACATGAAGCGTCCTTATACTGCTGTGAATCGCAAAGGTAAGCAAGTGACGAAACATAGATATGTTCCAATCGCCGCTGTAGTCGCCATACGGTTAAAGGAGGATGAACAACCCAATTCGGCTGATGTAGACACCGAAGGTGAGGAGTCACCTGCCACTTATAAAGGTGCATATTTACTTATAAGTAACCGCCACGATGCCCCAAAAGAAGCGTTACAAACATATGTAAAACGCTGGAGGATCGAGGTTTTCTTTCGTACAGCTAAGCAAGAATTGGCTTTCGAGAAGTGCCATTCTGAATCGCAAGCGCACCATCATGCTCATTTCGAATTATTATTCACTGCCGAGACCTTGTTAGCTGTTGCACTTTTTGAATTGAACAAAGAAAAAACGAGCGATGATGAAGGCTACACCCACGGCGAAATGGTTCGCGGCCTCTTCCACACTCGTTGTCAGGTTCGCGTGAATAACCACAGAGGTATTCAGCGAATCTCTATTGATTGTGACACACAAGTGCAGCAATTTGCAAGACTCATTGAATTATTTTGGCCAGAGCATTACGTAATGCTTCTTTGGGCTACGCCAAAACCAGATATTTACTAGTTATTGTCTCGAACTGCATAAGTCATGTGTCTCATCGTAACAAGCATAAGAATTGGAATTCAGTGCAAACAAATGAGCTTATAAGGATTCCCGAATTCTTTTACAAGGAATAAATATTTTTCAAATTTAGTGATACCAATTACAGTTCCAAACATTACGGAAATCCCGAACCTACACAAAAAAATGCAATGTTAGCAAAATGTTAGCAAATCCGGTCAAAAAACAAATCAAGGTCTTCAACCATATGGCTGAAACCCTTGATTTATATAGTGCGGTCAAGAGGACTTGAACCTCCACGGGGTTGCCCCCACAAGAACCTGAATCTTGCGCGTCTGCCAATTCCGCCATGACCGCACGGCTGGTGCCGAGGACCGGACTTGAACCGGTACGGGAGAAACTCCCGACAGATTTTAAGTCTGTTGCGTCTGCCTATTCCGCCACCCCGGCGTTGATCTTACTTGATTAAGATACCATAACTCTATTCGATCCGTCAACTATCGCAAATTAAGTTTTGCACAAAAATTTTCTTGCAAGTATTTTTTCGTATATGCGGATATTCATTTTCCTTTATTAACTGCTGTTTTAACATTTAGTTGCTGTTTTACAGGTTTGCATCAGGCGGAAAAACGATTCTTCTCTGCAAACCGATTGCAGATTGCGACTCTGCAGCCCATGTTGCGCTTCCTGTCTCTTCTATGGTTTGATGATAGTGGAAATCCTATTTATATGCGGATTATCTATACATCATGTTCGCACCCTATTTGCATTCATGAATCGTCCGATTGGAAAAGGAAGGAATACAAGAATGGAATATAACAACACGGAAACTGCCGCTTCACCTTTTGTTAAAAAACCAGATGAATCAAATGAGCCATTTGCCGAAAAACTTACCGAACCATTTACTGATATACGCTCACATCAAAACAAAAACATCGACTGCGACGTGATCGTGATCGGCGGAGGGCCAGCCGGATTAATGGCAGCCATTGCTGCTGCAAGGCATGGAGCAAGCGTCATGCTTGTGGAAAAAGGCAACCGCCTTGGCAGAAAACTTCTGATCTCCGGCGGTGGCCGCTGCAATGTGACAAATGCCAAGGAACTGCCGGAACTGATCCGCAACATACCAGGAAACGGAAAATTTATGCACAGCTCCTTGCATAACTTTGGAAACCGTGATATTATCCGCTTTTTTGAGGAGTTGGGAATTGCTTTAAAGGAAGAAGACAGGGGACGCATGTTCCCTGTGACAGACAAAGCAAAAACGGTGCTTGATGCGCTGCTCTCCCATCTCGCACAATTGCAGGTGCGGATTCTGCTCGATCAGCCGGTGAAACGTCTGCTTTTTGATGCGAATGCTGCTATCTGTCAAGGCGTGGAATTACAGGGGCATCGCTTTTTGTACAGCCATGGGGTGGTTGTGGCGGTCGGCGGCTGTTCTGTTCCAAAGACCGGCTCCACCGGTGATGGCTACGCATGGGCAAAAGCCGCCGGACACACCATCGTACCGCCATTTCCCACCGAAGTAGGAATTACTGCAGAGCCGGAGTGGCTACAGTTGTACGAGTTGCAAGGCTTGTCGTTGCGCG
The DNA here is from genome assembly GCF_022818495.1 of Fodinisporobacter ferrooxydans. GTDB lineage: Bacteria > Bacillota > Bacilli > Tumebacillales > MYW30-H2 > Fodinisporobacter > Fodinisporobacter ferrooxydans. Next base: position 2,842,348 of record NZ_CP089291.1, on the reverse strand, counting down.
ATATCGAATTGACCGTATACAATCCCAAGGGGAAAAAGCTCACAACCGAATTTGGCGATATGATTTTCACGCACTTTGGCATTTCAGGACCGGCAGCATTTCGCTGCAGTCACTATGTTGTGACAGCGCAACAGAAATTCGGGCGGCAAACCTTGCAGACGACTCTCGATCTATTTCCCGGCTTGTCCAAAGATACTCTGACGCAACAGATCGTGTCCCTTTGTCGACAGCATCCCAAAAAGACTTTGCGAAATCTTCTCAAATCCTTTTTGCCGGACAGGTTGATTCCCTGTCTTTTGCAGTCGATTGATTTAGATGGAAATCGTACTTACGACCATTTGCCAAAACACGGGGTTCCGGCTTTGGCGGATGCCTGCAAAGCGTGGGCCATTCCCGTAACTGGGACGCTCCCACTCGAACAGGCAACTGTCACAGGCGGCGGCGTTTCCATCAAAGAGATCGATCCGAAAACGATGCAGTCCAAGCAAATGCAGGGATTGTTTTTTGCCGGCGAAATTATGGACGTGCACGCACATACGGGCGGATATAACATTACAGTCGCTTTTTCATCCGGTTACACGGCAGGCCAGCACGCCGCGAACTTGGCGAAAGGAAAGGAATAAAGGAATCCCGATACGTATGAATGTGACAGTGTCGCAGCGATTCCTACGGATGCAATGTCAATTTTTTTCCGGAGCGTGATGAGAAATGTTTCGATTGACAGAATGGACACTCGCAGACAATCGTATCCCGGTCTTGCGGAATAGGATTTTGGTTCTGGTACTTGACTTTCTGCATGATCCTGCCGCAATCCGGACATTTGCGAATGGAAAAAAATAATTGCAGCAAGGAATAGGAATATATACAAGACAAAGCCAGAATCACTGCCACAATTGCCGTGCCAAGCCAGCCTGTCATCTGAATCACCCCCACTATTACTATATGGAGACGATTCGGAAAATAGACGTTCGAACTCAAACCTGTTGGAATGTTTCCGTATCCGTTTCGGAAGCAATACAGCGGATGGACGTTTGTTCCTGAAGCCCGCGCCGGGTAAGTTCCTCGCAAATTTTTTCGCGAATCCATTTTTCTGTGGCATTGTGCCCGGCATCAATGACTGCAAGACGCATGGTTTGCGCATCCTGTGCTTCATGGTATTTGACATCGCCTGTCACAAACACATCCGCGCCCAAGCGTTTTGCTTCCTTGGCCCAATCCATGCCGGCGCCGCCCAATACGGCTACCTTGGAAATCTGCTGCCCTTTGTCACCGACAAAGCGCAAATGTTTGCTTTCCAACCGCTGTTTTGTCCACGCAGCAAATGTTTCTAAAGTCATCGGTTTTGGCAACACGCCAATTCGTCCAATTCCATACTCTTTGCCCATCACTTCGAGAGGATAGAGATCATACGCCACTTCTTCATAGGGATGTGCCTGCAAACATGCCTCGATAATTTTCGTCTGCAATGACCGCGGCACAATCGTTTCCAGCCGGATTTCCCTGACTTTTTCCAACTGCCCTTGCTTTCCGATAAAAGGATCGGTTCCCGTTTGCGGCACAAATGTACCGACACCCGCCGTATTAAAGGTACAATGGCTATAGTTCCCGATCCATCCGGCACCTGCCTCACAAATGGCCGTACGTACATGCTCCGCTTGTTCTTCCGGTACAAATACGACAAATTTTAAAAGCTCCTCGTTGTGTTGTCTGGACAAGATCCGCACATCTTGCAGTTGCAATCGTTCTGCCAATACGTCATTGACGCCGCCTTCCGCAATATCCAGGTTGGTATGTGCGACAAAAACAGCAATCCCATGCTGCAAAAGCTTTTGAATGATGCGGCCCTTTTCCGTATCGAGGCGCAATTCTTTTAACGGTTGAAATAACAGCGCATGATGTGCGACGATCATGTTCGCTCCTTTTTGGACAGCTTCTGCAACAACGTTTTCCGTTACATCCAATGTTGCCAATAACGTATCCACATGTGCATTCGGATCCCCCACTTGCAATCCTACCCGATCCCAGTCCATCGCAAGTGCAGGCGGCGCCCAATCGTTCATCCAGCGCATCACATCAGCGACTTTCGCCATATGCATCCAATACCTCCAGCCATTTTTTTTTCAGCATTTCGAATTGTTCCAGTTTGTCCGTATCCGGTGCATGGGAACGCGCAAGACCTTCCAGGGCGCGATCGATTCGCAAAAGTTCGAGTTTCGCCTTTTCTGCCAGCAATGGATGCCGTTTTTCAAATAAGCGAAGCCCTACTGCATACTGCCAATTCTCCCATGTTTGCGGCTTTGGACTCGGTTCTGCCGCGATGATTTCATACAGAATCCCATCTTCCAACACCAATTCTTCATCGGCGACTTCCCAATTGTGTTGAATCAGAAATTCACGCAGCCGATCTGCGTGATTCATCGGCTGCAGCACGAAACGCTTGACACCCATCAATTTGGGCAATCCCGCCCGGATGATTTCGAGAATGGTACCGCCACCCATCCCGGCGATCACAATCGTTTCCACTTCTTGCGGTTGTATGACCTCAAGGCCATCGCCTTTACGAACCGTTATATGATTTTGCAACTGATATTCCAAGACTGTACGCAGGGCGGATTGATAAGGACCTTCATGCACTTCTCCGGCAATCGCTTGATCGATCTTGCCCGACTGCACCAAAAATACCGGCAAATAGGCATGATCGCTGCCGATATCAGCAACGACACTTTTGCCGGGAATCAGCGATGCAACAGTTTGTAATCGTTTGGAAATCGGAACAGTCAAAAACTTTCCACCCTTTCATTGAATTTCCATACCGTCTATTATACCAGACAACCTTTGTCTGCACGCATTGCTGTACTGCGCAAAAGACAAAAACCCCTCTGCTTCTTTGAAACAGAAAGGTTTCAAGATCCATCCAGATGATTCTAAATAAATCCAAATGGTTATAAATGGTTCTAGGGATACGCCCGCAATTTCTCCATGCAACCTCTACTCGAATCACTACTCGAATCTCTACTCGAATCACTACTCGAATCTCTACTCGCAACCGATTTGCCTTGCGATCACAAGTCTCTGTACTTCCGATGTCCCTTCGCCAATCTCAACCAGCTTGGCATCGCGAAAGAATCGCTCCACATGATAGTCCCTCATATATCCATACCCGCCGAGAATCTGTACCGCTTGATCGCATGTCCGCATGCAGATTTCCGAGGCAAATAATTTTGCCATTGCCGCCTCTTTCGTGAATGGTCTGTGCTGATCTTTCAGCCAGGCAGCTTTTAGCACCTGATTTCTCGCCAATTCAATGTACATGGCCATATCTGCCAATTTAAACTGAATGGCCTGAAATTTCGAAATGCTCTGGCCGAATTGCATGCGCGTTTTTGCATAGGCCAACGCCTTTTCATAAGCGGCCCGGGCAATTCCCACAGACAAGGCACCGATGCTGATTCGTCCGCCATCCAATGTTACGAGAAACTGTTTGAATCCTTCATTCTCTTTCCCCAGCAAATGGTCGTACGGGACCCTCACATCTTCGAGAATCAGCTCGACCGTATTGGAACCGCGCATCCCCAATTTGTCATAGGTAGAGCCGACAGAAAATCCTTTGCTCGATGCGGGCACGATAAAAGCGCTGATGGATCGCGTTCCCTGTTTTGTACCGGTGACAGCCGTGATGACAACAGATCGGGCATATCCCGCATTTGTAATAAAACATTTGGAGCCGTTAATGACCCATTCTTCGCCATCGAGAATGGCTCTTGTCTGCGTACCGCCGGCATCGGAGCCTGCGTTTGGCTCCGTCAAACCGAAAGATCCCAAAGCGGTCCCCTGCGCCAATGGGATCAGATATTCCCGCTTTTGCCGTTCTGTTCCAAAATAATACAATGGAGAACAACCGAGTGAAATATGTGCCGCATAACTTAACCCGGTACTGCCACAAGCGCGCCCGATTTCCTCAACAGCCAGCGCATAACTGATCGTATCCGCTCCACCGCCGCCATAATCTTCAGGGATTGGCAGTCCCATCAAGCCCAATTCCCCCAGTTTGTGAAATGTCTCGATCGGGAATCGCGCCGTTTTATCCACTTCTTCTGCTTTCGGTTCAATCTCTGCAGTCGCATAATCACGAGCCAGGTCGCGAATCATTTTTTGCTCTTTTGTCAGTTCAAAATTCATGTCGAAAATATCCCCCTTTCAATCTCTTGCTTATTAACGAACGTTTGGTAGGTAAACGGATAGAGTAAGCGTTTACAATTCATTTATACATATACTATACACGGAAAGCATTACAAATTCCACCAACGATATAAATGGCCTCTCCATACGATTCCCATGCTTGTCAGTAGCAAAACTTTGAGAAACAGCAGCCCTTCAGAGGCGAAGCTGAGTGGTTGTCCGCCGAACCACTGGTTGATATCCGGAAGAAACAAGGCGAAAACAGCTGCAAAAATCCATACAACGGACGTTTTGACTTGATGGCGAATCATTGCGCTTGCGCAGACGGACAAAAGCATGGCAAATCCGACAGCAAACAAATGTTGTTGAAAATAGGAGACTGTAAAAACATTTCGTTGCAGAAGCAGCCAATCGACAAACAAGACGCACATCAACAGCCCAAGACCGCTAATCCATTTGGAACGGCCGGCGGTACCGATGATGACCCAAAAACAAAAGGCGATCAAAAAGATAAGGGTGCCATTCATACTATGTAAAGGCCAGGAAAACATGCGGTCTGTCAAATATGCCTCCGCAACAAACAACAACGCCATTGCAACAAGTGAAAACATCCGCAAAAGCGGCTTTTGTAAAACAACCGTCAAAATTGTTAAAATGCCGATCATGACTCCCATGATGATGAGTTTGGTTTCAAAAGAAAAATTTTGAAATAGAATAATGCCAATCATGGGTCCTGTCAATACCAAGGCAAACACGGCGTACCAAATCGTTTTCCGAAAAGCGGTTGATGGTTTTGTATGTTGACGAACCATACCGTGAGAAGAAACAGAAACTTGAGCAGCTGTTTGTTCTCCTTCCAGGTATAAATTCAGCAAAAAATCACAATATTCTTTGGGCAGCAGGCGGCTCTCCCGCCATTTTTCGATTTCCCGCATAATAATTTTTCGTTCATGAGGTTGCACTGACAACCCTCCAACTTATCATTGTAAACATCCGTTCTGACTCGGAAGTATTGTATAGGAACATCATTGTATAGAAACATCATACAAGAATCCGGCAAAAAAAGCACTCAATGGAATCGAGTACGTTATATATGCACTTTGTATTTGTGCTTTTATATATCCATGAAAATTAAAAATATCCAATGGAGTTTTAATGAGACTCCATTGGATATGCACACATTTTCTTTTCAAATATTCTCTATTCAAATAGAGGATGTTCAAATCCTATTCAAGGCACTATTCGAGAAAATCTTTCAATCGCTTGCTGCGGCTTGGGTGGCGAAGTTTCCGGAGAGCTTTTGCTTCAATTTGCCGGATCCGCTCCCGAGTGACTCCGAACACTTTCCCAACTTCCTCCAATGTCCGTGTACGTCCATCATCAAGTCCAAAACGCAATCGCAAGACATTTTCTTCCCGCTCTGTCAGTGTATCCAAAACGTCTTCCAATTGCTCTTTCAACAACTCATATGCTGCTGCATCTGCAGGCGCCAATGCCTCTTGGTCTTCAATAAAGTCACCAAGATGCGAATCATCTTCTTCACCGATCGGCGTTTCCAGCGATACCGGTTCTTGCGCAATTTTTTGAATCTCCCGTACCTTCTCCGGACTCATGTCCATCTCTTGTGCAATCTCTTCCGCCGTTGGTTCACGGCCAAGTTCTTGCAGCAACTGTCGAGAAATACGAATCAATTTGTTGATTGTCTCAACCATGTGTACAGGAATCCGGATGGTTCTTGCCTGGTCAGCAATGGCTCTCGTGATCGCCTGCCGAATCCACCATGTCGCGTACGTGCTGAATTTATACCCTTTACGGTAGTCGAATTTTTCAACTGCCTTGATCAATCCCATATTTCCTTCTTGAATCAAATCAAGAAATAACATGCCACGGCCTACATACCGCTTGGCAATACTTACCACAAGGCGCAAATTCGCTTCGGCAAGCCGGCGTTTCGCTTCTTCATCGCCTTTTTCGATCCGTTTGGCAAAATCGATCTCTTCATCTGCCGATAAGAGCGGCACTCTCCCGATTTCTTTCAGATACATGCGAACCGGATCGTTAATTTTGATTCCCGGAGGTACAGACAGATCATCGAAACTGAAATCCTCGTCCTGTACTTCTTCCAAATCCCGTTCTGTGGCATCTTCGTCGAGGTCGAGTTCCTCGTCATCTTCCGATTCATTCAATACTTCAATACCTGTTTCGGACAATTGATCAAAAAAGTCATCGATCTGATCACTATCTTGATCAAAAGGAGACAAACGGTCGATAATTTCGTTGTAGGTGAGAACTCCACGTTTTCTCCCCACTTCCATGAGTTGCTGTTTTACTTGTTCAATTGTTACTTTATTCTCTTCTTCATTCTTATGCATGTTCACCATCACCATCCCGACCCCCTCCTTTCTGCGGAGCAGCGTCATCGTTCTAATTTCCCAGCAGCTTTTAACTCCTGAATTTGTTCACGTACCTGCTGGATTTTCCCTTGCACTTCCCGCATCTGTGCAAAATCTCCTCGGTTACCGCTGGCGATTAATTCCGCCTCAAACTTGCGCAATACCAATTCCGACTGATGCAACTGTATCCTCCGAACATATTCTTCAATCAATCCCGGACGCATATCCAATTGATCGGATCGGGCAAGCAAAAACGTAACGTAAGAAATCAGACGTTCCTCTTGCAAGAATTCAAGAAAGCCCGCTACATTTATATATGTATCAGGTTGTTCGCTCATGTAACGGATGAGTTGTGCAAACAGTACATTGTGTTCATCCACAGAAAATTCAACGAAACCAATATCTTGAACTTGTGTTATGACCCCAATATCGATTAACATATGAGTAAGCAGATATTGTTCGGCAATCACATGAGCAGGCAGCGTTTTTTGCAGAAAAAACCGTTCCATACGCCTCTGCCTGTCAGATGCTGCTGAAACGTTCCGTTTCTCGTGACGATCCGATTGTCTTGCGCTCATGGCCTGTGCTTGCAATTCTGTTTTTAACACATCCATTGAAACTTTAAACTCGGATTCCAGATTCCGCAAATGGATCTCTTGTTCAATCGGGTTCGTTACGGACGCCAAATAGGCCATTGCCGCTTGCAGATATTTGGATTTCCCTTCATTCGTTGAAAGCGCATAGTCTTTGCGCATGATCTGCAGCATGTAGTCGGCTGATGAAATGGCTTCTCGCGTTATCAGGCTTTGAAAATATTCCGAACCATACGTTTTTACCACATCATCCGGATCCAGACCCTGAGGCATTACGGCAACTTTCGCTTCAACGCCTGCCTGATCCAATACGATTGCATTTTTTTTGGCAGCGTTGACGCCTGCTTGGTCGCCGTCATACGCCATCACCACATACTGTGCATTACGCTTTAATATACTGGCTTGATCCGGTGTCAATGCGGTTCCTAAAGCGGCAACAGCATATGGAACGCCAGCTTGATATGCTGAAATCACATCGAGATAGCCTTCACAAAGCAGTGCAGCTCCTGATTTGCGGATTGCCTGTCTTGCCCGATGAAGATTGTAAAGAATTCGACCTTTGTGAAAAAGCGCTGTTTCCGGCGAATTTAAATACTTGGGCTCTCCCTTCGCCATGATTCTCCCACCGAACGCAATACAATTGCCCTGTCCGTCATGAACAGGAAACAGAATTCGGTCACGAAATCGGTCAAATACTTTACCCGGATACTGTCCGCTCTCCGTGAGCAAGCCACATTCCAGCAATAATGCAGCGTCAAAGCCTCGCTTGTGCAAGAAACGTCCAAGAGTATCCCAGGAATCAGGTGCATATCCCAGTTGAAATTCTTCAATTGTACTTTTTCGAAGTCCTCGGCGCTCCAGATAATGTAATGCTTGCACTCCTACTTCCGTATTCATTAAAATGTAATTATAGAACTTTGATGCCAAATCATGTGCTTCCATCATTCGCTTTCGTCGGCGATAGGTCTCGTCTGCTTCTAATTGGCGATCATCAAAGTCAAACGCGACTTGTGTGCGCTTCGAAAGCAATTTTACAGACTCCACAAATGAAATATGCTCAATTTGCATCAAAAATGAAAAAACATTACCGCCTGCTCCACATCCAAAACAATGATAAAATTGTTTCTCTTGTGAAACGGAAAACGATGGGCTTTTCTCAGGATGAAAAGGACAAAGTCCCATAAACGACCGACCTACTCGTTTTAATTGAACATACTCGGATATTACATCCACGATGTCCAATTGCTCGCGAATTTGGTCGAGAATCTCCTGCGGAATTCGTACGCTCATTCCCTAACCACCTTGCAACTGTACGGCAGTCAACAAAATGCCGATAGAAAGGTTTACTATACTGTATTCGGCGATTTCAGGAAATTTCCTTCTCATGTAAAAGAAGTTTGAGAAAGCAACCGTCTTTTCTATCGTGTCAATATCAATTTTTTAATTATTCTACAAAAAGTGATGTTTTCCTTCTCTTTATAATGAAAAATAACACTTTTTTTGACATCGTTCGACAGAATCGCCGCTGCTCTTGACACCGATACATCGTTTGGTTCGTCCCTAGTATCGGCTGGAATTTCTTGAAATATTCCACTTTCATCTTGACATTTACTGAAAAACATGTATAGTAAATTTTTGTAATAAAGGAAACTAAGGCTTTGCCACTCTTTTCGGCAAAGCTTTAGTTGAACATATACTATCCGCCTTTAAAATTTATACTATATGTGCGTGTTCAAAAAGTGGTTAAGTAAGACACAAGGAGTTTTGACTACTTTTTGAACATCCTCTATATGATCGTATAAAATACCCCCCTTGGAGCTTGATAATTCCAAAGAGGGCAAAAACATTTATTTCACTCGATTTTCACTCGATTTTCACTCGATTTTTTATTTGCATTCGATTTTATTCAACACCCGGCTTCTTTGGCAATCGCCACTTGTGCAGCAGCTACGCGGGCAATCGGCAATCGGAACGGCGAGCAGCTTACATACTTGAGGCCAACTTCATGGCAAAATGCGATCGATTTCGGATCTCCGCCATGCTCTCCGCAAATTCCGGTTTTTAGTTGTGCATTTGTTTTCTTGCCTTTTTCCACTCCCATTCGAATCAATTGACCGACACCATCTACATCCAATGTCATAAAAGGATTCGCAGGCAAGATCTCTTGATCCACATAGACCTGCAAAAATTTTCCTTCTGCGTCGTCGCGGCTGAACGCAAATGTCGTCTGTGTCAAATCATTGGTACCAAAAGAGAAAAAGTCTGCATGTTGCGCGATTTGATCTGCCGTAACGGCTGCCCGCGGCAATTCGATCATCGTACCGATCGGTATATTTCGATCTGCCAAACCTTCCTTTTGGATCACACGCTCTACCATTTCCCGCAAAATCCGCAACTCATTGACATGCCCGATCAGCGGTATCATGATCTCGGGAATCGGATTCATCCCTCCGGCAATCAAACGCTTCGTTGCCCGGCAAATGGCGTTTACTTGCATTTCGTAAATTTCCGGATACGTAATCCCCAGGCGACATCCGCGATGCCCCAGCATCGGGTTGGATTCATGAAGCGCCTTCACTTTGCGAACAATTGCCTCATCCATGGACCCGCTTGTCGTTTCATCGATCCGCGGCAAAAATTCGTGCAATGGCGGATCAAGCAGGCGAATGGTCACAGGCAGCCCATCCATGGCCAAAAGAATCCCATAAAAATCTTCTTCCTGCATGGGCAACAACTGATCCAACGCTTGCTTTCGATCTGCAAAACTGTCTGCAAGAATCATGTTTTGCACCACCGGAATGCGTTCCGGGTCCATAAACATATGTTCTGTTCTGCACAATCCCACACCCTGTGCTCCGTACTCGACGGAACGTCTGGCATCGACAGGATTATCTGCGTTGCTCATGACGAGCAGCTTGCGGTATTGATCCGCCCACTCCAGTATTTTTTTCATCTCCTCTGTCAACTCTGGATCGATCATCGGTACGGCGCCAAGAATCACTCGTCCCGTACTGCCGTCTACTGTAATCCAGTCGCCTTCTTTCAACGCTTGTTCGCCAATCCAAAGGCAGTTGTTCTCCGGATCAAAACTCAGTTGTTCACATCCGCATACACAAGGTTTTCCCATTCCGCGCGCAACAACGGCAGCATGGCTGGTCATGCCGCCCCGGGCGGTCAAGATGGCTTCAGCTGCGAGTATCCCATGAATGTCTTCCGGAGTGGTTTCCGGACGTACGAGTATGGTTCGGAGACCTTTTTTCATCTGTTCTTCCGCATGATCTGCAGTGAAGACAATACTTCCGCTGCCGGAACCGGGCGATGCCGGCAATCCTGTTGCTGCAACTTCCACTTTGGCGTCAGGATCGATTCTTCTGTGCAGACTTTGTCCCAACTGCTCCGCATCCACTCGCCGCAACGCCTCTTTTGTATCGATTACACCTTCATCCACAAGATCAACCAAAATTTTCAAGGAAGCTTGCGATGTGCGTTTCCCATTGCGTGTTTGCAAAATATACAGTTTGCCGCGTTCAACTGTAAACTCGATGTCTTGCATGTCTTTGTACGTATGTTCCAATAGATTGCACAACTGCACGAATTGTTCGTAGATCGCAGGCATCGTTTGCGCCAACTCGGCAATCGGACGAGGTGTGCGGATTCCCGCCACTACGTCTTCACCTTGTGCATTCACGAGAAATTCGCCGAAAATTTTCTTTTCGCCTGTAGAAGGGTTGCGGGTAAATGCAACACCTGTACCGCAATCGTCTCCAAGGTTGCCAAATACCATCATTTGCACATTGACCGCAGTTCCTATGGAATCAGGGATATTATTAATTTTCCGATAGATTTTCGCCCGTTGGTTGTTCCATGAGCGAAACACCGCTTCAATCGCTTGCAGAAGCTGTGTTTTTACATCCTGCGGGAAATCTTCTTTCGTATGTTTTTTGATCAGCTTTTTATACTCGCTGACCAGTTGTTCCCATTGTTCTGCTGTTACTTGTGTATCATCCGTCAAGTCTGCTTGTTCTTTCAACGCTTGCAAACGTATTTCAAATACATGATGTTCGATTCCCAAAACCACATTTCCGAACATTTGGATAAATCTGCGATAGCAATCGAGAGCAAATCGCTTATCCTTGGATTGGTCAATTAAACCTTGAACCGTCTCATCATTTAAACCGAGATTTAAAATGGTATCCATCATGCCCGGCATAGAGATTGCAGCTCCGGAGCGAACCGAGACCAACAAAGGATTCTCTTTGCCGCCAAACACCTTTCCCGTCATCGACTCCAATTGCTGCATCGCCTGTTCCACTTCATCGATCAGCGCTTTTTGCAATCGCTGGCCTTCTTCGTAATACCGGTTACAACTGGCAGTAGTAATCGTAAATCCCGGCGGCACCGGCAATCCGTGATTTGTCATGTCTGCCAAATTGGCGCCTTTCCCCCCTAATACATCTCGCATCTCCCGCGAACCTTCGGAAAATAGCAATACATTGCGAATCATATGGTATGTCCTCCCCGTTTCATCAAATCGAGAATGATACTTGCCGTTTCCTCAACCGCCTTATTGCTGACATTGATAACCGGACATCCTAATCGCTTCATGATTTTATCCGCAAATTCCAATTCAAAAAGAATTCTCTCATATTTGGCGTAACTTGCCTGCGGAGTCAATCCAAGGGATTTTAAACGTTCCTGGCGAATCAAATTCAATTCATCCGGATTGATCGTAAGACCGATAATATGCTTGACCGGCAACTGAAACAGTTCGTCAGGCGGGGAACTTTCCGGGACTAACGGAACGTTGGCAACTTTTATCCGCCGATGTGCCAGATACATGCTTAACGGAGTTTTGGATGTGCGAGACACCCCGATCAATACGACATCTGCCCGCAACAATCCTCGTGAATCCCGTCCATCGTCGTACTTGACTGCAAACTCCACGGCTTCCACCCGTCGAAAATAATCTTCGTCTAATTGATGAACCAATCCCGGGCGCAACTTTGGCTCTTGTTTGTATACGGTCCGAAATGCGTCAATCATCGGTCCCATAATGTCAACAACGTGAACTCCCGCTGCTGCCGCGTAATCCATCATCGCATTGCGGAGAGATGGCAAAATCAAGGTAAACGCAATAAATCCGCCTACTTCTTTTGCCGCCAGGACAACTTCTTTAATGGAATCCTCATCATCGACGTAAGAAACCCGCCGTATTTCATAATGTCCGCTATCAAATTGACTTGCTGCCGCCCGTACGACAAACTCGGCAGTCTCTCCGATGGAATCGGATACCACGTACACAATTTGTTGTTCTAACATGCGTTCCCTCCTTAAATTTCCCGGTTGGTTCCTAATTCCACAAATACTTTCGTAATCGTGGTCTTGGTGATTCTTCCAACAACTTTCAATTCTTTGGAATCCCTTAAAACTTTCACAACCGGCAAAGTATCGATTTGAAAATCAATTAATTTCTTCGCCGCCTGATACAAGCTGTCTTCCAACTCCACATAAATCAAATTGGGCATTCTTGTCATAGCGAGTGTAACCGGTACATCTTTTGATTCCCGCTGGCCAATTGCTACTTTTAATAAATCTTTTCTTGAGACAATCCCCACTAACGTTCCTTCTCCTTTTACGACAAACAACGAACCCACATCTTCCAAGAACATGGTGACAATGGCATCATAAACGGAAGTCTGCTCTTCAATCACGACGGGAACAGACTTGTAGTCTTTGACAAGATATTTGCGGATTTCATCGCCAAAAATTTGCTCCGTTTTCTTGCCTGCATAGTAGTAACCAACGCGCGGGCGTGCTTCCAAAAAACCGGCCATCGTCAAAATCGACAAATCGGGACGCAATGTGGCACGAGTCAGATGCAGTTGTTCCGCTATTTGCTCCCCTGTGATGGGGCCATTCATGCGAACAATATCAATAATCTTTTGTTGGCGTGCAGATAGTTCGATATTCATCCACCCCACTATTGATTGTGACATACTATATAAATAATTTCCGCTAATTAGTATATAACATATTTACAGCTGATTTTCTAGTAAAATATGATTCGAAAAAAAAAACAAAACAGCTGCATACTATAACAGCCGTTCGATTTGTTCAAGAAAATGTCTTGATTTCAGTGTAACTCCAGCAAAATGATCAAGAAAATACCACAAAATAAAACGCAACTCCTGCTTAATCTCGCTCCGAATGGCAACCGTTCGCAGCCGATCAATCGGAATCGTTTGAAAGACTATCAACAGTTTCCACGTCTCTTTGTGAATGGATCGTACATGTTTGGTAAATCCGGCGCACACCGGACAGATCACACCGCCCTCTGCAAAATGAAAATGCTGAAAAGGATGAACCGCTTGTCGGCAATTGACACATACGTCTAAAATCGGACGTACACCGAGCAGCTGCAGTGCTTTCATTTCGAAAATTCTGCAGATAATTTCCGCATCCTGTCCGTCTGCCAGCTGTTGCAAACTTCCTTGCAGAAACCGATATATACTTTCGGATGGCTCTCGTTCTTCCACGCACCTGTTCAGCAATTCGACAATATACGTGGCATATGCAGTAGAAACCAAATCCTCCCGTATGTTGCGATAACTTTGCAAAACTTCCCCCTGCTCGATTCTCCCCATTCCTTGCCTGCCTAACGCAATCAAGAAATTGGCACGTGTAAACAAATGACTCAATGCAGCAAGACGACTTTGCGGCTTTTTAACACCCCGAATCATACAGGAAAATTTCCCATACTTGTATGTATAGATTGTTAAAATCTTATGTGTTTCTCCATAATCGATCCCACGGATTACTATGCCTTCAACCGTTTCCAATGCCATGCCTGTTCCCCCAGCACAGATAGTACAAAAAGCAGGCATTCATTGTTGATACGGGAGCAGACACGTATCCCTGAATGCCTAGTGGTTGTATTGCGAAATCTTACACTATCCTTTGCACCTGTTTTTCCGTTAAAAATTTGAAAAAGCCGTATCAATCGGATGGAGAGCTTTCCTGATCTTCCGTTTCGCCTTCGTACATCTGCTGGACAGGGCTCAGCAGTTCTAAATCTTTATACAAAAGATAAGCATTGATTTCGCCCGTTTTCGCAAAGACGTTCCAAGAAAAATCCCGCACAGCAACCATCCTCTCTGCAAAGCATGTTACAGAATTTGAGGTGATATGAAATTGTAAATATAGAATGCCACAGAATTTATGGACATATACTGGAAGTATTTTTCTGCATCCTATTCTAATCCTGATGCTCTGTAAAACCGAAGTTGCGCAACAAACGCTCCTGGTTGCGCCAATCTTTTTTCACTTTGATCCATAATTCCAGATACACTTTTGATCCCAACAAGCGTTCAATGTCGCGACGCGCCAATTGACCGATTTTTTTTAACAGTTCTCCCTGTTTTCCGATCAAAATCGCTTTTTGCGAGTCTCTCTCCGTGTAAATTAAGGCATGGATGTATACCATGCTCTTCTCTTCCCGGGATTCCATCTGCTCGACAACGACAGCAACAGAATGGGGAATTTCCTCTCTCGTCAAATGCAGCACTTTTTCCCGGATCAATTCTGCCGCGATAAATCGCTCCGGATGGTCTGTCACTTGGTCACCCGGGTAATACATGGGGCCTTCCGGCAAATATTCACCGATGATCTGCAAAAAGCGATCGATATTTTGACCTTTTAATGCCGATGCAGGAATAATTTCCGCAAATGGATAGAGATCTTTATAAAAATCGATGGCCGCCAATACTTTTTCCGGCGGTGCGAGATCCGTTTTATTCAAAACCAGAATCACTTTCGTTCGAACCCGTTTGAGCATCTCGATAATGTATTCATCGCCGCCGCCGTACCCTTCCGAAACATCCGTAATGAATACGACCAGATCGACTTCTCCCAAGGTATTTTCAGCGATTTTGACCATATAGTTGCCAAGCTTGCTGTGGGGTTTATGAATACCGGGCGTATCGAGAAAAATCCCCTGCATCTGTTGATTTGTTAAAATTCCCATAATTCGATTTCGGGTCGTTTGCGGCTTGTCCGACATGATGGCAATCTTTTGCCCCACAATTGTATTTAATAATGTGGATTTGCCTACGTTCGGCCTGCCGACAATCGCTATAAACCCGGACTTAAACCGATTCTCTTGTATCTTCACGTATATCCATATCCTCCTTTGTAAAAGCGCCCGGCAAGAGTTCGCCAACGGTTGTGTCAAGCAGATCTCCGCGCAGATTCATCATCCGGACTTGCGTATCTTTGGGGCAAAACTCCACCATCACCTGGCGACAGGCTCCACAAGGAGAAACGGGCTCGCTGGTGTCTGCCACCACGACAATTCCTTCGATTTCCGATTTTCCTTCCGATATGGCTTTAAAGATGGCCGTCCGTTCTGCACAATTCGTCAATCCAAAGGAGGCATTTTCAATATTGCAACCTGTCACAATTTCACCGGATTTTAAAGCCAGTGCTGCCCCTACGGGAAAATGGCTATACGGAACATACGCATGTGCGCGAGCGTTCAAAGCTGCCTGAGCCAACTTTTGCATACGTTCATTCGTCATCAATGCGGCCCCCCAACATTCATTTACGCATGGATTTCCGATATTGCAAGGCACCTAAAACGGTGATAACTACAATCATGAATCCCAGAACAGCCAACATGAATGGCAACGGTTGTGCCTTGATTTCGGACAGATGGCGGATACGAAAAGGAAACACACAGTCGGAAAACACCAGATAGCCGGTAATGATCGCGTTCAGTGCAGCTAATAAAACGGCTGCCGCCGCCGTATCCTTTGCAATTTTGGCAAACGGATGGACTCCTTTATCCGCATAGTCAATCGTCTTTTCAATTGCAGTATTGACAAGTTCCATACAGATTACGAGGACGATCGAAAAAAAAACGGCAATCATGCCATATTTCGATACGTCCAACACAATGGTAGCCAATATGGCGATTGTCGCTATGACAAAGTGGATTCTCATATTCTGCTGTGTGGCTAAAGCATATGCGAGTCCGGCAAAGGCGTAACCAAAACTGCGTATCAACCGTTTCCAATGGATCATGTGTACTCCCTCTAATCTCGGGTTAAACCAACCGTTTTTAGAATATCCTCCTGTCTGCGGAACATATCTTTTTCCTCTTCTTCCGTCTCATGATCATATCCGATTAAATGCAAAAATCCGTGAACAGCCAAAAATGCCAACTCACGTTCGACAGAGTGGCCATATTCTGCTGCTTGCCGCTCCATTGTCTCGATCGAAATCACGATGTCGCCAAGAGAGTCCCATTCGTTTGCATGTTCCGGCAACCCGTAATCGAATTCCGGTTCATCCTCGCCTTGTTCCTGCAAGGCAAAGGAAAGTACATCCGTCGGCCGATCGACACCTCTGTATTCCCGATTTAATTCGTGAATTCTCGCATCGTCCACAAGCGACACGGCTACCTGATACCCTTCGATATCTTCATAATCGGCAGCCGCTTGCAATACCTTGTCCAAAAACGCCTGAACATCGACGGATACGGATATATGCCTGTTCATCTCGGAAATGACTTCTACTTCAATATACTTGGAACTCAATCCACTCACTCCTGTCACTGCCTATTCCCTGTCATTTTCTGAGTTTTTGCAGGGTCTGGATATTCAATACGTGCATGATAAATTCCGTTCAATGTGCGCTTGAAAGCATCGGCAATTTTATCCAGATCTTTAAAATTCAAATCACACTCATCCAGCTGACCGTCCGACAACCGGTCTTTGATGATTTTATGAATCGTTGCTTCCACCCGTTGCGGAGTCGGTCTGCCCATCGCCCGCACAGCCGCTTCCACCGCATCACACAACATGACGATGGCAATTTCCCGCGTTTGCGGTTTCGGGCCTTCATAGCGGAAATCGTCAAGTGTTACTGTACCGCTTTTGTCTTGTTCAAGTGCTTTGTTATAGAAATACCACAGTACGGTAGTCCCATGATGCTGTGCGGCAAAATCGCGAATCGCTTTCGGCAAATGGTGCTGCTCCTGCATTTCCACACCATCCCGGACATGTGATGTGATAATCAAATGACTTAAACTTGGCGCGATTTTATCGTGCGGGTTTTCTTTTGCCATTTGATTTTCCACAAAAAACATCGGACGCTTCATTTTGCCGACATCGTGATAATATGCCCCGACCCGGCAGAGCAGCGCATTGGCACCGATCGCTTCTGCAGCCGCTTCCGCCAAATTGCCGACAATCAAGCTATGATGATACGTCCCCGGAGCTTCCATCAGCAGTTGTTTCAACAAGGGATGATTGGGATTGGACAATTCCAACAAACTGATCGGCGTCAATAAACCAAACGAACTTTCCAAAAACGGCGAAAAACCGGTTGCCAAAATTCCGGCAAACAACCCTCCGATGACGCCAAACAACGTCTCCAATCCAAATGTACGCCAACCGTTGTCCGTATTGAACAGCAATAATTGCATGGCCGCAATCGACAGAATATTCGACCCCGCCACAATAAAAGCAGCTCGAATAAATACATACCGCTGCTTTACGTTGGCCACCGCATAAATGCCCGTCAAACAACTAATCCAGCTATAAAAAAACAATTCAAAACGATAATTAAAAAGGATCGCCGTATATAAGGAAAATATAAACGAAGAAAAAATTGCAAGTTTGGTATCGAGCAAGACAGCTACCAAGATCCCCCCCATCGCTACCGGGACGAGGTAATTGCTGGTAGAAGGCAAGCCAAAATCTTGCCCCAGGCTGACAATCCGGACAAATGCCGTCGTGATCAAGATCAAAAGTGCATGAAGCAAAAGCAAATGATTATCTTCGGAAGTGGCCGTACGCGTCACTTCACTATAGATGGCGAGGATCGCCGTTACCAGCAGGATCGCGCCGGCAAGCCCGAAATACAAATTGTAATTGGGTTGTTGGGATAATAATTTCAAATCCCGCAGCTTCGAAAGCTTTTCCTGATCGATCATTTGTCCGCGGTGCACAATGAGGTCTCCCTTATTGATCCATTGTTCCGGTACGTTTTGCATCGCCTGATCCCGCAACTGCTTGGTCTGATCCGGCAAATACAAGACATTCGGTTTTAGCACAGACAAAACCAGATTGCGGATCATCATCCGCAATTGCTTGGCGGCATCGATATATACCAATTGGTTATCGACAATGGAACTGGGATTTTGCATGTCCTCTTCCGTCAATTTTTTGCTCAAAATCGCTTCCGATATGCGAATCGATTCATTATGTACGACCATCGCTTCTTCCGCCGTTAACGATAGATATTGCTGCAAGTCGGCCTGCGACAGGCGCGGCGGCGCTACCTGCTTCAACTTTGCAAGACGCTGGTCGTTTGACAGGCTTTTAGCCGTGATGACTTGATTCAACGTGTTGAACAATTTGTCGATTTGATTGACGGCATCATCCTCGATCGTCGTATCGATCGTCGTTTGTTCCGGTATTTTATTGGCGACCGCTTGCCTGGCCTTCTGCGTAGCGAGTGTATCAACCGCATCAAAAGGCGCCCGAATATCGACCGGGCTGATATCTCCTACATGAAAATCAAATCGCTGGGGCAAGACAGCACCAATCATGATAAAGTACAGGAGAATCGCCAGAACGGCATAGATTCCCCATTTGATTCTGGAATTTTTGCGAAACCCCGAATTGGATAATTTGTCATGCAAGCCGTGCAGGAATCGACTCATGCTTCTTCCTCCACCTGGTATGCAGCGATGATGCGCTGTACAAGCTGATGCCTGACAACGTCAGACTCATGCAATTGGACAAAGGAAATTCCTTTGACATCTTTTAAAATCCGCACTGCTTCATGAAGACCGGAACGTTTGCCTTTTGGCAAATCCACTTGTGTAATATCGCCGGTGATGACCATTTTGGATCCAAATCCGAGTCTCGTTAAAAACATTTTCATTTGTTCATGTGTGGTATTCTGCGCTTCATCCAAAATCACGAAGGAATCATCCAATGTGCGGCCGCGCATATACGCCAATGGCGCGATTTCAATCGCTCCCCGCTCCAGGGACTTGGCTACGTTTTCCGCACCGAATACATCGTACAGACCATCGTATAACGGACGCAAATAAGGATCCACTTTCTCCTGCAAATCTCCCGG
Organism: Fodinisporobacter ferrooxydans; assembly: GCF_022818495.1. Taxonomy (GTDB): domain Bacteria; phylum Bacillota; class Bacilli; order Tumebacillales; family MYW30-H2; genus Fodinisporobacter; species Fodinisporobacter ferrooxydans. Next base: position 2,823,030 of record NZ_CP089291.1, on the reverse strand, counting down.
CAAAAACCCGAGATTCTCACCTGCTTCCACAGCCGGCCGAGTCAGAATGATTCGCTTCACAAGACCTTTTTTCAACGCCTGTACCGCCATTACGACTGCCAGATACGTTTTTCCCGTACCTGCCGGACCGATCCCAAACACGATGTCATGTTTGCGGATCTGGTTAATATATCTGCGCTGCCCAAGTGTTTTTACACGAATCGGCTTGCCTTTAAACGTAACTCCGATCTCTTCTGTAAATAACTCGATAAGTTCTTCCAGATTCCCTGATTTGGACAGCTCGATGGCATAGGAAATATCCCGGACGTTCAATTTTACGTTTTGTCTGATCAAGCGCAACAAAGCGGAGAATAGTTGTTCAATCTGGTCGACTTCCGCCGGCAGCCCTGTAATCATCAATTCCGTGCCGCGTGTGACGATTTGCGCCTGATACGCTTCCTCTACTTTTTTCAGATTGGCATCATGCGTGCCAAATAAAGAAATGGCTTCTTGATTGTCTTGCAAGTGGATTTTTTGTGTTTTTGTATCCAAAAAAGCACATCTCCTCACTGAGTATCGCCGGACTCCGGTGAATTCGGCGGAGTATAGGCCGAGGTCTGGCCAATATCTTCTTCAGCTTCTGTTAAGATCTCCATATATAGCTTACCATGCTCAAGCTTCTCCTGTAAAACATCCTGCTTCATGATCGTTCCATTTGCATCCATTTGTGTATGCACATCTTTTTGGATCAATTTCATTCCTTCTTCCTTTGCTTGCGGCAAGGAGAGCGTGGCGGATGATGTTTGAACCTGATAATAATCGGTTTCCCGAAATTGGACCGGCAGCTTGAAACTGCCAATTTGCCAATTGGAGTCTTTTGACACTTCTTCATAATGGGCAAAAGGCAATTGACCATACCCCCAAACTTGAATGGGCAAACGATTGAACATGAGGAAATCTTTTTTTACTTTTTCTCCGGTAAAGGTTTTATGTGTGACTTGCAGCGGGATTTCTACTTTGCTTGTATACCATACTTGTGCTTTGACCGTTCCGCTTGCAGCAACCGGCTGATTGGCGCCGATATCGCCTGTAATCAACAATTCCCCTTTGTAGACAGTTTGTCCCTTCTGAACGACTGATTTACCCCTGTGCACAAGGATTTGTGTAATTGTGCCGCTTTTCTTTGCAATCACATTTTGCGGGCCGGTCGGTTCCGGCTGATGTTGGGGAATTTTCTCGACCACTTGTACTGTGATGTTTGTCCCATGCACTTGAATGCCCGCCCAGGAAAGCTGCGGCATGACATCCAGGAGCTTTGACTGCAATGTATCAAGATCGCCGATTTTATATTTGAATGCTCCGCGATAAATCCCCAGATTTCGCAAAGCAGCTTGTACGCTTTCCGGGGAAATCGTTTTTGTACCTTCGATGTCGATGGACCATACAAAGGACGTCATGGTATATAACATGAGGAGGAATACCAGAAATCCTGCAACAAATGCCTTTCTTCGCAGTCCCTTGCGAATCCAAAAGGGAATGCCGGTCCGTTTGCCAATCCGAAGTTTGCAGCGATTGGCGCGAATGACAGGACGCAGCCGCCAAAAATCATCCAAATATGTATAAAATTGAACAGAGCCATTTCGCCCATGCCGGATATTCCACAGCGCAATTTGTTCCAATCGCGCTTGATTTAGAAGATTCGGAATATCACCGCCATACAGCGTTACAATCAGATATCCTTTCCAGATATCCAGAATCCATTGCCCGTGCATATCATCACCTGCTACTGTACATATTGAATTGCGTCGATTTGGCCTTCAATCATCACTTGATCGTCTACAATCCGTTTGATTTCCAGGGTAGAGCCTTTGATAATCAACTGGCCTTTTGTCAACTGCAGCCGTAATTGTTTGTCCGAAAATTCCATAACCGAATGAAAATTTTCCACATATGCCTGAAGTCCGCCGATCAGTGTTACCCGCGGAACATCGAGAAGTGCATCTTTGGGTAAATCCAAAAAATCTGTCGCCAATTTTTTTACTCGTTTGCCAATCGACCACAATCCTCTACACCGCCTTTCCCTCTCTTTGAAACATATGCACTCTATATCACCCATAGACCTGCTTTCAAAGGACCTTCTTTCAAAAAAGAAGAATACAAAAAACACCCCGCATATTTCTATGCAAGGTGTTTCTCGGTTATCTATTCAAATTCCCAATCCGGGTAACCTGCAAAACGTTTACAGGAGTTGTTGTACGATTTGGTTTACAAGCTTCCCGTCAGCTCGTCCACGGACTTTTGGCATTAAAACGGACATTACTTTGCCCGTGTCAGCCTTGGAAGCAGCTCCAACTTCACGGATCACTTCTTGCACGATGGATTTTACTTCTTCTTCCGATAATTGTGTGGGGAGGTATTCAACCAAAATTTCAATTTCAGCTTTCGCTTCTTCGACAAGGTCTTGTCTTCCTGCACTTTCAAATGCTTGGAGGGAATCACGCCGCTGTTTCAACTCTTTGCTGATGACGGCCAGAACTTCATCGTCGGACAGCTCCTGCTTCTGATCGATCTCAGCATTTTTGACAGCAGTTCTTACCATGCGAATAACCGATAAGCGAACTTTATCTTTGGCTTTCATCGCTTGTTTCATATCTTCTGCTAAGCGACCGGTTAGACTCACGGAGCCGACCCCCTTTAGAATTTCTTTTTCTTACGAGCAGCTTCTGATTTTTTCTTGCGTGCTACACTTGGTTTTTCATAGTGCTTACGCTTTTTGATTTCAGCTAAAATTCCATCTTTGGCCGTTGCCCGCTTAAATCTACGCAATGCACTATCCAAGGATTCATTTTTACGAATCCGAACTTCAGACATCGAATTTCCCTCCCTCCAACGTTAAAACTATAAGACAAAGGAAGAAATCCTCATTAATCCATCAGATGCCATTATAGTATAGTAAAGTTCACACTGTCAACTAAGCACGGCTTTTTACTTGAAAAACGGCAAACTTTAGATAGTCGTTTTCTTCCATGCCAAGAATCACCGGATGATCTTTCCCTGCGCTTCTATATTCAATCAGACGCAAGAGTTTTTTCCCATCGGCGGCCGCGTCTTCAATCACCTGTAACCACATATCCGGCCGCACGTGATAGGAGCAAGAAGCGGTCACCAAAAAACCGCCCTCCCGCACCAATTTCATGCCGCGCAAATTGATTTCCTTATAGCCGCGCAATGCTCCTTCAACCGCTTGGCGCGATTTGGCAAAGGCCGGAGGATCCAAAATCACGACATCGAAGTCCCTTTTTTCCTGTTCAAATTTTCGCAGCTCATCAAATGCATTGCCGACGACAAATTCAAAATCCGCCCGATCTTCCAACCCATTCAATTGTACATTTCGAATGGCCGTATCGATGGCATGCTCGGAAATATCCAGCGCTGTAATATGCCTGGCCCCGTATGCAGCGGCATGCACCGTAAAGGAACCGGTATGACAAAAGCATTCGAGAACATCTGCGCCGCGTTTGCTGCCATCCGCTTGGAATGTCTGGCACAATGGCGCGATCGCTGCCCGATTCTCCCGTTGATCGAAGAAATACCCCGTTTTCTGCCCGTTCAGCAGATCCACGTACATGCGCACATCGTTCTCTTCGATCTCGACAACTTCCGGTATCTCCCCGTAAACGACGCCTTTCTGTTCTTCCAAGCCTTCCAATCGGCGCAGGGATATATCATTGCGCTCCATGATTCCTTTCGGCTGCAGCACGGAAACAAGGGCCTGAATGATTTGCTCTTTATGGCGCTCCATACCGTATGATACGATTTGCAGACTGACATACTCTCCGTAGCGGTCGACAATCAGACCGGGCAAAAAATCAGCTTCTCCGTAAATTACGCGGCAGGCTGCAGTTTTTTTCAAAAATTGTCGACGAAGCTGCCAGGCTTCACGGATTCTCGCTGTAAAAAACGCTTGATCGATGTCCTGATTCGGATTGTATGTCAAAATCCGTACAGCAATTTTTGATTGCCCATTCCAGAAACCTTTGGCCAAAAAATGGCCCTGATGATTGAACACGGAGACGATGTCACCATGTTGCGGAGAGCCATCCACCCGTTCGATTTCATTTTTAAAAATCCAGGGATGCGCATGTTCGAGACGTTTTCGTCTGTCTCTGCGCAAATACATTTGAATCACAAAATTCACCTCAAACATGACTCAATATTCAGCTGTTACAATTGATTTCACGCGCATTGCAATCGGCGTACGTTGCCATTCGAAAAAATCCGCTGTCAGACACTTCGGCAAGCAAACATGTACAGGCTGCCATTCACATATACATAGCAAAGGACAACCTTGGAAAGGGGCATGTGACTCCGATGATCTATGCTGTAATCAAACTTGCAATCGGTATGTACGGATTGATTCTCGGCATGCATTGGATGCGTTCCGGTTTGGAAGAATTGGCGGCCGACAAGCTGCCCATCTGGATCCAGCGTTTCGTAAAAACTCCTACACGCGGCCTTTTTACCGGAATTTTCATCACTTTGCTCTTGCAAAGCAGCGGTGCGGTAACTGTCATAACGATCGGTTTTGTCAGCATCGGTACAATCACATTTGCAGACAGTATCGGCGTTATCCTGGGAACAAATATCGGTTCGACAATTACCGCCCAAATGATTGCGCTGCAGTTGGATCGAATGGCCATACCTATATTGGGCATAGGGTTTTTGGTCATGATTTGCTGCAAACGTCCGCTTCGCCACATCGGTCAGGCATTATTCGGCTTTGGGATGATTTTTACAAGTCTCGCATTCATGACGGCTTCCCTGCAGCCGTTGGCACAATCCGGTTGGTTTCGCGGCCTTTTGCAGACATCTGCGGCAAATCCGCTATTGGGCGTATTGGCAGGCGCTTTTTTGACCGCACTTGTTCAGTCCAGCAGCGCTACCACAGCCCTTACGATCGCGCTTTCTTCCCAACATCTCGTCGCTTTGCCAGGGGCGATCGCCATCGTGCTTGGCAACAACATCGGCACATGCGTTACGGCAGTCCTTGCCGCCATCGGCAATCCCATTCAGGCGCGGCAAGTGGCGCTGGCGCATGTGCTGCTGAATGTCGCCGGCGTTGCCATCTTCCTGCCGTTTCTGCAGCCTTTTACTTGGCTCAATCAAGCGATCACATCGTCTCCAGCCATGCAGGTGGCCATGGCCCACACCCTATTCAACATCATTTCATCCTTGCTGGCATGGCCCATTGCCAGACCATTCGCCAGCTTCATCGAGTGGCTGCTTCCGGCTCGGCAGTCTGTGTAGGCAGCCGTCTCATCCCAACTCTCTCTTTAACATCTCGATCGCTTGCCGAAGTACATCCGTATTATTATTATATCCTTCTGCTAATTGCAGTTCGTAGGCATCTTCCAAAGGAAGCCAAAGCGCTTGGCGAATCTCCGACAATTGCGGCTGCAAATCCCCTCCCACTGCTTCAATCAGATAAAACGTGACTTGTTTTTCAATCTGTCCAAATCCAGGGTGATCAAATACATATGTCACACTGCCGACCACATCGCTGACAATTTGTCCGATCATGCCCGTTTCTTCCCGGACTTCCCGCAATGCCGCTTCTTTTGTCGTCTCACCGGGTTCTACATGTCCCTTGGGCAAACTTAATTTGCCATAACGGTCCCGAATAAATAAAATATCATAGGAACCGTTTATTTTTTGAAAAACAATTCCACCCGCAGAATATTCTTTCCTCATATCCTTCTCCCCTATCAGAGATCCTAAATGAGATATATTTCTTTAGTGTATCATAAACGTCGGATATAAAAAAAGCGTGGACGCTTCCACGCTTAAATGGCTTCAAATTGAACCGGATGCTGATCGAATAACGGCTGATCTTCCAGACTGACATCTTCTTCCGTTTTCGCGAATGTTACTTGCCGCACCATTTGACCGAAAGCCAATTCCTTTTCCACACGATCCAATTTCACTTCACAAATTTGTCCCAAAACTTCTTTGCCGCCGGGAAAAATCACTTTTACATAATTATCCGCATGACCAACGACGAGGGTTTTTTCCTCGTCATAAAATTCTTCCGGAATGACTTCTAACGTTTTTCCCAAGAAACTTGCCGCATATTCGTTCATCAACTGCTCAGACAGTTCGATCAGGCGCTGCACACGATGTTCTTTCACATCTTCCGGCACTTGATTTTGAAATTTTGCCGCCGGCGTGCCTCTGCGTTTGGAATACGGAAACACGTGAAGTTGGGCAAAGTTCTGTTCGCTGATAAATCGATACGTCGCTTCAAACCCTTCATCCGACTCGCCGGGGAAACCGACGATGACATCGCTCGTAATCGCCAGATCCGGCAATGCTTGCCGCAGCTTTTGAATTTTTTCCGCAAATTGCTCTGTTGTATAGCGGCGGTTCATTTTCTTTAATACTTGATTGTCCCCGGCTTGCAGCGGAATGTGCAAATGGCGGCAGATTTTTTTCGATTTGGCCAAAACTTCAATCGCTTCATCGTCAATTTCGCTTGCTTCGATGGAACTGATGCGGATGCGGTGCAAACCTTCTACGTTTTCCAAATCCGCCAATAATTTCGCCAATGAATAATCGGGAAGATCGGCCCCGTAGCCGCCCGTATGAATGCCTGTCAGGACAATTTCATAATAACCTGCTTCCACCAGCCGCTTTGCCTGGCGGATCACATTTTCCGGTTTGCGGCTGCGCAAAAATCCGCGGGAGTATGGAATAATGCAGAAGGTGCAAAAATTGTTGCAGCCTTCCTGGATCTTGAGCGATGCCCGGGTGCGATCCATAAAATACGGCACGTCCAATTCTTCAAAATTCCGCTGCTGCATGATGTTTCCGACAAAATTATATGGCTTGCGCTCCGTTTGCACCTTGTGCACCAAATCCATCATTTGCTCACGATGCTGTGTGCCGATGACAAGATCGACGCCCGGTATGCCCATGACTTCATCCGGAGCGATCTGTGCGTAACATCCGGTGACCACAACGGTCGCTTCCGGATTTTGGCGAATCGCCCGACGAATCATTTGCCGTGATTTTTTGTCGCCTACATGTGTCACTGTACAAGTATTGATCACATATACATCTGCCCTTTGATCAAAGGGAGCCTGTTCATACCCATCCTTTTTGAACAATTGCCAAATCGCTTCCGTATCGTAAAAATTGACTTTACATCCCAATGTGTGAAAGGCAACTGTGCGCATGTTACACTCCTCCCATCTCTCCGTATTCATATAGTATCACAGCTGCTGCTACAAGCCCTGCCGTTTCGGTTCGTAAAATTCTTGGACCCAATGTTACCGGCTGTGCATGCAGCGCCAAAAATTCCGCGATTTCCCCGTCATCCCATCCGCCTTCCGGACCGATCGCAATGCAAATCCTGTGAATCGGACCGGCCGTTCGCAATATCTGCTGCATTGTCTGCACAATTTCTCCTTCATAAGGAACAAGCACAAGATCATATTGAGACAACTTGTTCATCCATTGCCGCAACGGTTGCGGCCGCTGAACCGCCGGTATTGCATCCCGGTGTGCTTGCTCTGCCGCTTCTTTGGCAATTTTGCGCCACCGTTCCACAGCTTTCGTTTGCTTCTTTTCATCGTATTTCACGATACTTCTGGCGGTTTCCACCGGAATAATTTCGGAAACGCCGATCTCTGTGCCTTTTTGCACAATCAGATCCATTTTATCACCTTTCGGGAGCCCTTGGACCAATGTAATCTTTACCTGTGGCTCACGGCTCTGCAGCGAGTGGCGAATGTCTCCGATCACTTCAAACTCTTGCAGTTCCTTTAATGCAACGGTACAGCTTGTCCCGCAGCCGTCTGAAACAATCACCGTATCACCCGGCTTCATACGCAAAACACGGGTGATGTGTTTGACGTCATCACCCGTGATTCTAACCAGACCGTTTGCCAAATCGACTTGCGAACGTTCAACAAAATATCTTTGCAAATTGAACCCTCACTTTTGAGCAAGGAATGCAACCCAATCCCCTTGCGTTTTTTTCTCGACAACGGAAAAGCCGACAGCCTGCAGGCGAGCTTCCACATCATCCGCATACTGCTCGATAATTCCCGAGGAAATAAACCATCCGCCGGGAAGCAAATGATCATATGCAGCTTGTGTCAATTGCAGCACAATTTCAGCCAGAATATTGGCCACGACGACATCTGCCTGCCATGTGACGCCGTGCAGCAGATTCCCTTGTTGAACATGTATCCGATCATCCACGGCGTTTTTTTTGACATTGTCTTGCGCAACTTCCACTGCGACGGAGTCAAGATCACATGCGAGCACTCTGCTTGCTCCAAGCTTGGCTGCCGCAATCGATAGAATCGCCGTACCGCATCCCACGTCAATGACCTTCTCTCCGCCACGGAGAGCCTGCTCCAACAACCGCATACACAAGACAGTCGTTGCGTGTGTACCCGTGCCAAATGCCATGCCGGGTTCGATCTGAATGACTTCTAGATGTTCAGGAACAGAGATGGATTCCATTTCCCAACTCGGAACAATCAGCAAACGTTCGCTGACTTGTACGGGTTTGTAAAACTGTTTCCAACCATGTGCCCAATCTTCTTCATCAAGACTTGCCACACTTACAGTTGCCGCACCAGGTTCGAGTCCGTAAGATTGCAATGCCCGAATCTCCTCGGCAATCGCTGTTGCCAACGCATCGTGATAATCGCCGGCCGCAATATATGCTTTGATTCGTACGCCTTCCGCCGGCAGATCCAATTCTTCCATTGCATATAATTCTCCATACCGATCCGGCAATGGTTCGACACCCCAGCTGGAATCTTCGATGGATACGCCGGCAGCGCCAAAGCGATGCAGCAGTTCCACGACCGCCTCACTGGCTTCATGGCTGACGAGACATGTCAACTCATAATACATCATGTGTTATGGCTCCTATAATACTTCTTTAAATGCGTTCTTGACCCGCTCAAAAAACGTCTTCGATTGTTCGTGAGTCTCTTCGCCCAACTCCTGGCTTAAATCCCTCAGCAACTCTTTTTGTTTCTCCGACAGCTTCGTCGGCGTCACGACAAACACTTTGACATGCTGATCGCCCCGCGCCACACCATTGCCCAGACGCGGAATGCCTTTGCCGCGGATCCGGAATTGGGTGCCTGACTGTGTGCCTTCAGGAATGCGGAGTTTGACTTTGCCATCAATGGTAGGCACTTCAATTTCATCACCTAAAGCCGCTTGTACAAAGGTTAGGGGAACTTCACAGTATACATCTTCACCTTCGCGGCTGAAGAAATCATGTGAACGCACCTGAATCACAATAAACAGATCCCCTGGCGGTCCGCCTTTCGCCCCGGCCTCACCTGCGCCATTGACGCGAATCCGATTCCCGGTGTCTACGCCGGCAGGGATTTTCACATTGATTTTTCTCCGCACTTCTTTTACGCCTTTGCCGCGGCAATCGGAACATGGATGTGTGATCCGCTTGCCTTCACCCTGACAAGCAGGACATACCCGCCGATTGACCATGCGCCCAAGCGGCGTATTCATGACCGTTTCCTGCTGGCCGCTGCCTTTGCATACTTTACAAGTTTCCGGTTGTGTTCCCGGTTTGGAACCGGAACCATGACAAGTCCCGCAGGTTTCCGCCTTTGGTATCTCAATGTCTTTTTCCACACCAAATGCCGCTTCTTTAAACTCGATTGTCATCCTATATTGCAGATCGGCGCCGCGCGCTGGTCCCCGATTCCGAGTGGAACCACCTCCACCGCCGCCACCGCCGAAAAACATATCAAAAATATCGCCAAAGCCGCCAAAATCACCGAATCCACCGCTAAACCCTTGGCCGCCGCCAAAACCCTGACTTGGGTCTGCATGGCCAAAACGATCATAGTTGGCACGTTTGTCCGGGTCACTAAGAACCTCATATGCTTCATTCACTTCTTTGAACTTTTCTTCCGCTTGTGGATTATTCTGATTCAAATCCGGATGATATTGTTTCGCCAATTTTCGATACGCTTTTTTAATCTCATCGGCAGAAGCTTCTTTTCCAACACCTAACACTTCATAATAATCTCGCTTAGCCACGAGTGCACCCCCAGTCATTTGCGCTCGTTCACACAATTGCAATCGTTTCATAATACCACTGAAACACCGCTCTCGTCAAAATCGAAAGAAAGAGTCAAAGTATAGGACTTTGACTCTGCCTTGCTTTTTTGCGCAATCATGATTCCGACTTTTTAGAGATCCTGCGTTTTCAAGCAATAGTATAACAGATATGACAGGTTATTTCTTTTCTTCATCTACAACTTCATAGTCTGCATCGACAACATGGTCTTTGTTTCCTTGTGCTGCACTGGCGCCGCCTGCCTGTGCATTGTTCGGATCTGCTTGCGCCGCTTGTGCCGCTTGTTCATACAATTTCACAGACAACTGTTGAACTACTTGATTCAACTCTTCCTGCGCTTGCTTAATCGCTTCGATATCCGTACCGGCAAGCGCCTGCTTCAACTTCTCTTTTGCATCATTTGCTTTTTGCACTTCCCCTTGGTCGACTTTATCACCCAAGTCCTTGATTGTTTTTTCCGTTGTATAAACAAGCGTATCCGCCTGGTTGCGAATTTCTACCTCTTCGCGGCGCTTCTTGTCATCATCCGCATTCATTTCCGCTTCTTTTACCATGCGGTCGATTTCTTCTTTCGCCAAGCCGCCGGAAGATGCAATCGTAATGTTTTGACTCTTGCCTGTGCCAAGATCTTTTGCAGATACATTGACGATTCCATTCGCGTCAATATCGAATTTCACTTCAATTTGGGGAATTCCACGCGGTGCAGGCGGAATGTCGGACAATGTGAAACGGCCCAATGTTTTGTTGTAGGACGCCATTTCCCGCTCCCCTTGCAATACGTGAATTTCCACAGATGTTTGGTTATCGGCGGCAGTTGAGAACACTTGGCTCTTCGAAGTAGGGATTGTCGTATTGCGATCAATCAACTTTGTAAACACGCCGCCCAATGTCTCAATGCCAAGGGACAACGGTGTAACATCAAGCAATAAGAGTCCTTTCACTTCACCTGCCAACACTCCTGCCTGAATCGCTGCACCAAGGGCTACGACTTCATCCGGATTCACACCTTTGGTCGGTTCTTTGCCGATCAGTTTCTTAATCGCTTCTTGAACAGCCGGAATCCGTGTCGATCCGCCGACCAAGACCACCTTGTCAATCTGGCTTGCAGAAAGTCCTGAATCAGATAGCGCCTGGCGTGTCGGCCCCAATGTAGACTCGACCAGATCAGCCGTCAGCTCTTCAAACTTGGCGCGTGTCAAATTCAACTCCAAGTGCTTGGGACCCGACGCGTCCGCGGAAATAAACGGCAAGGAAATATTTGTTGTAAGAACGCCGGAAAGCTCTTTTTTTGCTTTTTCGGCAGCATCTTTCAAACGCTGCATCGCCATTCGGTCTTGGCTTAAGTCGATGCCGTTTTCCTTTTTGAATTCCGACACCAAATGATCGATGATCCGTTGGTCGAAATCATCTCCGCCGAGGCGGTTATTTCCGCTTGTCGCTTTTACTTCAAATGTTCCATCGCCAAGCTCGAGAATGGATACGTCGAATGTTCCGCCGCCAAGGTCGTAAACCAAAATGGTTTGATCTTGATCCTGCTTGTCAAGGCCATACGCCAACGCAGCAGCTGTCGGTTCATTGACAATTCGCAATACTTCCAGACCGGCAATCTTGCCCGCGTCTTTGGTCGCCTGCCGCTGACTGTCGTTAAAGTATGCCGGAACGGTAATCACCGCTTGGGTCACAGTCTCGCCGAGATAACTTTCGGCATCTGCTTTTAATTTTTGCAGGATCATCGCAGAGATTTCTTGCGGCGTATAGTTTTTATCTTCAATGGAAACTTTGTAATTCGTTCCCATATGACGTTTGATCGAGATAATGGTACGATCCGGGTTTGTAATCGCTTGACGTTTCGCAACATCCCCTACAAGGCGTTCTCCATTTTTGGCGAATGCGACTACAGATGGAGTGGTGCGTCCACCTTCCGCATTGGGAATGACAACAGCTTCTCCACCTTCCATGACAGCTACGCAAGAGTTGGTTGTTCCTAAATCAATACCGATAACTTTTCCCATCGTATATTCCTCCTATTGTTCAATCCTTGAATTTGAATATTATTGAAAAGCACAGAAGAAATTTGTACTCCTTTTTTAAAACAAATTTGAATCGCAATGATTGAAATACCTGATTATTGACTTATTTTCACCATTGCCGGGCGAATGACTTTTCCCTTTAACAAATATCCTTTGCGCAATTCCTCAACAACAGTGCCTGCAGGATATTCGTCCGTCGCCTCCACTTGCATGACACCTTCGTGCAAATTCGGGTCAAACGCCTGCCCGGCTGCTTCCATTACAGTTAGGCCTTCTTGCTCCAATACCCCGCTCAGTTGTCTGGCGACCATTTCGACGCCTTTGACAACACTCGCCGCATCCGCCGCATTTTGCCCGGAAACAAGCGCCAAGTCGAGGTTATCCAAAACAGGCAGCAGTGCCTGTATCAAGCGATTTGTCGCGAACTGAACCAAGTCTTCCCGTTCCGCGCGGCTTCTTCGCTTAAAGTTGTCAAAATCTGCTTGCAAACGCAAATTTCGGTTCTCTCGTTCGCGAAGTTGTTCTTCCAACGATTGGATTTTTGCAAGCAGTTCCAAATGCGTTCCATTCTCCTGCCCGTCATTTGCAAATTCCGAATCATTCGTCCCTTCCGTATCTGTCGATTCGCCTGCTCCCGCTTGTTCCCGGGCTGTATCGATCGATGCATCCAACTCAGAGTCACCTGGCTTTTTTTGAGCATCCGTTTGTTTGGTATCTGACAATTACGACGCCTCCTGCTTCGCTATACTCAATTCTATGTTCACTTGTATTTCTGTCCGAATCATTCGGAGAAAACACAGGTACGTATTTATGTTTGTATACGATTCAATGCCGTTGACAATACATCAGTCAATTCCGCCAAAATACGAATCACCCGACCGTAATCCATGCGTGTCGGCCCAAGCACGCCGATTGTCCCTGCCGGTTTTCCTTGTATGGAATACGTGGAGGTAATAATGCTGCAATTTTGCAAAGGCTCTACTCCATTCTCGAGGCCAATGCGAATCTGAATCCCGAGTTGTTCGGGCGGACCCAGGATTTGAACCACTTGCTGCGTATGTTCAAACATATCAAAAAGCGGCTTTACCTTCTCGATATCCCGGAACTCAGGCTGGGATAACATCTTTGTCGTTCCGCCCAAATACACCCGACCTTCCTGATCCGGATGTGAAATTTGGTCAAGAATCGCCAACGCCTCTTCGTATGTCTCAAGATGCTTTTGCATCTCCTGCATAATTTCACTGTACATGCGTGAACGAATTTGATACAAAGGCACGCCTGTCAATTTATCATTTAATATGCGAACGAATTGTTCGATCGCATCTACAGAAACATGCTCGGGTATCTGTACCGTCCGGTTTTCCACATGTCCCGTATCCGTGACGATGATGACAACGGCAGACCGATCACGAAGGGGAATCAAATCAATCCTTCGTACATTATGCTCATAAATTTGCGGACCTAGAACAATCGACGTATAATTCGTCAAACTCGATAAAATATGCGCAGTATGCTGTACAATTTGTTCCAATTGATCCATTTTTTTCACAAAAAGACTGCGCATCGATACGATATCGTGCGATTTTAATTCAAAAGGATCCAGCAAATGGTCGACATAAAACCGATACCCTTTTTTGGAGGGAATGCGTCCGGCTGATGTGTGCGGTTGTTCAAGAAATCCGAGTTCTTCCAAATCGGACATCTCATTCCGGATCGTTGCAGCACTGAACTGTATATCCTCATGTTTGGACAATGTCCGTGAGCCTACAGGTTCTGCCGATTGCACGTAATCTTCAATAATGGCACGCAAAATCAGCTTTTGCCGCTCCGTTAACACACCATCCACCTCCTGTTAGCACTCTAATGCATCGAGTGCTAATTACTTCAAAACGAACATACCAAAGCTGTATTCCTTTGTCAATATCAAGACAATCACAATGCGACCGTTTTTTATGAATTGTGAAAGGTTTGTGAATGCTTTTTACAGGCATCCGCGTGACCAATGTACCGATCTAAATGTCAATAAATCCGGCAAACACTTCATTGCCGACAATGTAAGCGGATCGCCTCAGGCGGACGCCTGATTCATCGACTTCCAATAGTCCTTTTCCTGCAAAATCCTGAATGACGGAACCGAACACTTCTTGCATCGCTACACCGTGACGTGTGAAAAAGCGATCATACGTTACTCCTTCTGCCAAACGCAACCCAAGCATCATCGTATCCTCTTGCTCCATTTCCACGGAAATACTCTCGACTGACTCAATCGGCCGTTTTTCCGCTTCGAGTTCTTCCATATAAGGATCCAAGCGTTTGATATTGGCGTATCGCCGGCCTCCGACATAGCCGTGAGCACCGGCACCTGCAGCGAGATACGGTTCATTCCGCCAATATACAATGTTGTGGCGAGACTTGTGGCCATGTTTTGCAAAATTGGAAATTTCATATTGTTCATAGCCATGATCCGCCAGGGATTGCTGCACGAATTCGTACATGGCGACTTCCGCATGTTCCGGCGGCAGTTGCAAATGCCCCGCATCATACCATTTTGCAAAAGGTGTTCCCGCCTCTATTTTTAATCCATACACAGATACATGCTCAGGTGCAAGCATAAGCAATTGTGATACGCTATCTTCCAGCAACTCCAATGTTTGATCAGGCAAACCGAACATCAAATCGAGGTTGATCGAGTAGAATCCTGCTTTCCGCGCCATTTCAAAGCTCCGATACACCGTATTGCGATCATGCAATCGTCCGAGTGAATGCAGCATGGTATCGTCAAAACTTTGCACGCCGAAACTCAAACGATTCACGCCATGCTCCTTTATGATTCGCAATGTATCGGAATCCACCGAACCCGGATTTGCTTCCATCGTAATCTCGGCATCCGCTTCTATTGAATAGAATTGGTGCAGTGTCTGCAAGATTTTTTCCAGCAAGCGCGGCGGCAACAGCGTCGGTGTCCCGCCGCCGAAAAACACGGTGCGTAAAGGCAAGGCAGAATCGGTTTGTGCGATCATCGTTAATTCTTTGCACAATGCGTCCGTATAACGCTCCATAACAGTTTCCGAGCTCACATAGGAATTAAAATCACAGTAAAAACATTTGCTTCCACAAAAAGGAATGTGTATATAGAGAGAGCGTACAGGTACGTTCATTCACTCACCGCCAATTGGTTCAAAATCTATGTATGATTAAACCATGGAACGTTGCATAAGTAAAATCTCTGCATAAAAAAACCTCCGGCACGCAAGCCCGGAGGTTCAAAATCCCAATGATCTGCTTTCTAATCCATCTTCAAAACGGCCATGAACGCTTCTTGCGGGACTTCCACACTCCCTACTTGCTTCATCCGTTTTTTCCCTTCTTTTTGCTTTTCCAACAACTTTCGTTTTCTGGTAATGTCACCGCCATAACATTTCGCCAAAACGTTTTTGCGAATCGCCTTAATCGATTCTCTCGCCACAACTTTATTGCCGATAGCTGCTTGTACAGGCACTTCAAACATTTGTCGCGGGATCAAGTCTTTGAGCTTTTCACAAAGCTGACGGCCACGCTGGTATGCTTTATCCCGATGTACAATAAACGACAGCGCATCGACGATTTCACCATTCAATAAAATATCCATCTTGACCAGCTTGGATTCCCGGTAACCGATCATTTCATAGTCAAAAGAGGCATATCCTTTTGTACTGGACTTCAGACGGTCAAAGAAATCATACACGATCTCCGTCAAAGGCAATTCATAAATTAACGTTACACGCGTCTCGTCGAGATATTTCATATCCACATAGGTTCCGCGCTTTTCCTGACACAGCTCCATGACAGTGCCAACAAAATCGCGAGGAACGATCACGGACGCCTTGACATATGGCTCTTCCACATGATCGACTCGATCTTGCGGCGGCATCAAGCTGGGATTGTCAATTTGCACGATTTCTCCGTTTGTCGTATGCACATGGTAAATGACGCTCGGCGCCGTTGTAATCAACGTCAATCCATACTCCCGCTCCAGTCGCTCCTGGATAATTTCCATATGCAAAAGTCCCAAAAAGCCGCAGCGGAAACCAAAGCCCAACGCAGAACTTGTCTCCGGTTCGTACTTGAGCGCTGCATCATTCAATTCGAGTTTTTCCAGTGCTTCCCGCAAATCCTTGTAATCATTCGTGTCAACCGGGTATAAACCGCAAAATACCATCGGATTGATTTTCCGATAGCCAGGCAGCGGCTCTGCCGCAGGACGAGCCGCATCCGTCACCGTATCGCCCACTCGCGTATCTCTTACATTCTTGATTCCCGCAACGATGAACCCCACATCGCCTACCGTCAATTGATCAATGGATGTCGGCTTCGGACGGAATGCGCCAACTTCAATCACCTCGAAGGATGACTGTGTCGCCATCATTTTGATCGTCATCCCGGGACGTATGGAACCATTCAGCACACGAACATATACGATTACACCTTTGTACGGATCATAGTGGGAATCAAAGATGAGAGCTTGCAATGGTGCATCCGGATCACCGGTCGGCGCCGGCACTTTTGCACAGATTTGCTCTAAAATATCTTCAATCCCAATCCCTGCTTTCGCTGATGCAAGTACCGCATCGCTGGCATCCAAACCAATAATATCTTCAATTTCTTGCTTTACCCGCTCAGGCTCGGCACTTGGCAGATCAATTTTGTTAACGACAGGCAAAATTTCCAGATCATTTTCCAATGCCAGATACACGTTGGCCAGTGTTTGCGCCTCGATTCCCTGTGCAGCGTCCACGACTAGCAAAGCGCCTTCACATGCCGCAAGGCTGCGGGATACTTCATAGGTAAAGTCCACATGTCCCGGTGTATCAATCAGATTCAGGATATAATCTTGACCGTCTCTCGCCCGATAGTTGAGCCGCACCGCCTGTAATTTGATCGTAATGCCGCGTTCCCGTTCCAGATCCATTTGGTCCAATACTTGCTCTTGCATTTCCCTGCTCGTGATTGCACCTGTATATTCCAAGATCCTGTCTGCCAGAGTTGATTTCCCATGATCGATATGTGCAATGATGCAAAAATTCCGAATACGTTTTTGCCGCTCTCTAGCGTCCATGCGACTTCCCCTTTCAAAGCCGTTCAAATGCTGTCCACTATTATAGCATCGCACATATACCCCCGCAATAAGGCGAGGGTATTTACTCCTTTTGTCTACAGATTTCCTTTAGGCAGATGCCTTTTGTTTTTTATTTGACTTTTGTCGTTTCCAAAACTTTTGTAAGACTGTCAAACATCGAACGGGCGCCTTTTTTGATCAGAATGCCAACACCGATTCCCGTTCGCTCTACAAATGTTCCGGTTGTAATCTTGGATGTCGGCGAGGCGTTCGCCAGGTTGGAAGAATTGGGAGCGGAACTTTGTATTCGCCGATTCGTTTGCTGATTCGTTTGATTATTATATTCTTGGGAATTTATTTTTGTATGTTTCTCTTTTGTTTTTCCTTTAATAATATCTTGAGCACGTACAGGCGCCATCGCGACAACGGCTTCCTGGGCTGCTTGCATGTTCTGTGACGAAGTTCCGCGGGACAGGCTTGCCGATCGGCTGGATTGCAAGGCTCTGTTCGGCCCTCCGGCATCTGCCGCTGTCAAACCCGCCTGCACAGCTACCACATGATGGATGCCTTTCATAACGGTTTGATATCCGATCACACATACAAATCCGAGCAAGATACTTAAACCGACTAGCATGAGAGCATTTTGACAGCGTTCCCGTACCAGCATCCCTCTGCTTCTCCTTTCCTCAATCTACTTCTCTTTTTTTAATACGTCTGCAATCACGTGCGACAAATCATCAACCGCCCGATTTAATTCATCCGGCGTATTATAGGGTCCGCCGATTTCAATCAACACGCTGTTCGGACTTAAATCCTGGTTATAAATCGTATCATACTGTGTAGAAGTCTTTCTCCATATACCCCTGCACAAACCAGGATATTCCTGATCCATTTGATTTTTCAATGCGTTCGCCAAGCGCTCATTTTCATCATGATGCGGATTCATTCCGCCGATAATAAAATAGATTCCCGCCGTTGGGGCACCTTTGACAATCGTTGTCGTAACCGATTTTGGTTCCGAATCTCTATGAATATCTAATATCATTTTTAACCCAGGGTGTTGTTTTAATACCTGTTTAACCGTTTGTCTCGAATATTTATAAGCATTCCAGTAGGGTCCCATCGTCCAATAGTCATTTGTTGTATGAATCGATGATACGCCCAATTGTTTCAGATCTTGTACAAGAGTATCTCCGTAACGGGTAATATTGATTTTTGCATCGTAAGCATCATCCGGTTGTGTGACTCCATGCAATTCCGGCAGATAGGCTTCCCGATTATGCGTATGGTAGATATACACCTCTGGATTTTGATCCGTCGTTGCGGCGGTGTTTGCAGTGCTTGTCCCACCCGCAGGCTTGGTGTTTGCTGCATGTTCTTGCATCGTACGACTCATTGAAGCAGATTGGGTTGGATCTGTTTCTTTGGGCGGCACGAATGATCCTTGTCCTGGTTTGTCCGCGCCGCCGGAAATCAACTGTACCTGACTGACGTTCATCATGGGAATTTGCCAATTTAATAAACTGCTTACATCGTGAAAATTGATATCTGTCATAAGATACATGAGATAGGAAAAAAATGTTGGACGTAAAGATTCTGTCGCCAGGCCATTTCCGTTGTCGGACGGATGTGACGACAAGCCTGCATCCGCTCCGGCACTTGCAGTCAATGTTTCTCTTTGGGTTTTCTCCAGAAGCGTCGATCGGCTCACGAGCAAGCCTGTAACGACAAAAACAATGGCGACAAACCAGGCGAGGCTTGTAATGATTTTTCGGGATTTTTTGCTGTTGATTTGCAGCGTATACGTACGAAACACATGCTTATGCATGTTTGTCACTCCTTTTCCGATTTTCACCGTTTGGGAATTGACCGCAAATTCTGTCAAAGAGCAGTGTAATGATTCCAGTATTCTTCGCGTTTCCGGATCGATCGTATCTGATTGCTGTTACATTTGATGACTAGTAATAGATATGCTAGTTTTGAAGGACGTATGACATCAAAATCTATCATTCTTTGCATTTCTGTTTGGAAAAGGAATAGATTCTCCCAATTGCTTTGCTGACGGCAAACATATTTAAAGGTCACGATTGGCTTTCGCGACCTTTTTTGACCTTTTCATTTTTTTATTTAATGTGTGTACATTTCAACGTTTTCGCTTGTAATGGCAGGATGAATGGCAATATTGACGCCGTTTGCCAAAATATTTGCCACATCTTCCACAAATTCATCCACTTCTTTCGGTGTGACGATGAGATTTTGGCCCATGGGCTGCAAAAGTTCAAAAATCAACTGCCGTTTCTCATGTTCATTAAAATTTCCTAACATTTGTCCCATTGCGTTGCCTGGCACTTCCGCATTCAAACGACCCATCAGCAAATTCATCGTATCATGGACAATTGTTACCGCATCTACAACAGTTGGAACGCCAACGGCAATTACCGGAATTCCCAATGTTTCTTTGTTTAACGCTTGTCTGCGGTTCCCCACACCCGAACCTGGGTGAATGCCTGTATCCGCAATTTGAATGGTTGTATTCACCCGTTCCAGAGAGCGGGAAGCAAGCGCATCGATCGCGATGACAAGATCAGGTTTTGTCTTTTCAACTATTCCGCGAATGATTTCGCTCGTTTCAATCCCTGTAATTCCTAATACTCCAGGTGAGATGGCAGCTAATGGTTGAAATCCTTCTTCCACAACTTCCGGCATATGTTGAAACAAATGCCGTGTCACAAAAACATTTTCCACTACCAAGGGTCCCAGTGCATCTGGTGTCACATTCCAATTTCCAAGGCCTGCAACAAGGACGGTTGAGTCTTTGGAAATATGTAAAAACCGGGACAATTCTTCTGCAAAAGCAACGGCAACCCGGCGCTGCAACTCCGGATCTTTTTGCCGCAGTCCCGGGATTTCCAACGTGGAATAATGGCCTTTTTGTTTTCCGATCTGTTTTGCCGCGAGCGCACTCCGGATATGCATGCGGGTGATCCGAATGCCATTGTCTTCCTTTTCCTCCGTCTCCACTCCCGAAAATTCCGGTGTCACTGCCTTTGCCAATTGATGCGCTTCAAGGGCCAAGTCTGTACGAACGCTCATATTGGAAGGGGGTGGTGATGAATCATTGCGATCCTTTCGATAGCGATTCCTATGTAAATGCTGATGTTGCCACCTCATCTTCCGGTCCTCCTTTGTCTAGTCAATAGTTTTAGACTGCCAGATGTATCTACAATTATGCATGAAATACTTGGATTCGTATTTTTTAGCAATCTTTGCACACATCGGCATTGCATTTGCTTGTTCCACATGATAAAATACCCATTGTGTTATTAACAGGACTCCTATGACCTGTTTTTTAAGGAGGTGACGTTCCGTGCCAAATATCAAATCTGCAGAAAAACGTGTGAGAATTAGTGAAACTCGCAGATTGCGCAATGCTTCTGCAAAATCAGCGCTTCGTACATCCATCAAGAAGTTTGAAGCTGCTGTTACGGCAAATGATGTCGAGTTGGCTCAGGCTACACTTAAGAGTGCTCTCCGCACCATTGATAAAGCAGTATCAAAAGGAATTTTGCATCGCAATGCGGCTGCCCGCAAAAAATCCCGCATGACAAAGAAATTCAATCAAGCGACTGTTGTAAGTGCTTAAAAGCGACCTTTACGGGTCGCTTTTTTTCTGACTTTTTTCTTTCATCTTGCATCGCGATGCAAAAGCTGAGGCAAAAGTAAAATAAATCGTTCCAATGCCATGCGATCTTGTTCTTTGCCGGTTTTGATCCGGTAATCGATCTCCGCCAACTGGGATAAAACGCACTCCAACTGCTTTTTTCGGTATGTTTTGCCTTGTTCATAGGCGATTTTCACACCATATGGATGGACGCCCAATTGAGACGCAATCTGCTGCTGGGAATATCCCCGTTCCGATTGCAGCATGGTTTGCAATATCAGGCGATACTGTCTCGCGATCATAAATAAAAGGTAGATCGGCGCTTCCTTTCGCAGCAGCAAATCATGCAGCGCTTCCCAGGCTTTTTCCAATCGCAGCCGAACCAGATGATCGATAAACGTAAAGATGTTTTGCTCTGCCGACTTCGAAACAAGATTCAACAAGTCA
The DNA here is from genome assembly GCF_022818495.1 of Fodinisporobacter ferrooxydans. GTDB lineage: Bacteria > Bacillota > Bacilli > Tumebacillales > MYW30-H2 > Fodinisporobacter > Fodinisporobacter ferrooxydans. The sequence continues at coordinate 2,801,683 of NZ_CP089291.1, read as the reverse complement.
CTCTCTGCGATTGTTTTGGTATCCGCTGCGTACAAAATCATTTTTTCCAATTCATGTTCGAGTGCTGTAATGTCTGTACCGGCGTATTGCACCAGGGTTTCTGTCGTCTCCTTTGAAATATTCACATGCTCTTGGCGACAATACTCCATCACCCATTCTTTGCATTCGTCCATCTTCATCGGTTGGCACGAGCATACGATTGCATTCGCGAGAAATTTTTTGCTGATTTTTTTCCGTTCATCCAACTTTTCCGTATGCGCCAATAACACAAGTACCGTATAAGGGGAAGGATTGTCCAAATAACGCAGCAATTCATCCAGGTGATGATCGAGAGTGGACTGTTTTTGTGCAGTAACGGCAGAAAACCGATCGACAACGATCAACCGGCGTTCCCCGAAAAAGGGAAGAGTCTCCGCTTCCAAAAGAATCGACTGAATGGCAGTATCCTCATAATCAAATTTGCTTGCGAGCAGTTCCGTTGTCTCTTCGCCAAATAAGCGTTTTTGAATGGCAGAAATCACTTTATGCATAAATCCGGTCTCTGTTCCGTACAGCAAATAGATAGGGGCAATTTCTTTATTCTTTTGTTGAATCGTTTTCCATAGATCATGAAAATGCATAGCCAAAACAAATACCTACTTCCAACCGAAATTCCATTCATAAATACGGATGCTTCCTATTCGTGCGTGTTCAAAAAGTGGTTAAGCAAGACACGTGGAGTTTTGACTGCTCTTTGAACATCCTATACTTAGAAATAATGGTACTAAAATCGCCAGTATATGTACAGAACAATAAAAGACCAATAAAATGAGTTGCAAAAAAATCCGCTTGCCTTCATGGCAAACGGATCCTTGGAGAAATTTGCTTTTGACGTTTTTGTTTCTCAACGGTTTGCTGTTGGCCTAATGTCTTGACCATTGTCCGCGTTTTTGCGAAACCATTTTCAAGCCGCCAAGAGAGTATAAATATTTCACCTTGGTAAATTCCTTCAATAAAGCGGCAGGAATTCCCGAGGCTTTCATACCTGCTACATCCCCGACTCCAAGATCTCTTCCAAGAGAAGCCAGCGTGCCTTTCAGGTTCGGAGTGAATGGGCTAAGGGGTTTTCCCTGGATAAGATTACAAATATTTTCTGCCGCTTTTTCTCCCATCTGACTTGCAATTTGCGCTGTCGGCGGATACGGCTTGCCATTCTCGCCGATAAACACCGCACTGTCGCCGATGACAAATACATTTTCAAAATCGACTGACTGCAGAAATTGATTAATTTTTGCCCGTCCACGATTATCTGCCTGAAAACCACTTTGGGCAACAAGGGGATTTGCTCGCACACCCCCTGTCCAAATAATCGTTTTTGCCTCAATGGATTCGCCAGATGCCAATTCGACCACATCTTTTCCAACGCGAACAATTTTCGTATTTGTACGAATATCGGCACCTTTTTTGGTCAGCACATCATACGCAACATGCTGCAATTTTTCATTTAACATTGGCAGGATCACCGGGGCCGCTTCCAAATTGATGATTTCCACTTCATCTTTTGGCACTGCATATTTGGAACACAACTCGGGAATCCAGTCGACAAGCTCACCGACCAATTCGATTCCCGTCAGGCCCGCACCTCCGACGATGACTCGAAGTTTTGTCGGATCTTCATCTTCTTTATAACTGGCAAACTGTTGTTCAATATGTTGTCGAATTTCTTTTGCCGTATTCAAGCTTCTTAGCAGAAAGCTATGCTCGGCTAATCCTGGTATGCCAAAGAATTCCGGCGCATTTCCCAGTGCAAAAATCAAGTAATCATACGTATGCGTTCCTTGGTTTGTGAGCACTTGATTTTCAGTCGGCCTGATCTCGGAAACTTCCGCTTTAATCACCTCGGAAGTCGGTGCAGGCAAAATCTCCGACAGTTGCACCGCATATTCGTCAACATCATTTCTTCCGCCGGCCGCTTCATGGAGCAATGTTGTAAAGTGATGGTAGGTATGCTTATTAATAATCGCAAAGGGTTCTCCCGCTTTTTGCAAATATACAGCAGCAAGCAACCCTCCATACCCTGCGCCTAAAATTACTATTTTCGCCATTTGCGTTTCCTCCCCCACCCTGCATCGTCGATACCTGGTAAAAAGGTACAGTTGTCAGTTCCCTAGCCTGCCATCTGTAGTGTTTGCTCTATGGCGCATGCCATGCACACTCCGAGTGTCTTCATTTTTCCTTCCTTGTCGATTTGCGGTACCATTGACGATTTGCAATTCTTACTCATAGTATAGAGAAACAAACCTTAAAAAGTTCCTTTTTTCACAAACTTTTGTCACATTTTTTTCAAAAATATACTTTCATGATGTGTGTTTAATTGAAAAATGTGTGTGCAAAAGTGGTTAAACAATTCCGCGACGGAGTTGACGAAGTTTTTCCACTTTTGAAGATTTGCTCATAATTTATGAACGGGGTTCGATGTATTGGGAACCACTTTCGGTAAATTTTCATTTTTATTCCCATTTTCATTTTCAGTCTCCGATGAAAGAAGAAACTTCCCGGCATGCTCCAAATTCCAAGCACAGCCAAAAGTAATTTGTAAAATAACTAACGAAATTTGCGTATATCGAAACAAATTTCTCAACAATGACGGCATGCAAAATTCTCCAATACCAAGATAGAGTCAGGTTCATCTAGTATCGTGTCCTTGTTTTCTTTTTCTATACAAAAACAAAAACGGCCTGTCTTCATAAATGAGCCATGCAGCGGCAAGCGCATAAATCCCCAAAGACCAGGTTACTTCCTGTTGATTGAAAGAAACGATATAGATTCCTGCATGATTCATGAACCATACAGGCGGCACATCGAGAATCCACAAGAGCGGATGCAGGATAAAGCCCATTCCATAGGCAATAGGCGGCAATACAAGAGATGTCGCAAGCAAAATCAAGATGGCTATCATGACAAGGGGAATCAATGGCTCATAAAGAAGATTTGCAAGAACCGAATAGGGTGACCATTGTTTAAATACATACAATTGGATCGGAATGGTAGCAGCAGTAGCGGCGCAGTATATCTCCATATTCATGTGCCGCAGCAGTGGTATGTTCATGAATCGTTTTTGAAAGCTTGATGAAAACAAAATTAAAAATAATGAAGCCATAAAGGAAAATTCAAAACTTAGATCAGCAATGGAAAAAGGGTTCAACCATGTACAAACAAGACTTGAACATGCAAGTGCTGTAAGAGGATCTGATTTTCTGTTGCAAATATCCCCAATCAATTTTATATTTCCTGCCAAAACTGCACGCATGACAGAAGCGCCCCCATCCGCCAACCAGCCAAAACAGGTAATGAGAACACAGGTCAATGCGTTCGATGCGCGAAACGGTATGCGAAAAAAACGGAATGTCCATTGCAACGGGCATATCAATAATTCGATATTCATTCCGGAGACAGCTAAAATATGGGAAATACCCAGAATTGTAAAGGATTGTTTTACATCCGGACGGATCCCATGGGTATCTCCGAACATCAATCCAAATACAAAGGATACATCTTCTTCCGGCAGTACGTTTCGCAATTTTTCATAAAGAATGTTCAGGATTTTCTGTCGGACAGCGGGCCGTTTTGAAGCGATTTGCCATGGGGATGATTGCAATTCTCTGGAAGAAATCGGCCGAGACGGTGCAGATACAATATATTGAGGCCGTGTTAACTCATGTACACGTCTCCATATATCTGGCATTTGCAATGACTTCCCTTGAGGAGTTGCCTTTTTTACAAAAAAATATCCGGAAATGGCGTCTCCCCGCTGAAGCGGAGCCATGGAAGATCGTTCCGTCTGTCGTTGGATCTCCGCTGGCTGGAATAAGAAAATGGCAGGTTCTCCATGCTTGGATACAATCTTCACAGGAACTTGCCGCCAAGTCGGGCGCTTTGTATACATTGGCTGGCTATCCACCTGGATGCTCATCCATTCTACCTGACGTCCACTTTTGCCACTTTTAATTGGTGCTGTGTGAATCAATGACTCCTCTGTGGATAAAGCAAGATAGGATTTCCAGCCGGACAAAACGAACAAAAAAAGAAGTACGTGCAGTGAATAGTCGGGTGGTTGTATCGAATGTTTGTATCGATTTCTCCTGATTCGTGTTTGAACAAATGAAAATAATACAGATACTCCCCACAAGCAAGCGTTCATGATCCAAAAACGGGTACTCGCTGCAATCAAACCTAAGGACATCCCGCTCAGACTTGTAATGGCAATAACCAACAATGAGCGACTAATTTTTGCATTCATCGCGATTTTCCCCTCTTTTGTAACAGAATTGTAATGAAAAATAGACAAAAATCTAGCAAAAGTTGCTATTCAAACTGTTGGTAGTTTGATAGAATATAAAAAAAAACTAAAAATTTGCCGAATCTGCACAAAGTTTGTAATTGTTTTACTTATTTGGCAGTACGGGGGATTCTTTTTGGGGTGAATCACATGTTGTGATGGGCTACCTTTCTTCCCAAACCCGTCAACTAACCTCGGAGGCACTGAAAGGAGCTTTATTTTGTTACGGAAAGTTTTGGCATCTTGTGTTTTTCTAGGAACTGTTGCATCTGCAGCAATCTTGCCCTCTGCCGCATTTGCCGACACCCTCGGTAACACTGTATTGCAATATGGTTCCACAGGACCTGAAGTTACTGTTTTACAGCAACAGTTAAAAGATCTGGGATATTTTCCGAGTACGGAAGACACCACCGAATACTTTGGAAATATTACGAAACAGGCAGTATTGGCTTTTAAAAAAGATCACGATTTAAATGAAGCCGAAAAAGTAGGAAAGACAACGGAAGGTGAAATACTGAAAGCGTTGAAGAAAGCTGGAATTTCAGAAACGCGAACATCAGATGTACGCACAAAAATCATTCAAATCGCTAAAGGACTTGAGGGTACACCTTATGCGTGGGGCGGAACATCCCCAAGCGGGTTTGACTGTTCCGGTTTTACAAAATACGTTTTCTCACAGATTGGAATTGATCTGCCTCGAACGTCAGAAGACCAGTACAACAACGGAACATCGATTGATAAATCTGCGTTAAAACCTGGCGACCTCGTATTTTTTAACACGTACGGATCCGGCGCTTCCCATGTCGGCATTTATTTGGGGGGTGGAAATTTTATCCATGCAGCAAGTGAAAAAGTCCAAATTGATTCTATCGACAACCCGTATTATTGGCAAAGCCGCTATGTAGGAGCCAAATCTGTCATCAATCAATGACAAGCTGAACAATCATACATAACAGGAAGAGCAAAAGGGCTGCCAATGGGACAAGCAGCCCTTTTGCCATCGTTACTTCTTCTGCCCTTTTTGTTGAGCGGAAGAAGGGGAGCCCATCATAGAATTGGCTGCACCTTGTGTTCCAGGACTTTGTTGCATATTTTGCTGGTACACTTTATATGTGGGCTCTTCTTGTTCGAGTTGATTGACACGATTCCGCAAAGGGTTCACGATTTGTTGCTCCATGGTCTGTGCTAATTGGGAATACATCTGTTTCGCATTTTGATTCTCCGTATCCAGTGCAAATGTTTTAAAGCTGCTGACAACCGACTCACACTGCGCCAACGTTTGATGCATTTTGATACCTACTGTCATAGATCGTTTCCCCTTTCGAATGTGGTTTGTCAACCCTCTAATAAATTGTCCGATTTCGAAAGAAGCCATTCTGGGAAATAGAGTCAATGACTCATCAATGAACCGTGATTTGATCCTTGATCTTGTCCAACAATTTCACGCCAAATCCTTCAATGTTTAACAGATCTTCGGCCTTTAAAAAAAGCCCATGTTGCAATCTATATTGAACAATTTCTTTTGCCCGTGTCGGCCCGATTCCGGAAAGTGTATCCAATTCTTCCGCAGTGGCTGTATTGATATTGATTTTCTTGGTGCCAGCCGCTGTCGATTTGTTTGCAGGTACCGGAATCGCCGGAACATTGACTTCATCCCCGTCCACTAATGCGGTTGCCAAATTGACGGTTTCTGTATCTGCATGTGTGTTTAATCCGCCGGCTGCCTGGATCGCATCCGCCACCCTTGAGCCAGTGGGCAATGTATACAATCCCGGCTGGTTTACCGCACCTTTGACATCGACTTTTATCGCTGCTTGTTTGAATGCCGTACTTGAACCATTGACATTTTGGTCATATGAATATTTGCTGTTCGTTTTTTTGGCTCCATACTGTTGTGGAATCGAAGACGAATTCCCTTGATCCTGCTGCCGATGGGTGTATGCATATATAACCCCAATTCCAAAAACGATGAAAAGCGCCAGACTAATCAACCATCGTTCACGCCGCGTCAATGTTTGCATTTCCTCTCACCCCTCTATAACACTTTCGACTTTTGGCGGAAAGTTCCTTTTTTACAATTGAGAAGAAGTATATAGACGGATGTAGCATAACATGATAACATAGGTTTGCTCCTTTTTCAGAAGCATAGTACAATAGCTAAGAGCGAAGAAAGCGAGGAAGTTGCATGATTACACCGAGCATGGAGGATTACCTTGAGAAGATTTATGAATTGATGAAGGAAAAAGGCTATGCGCGGGTATCGGATATCGCTTCATCGCTGGATGTACAACCATCTTCCGTTACGAAAATGATTCAAAAACTGGACGAAAAAAACTTTGTTACATATGAAAAATATCGGGGAATTGTGTTGACGCCACGCGGAGAACAGTTGGGCAAGACAATGAAGCAGCGGCACAAAATGCTGGAGCAATTTTTGCGCATGCTTGGTGTTAGCGAGGAAGCCATACAAAAAGACGTGGAAGGTATCGAACACCATGTGAGTCCAAGTACAATGAATGCCCTCAAAAGTCTTGTCTTGTTTTTTGAAGAACATCCGCACTGTCTGAAAGAATTTAGTGATTTGCATCTTCAACTTACAGATATCAATCAAATATCGGATCAATAAAAACCCTTTGCACAATCCATTCTGTGCAAGGGTTTTTCATATTCCTGCCATTGTTTATTTTTCTGCTATTGTTTTCCGCTGCTGCCCGTCGCAGCTTCTATCTGACGTTTCTTCCCAACGCTTCCTCGCGATGAAAAAATAGCGTTCCGTTTGTTCCGACACCTGCTCCCACGTAAAATCGGCAAAACATTCGATCTCACTAAACCCGGCTTGTATAAGCAATGTTTTGATGAACAGGTGGTCATAGGCCCGCTGTCGATGTGACTCGTCGAACCTTTGATAAAGACCGTTTGCTTCCTTTACGAAAAACACCAAATCATGTTCAATGACTTGCTGTTCCGGATCCTTATGCGTTTCCCAAATGTACGTATATTCTTCACATTCGTCAAAATACAGAGAGTCGCCATAAAGTTCCGCGATCTTGTACGGTGTATGAAGATCAAAAAGAACCATGCCGCCATCTGTTAATGCTGAATGAATCTTGCGAAATGCACGGGCTAATTCCCGTTCGTCTACGATATAATTGAGAGAATCACAAAAGGACACTGCCATGTCGACAGTCTGCGGCAATTCGAGTTCGGCCGCCCCCATTTCACACAAATGGATCTGATTGCGCAACTTCCCCGTGAGTTTCTGATCCAGTTGCAGCAACATGAGGGGAGACGGATCCATTGCATACACTTCATATCCCTGATCAGCAAAAAACAGGGAGAGCTTCCCTGTTCCACAACCGATGTCGGCAATTTTCTGCGCTTGCAGCGAATAGCGGCGGATTGCTTCCATAAAGAAAGTCTGCCATTTTTCATACGGTGCATCTGCCATCATTTCATCATAAAAACGAGCAAATATATGATATGCATTCATGTGTGTTCAAACCCAATCCGATTCGTTATTTGGTTATGATTCGTTATTTGATTCTGTTGCGATTGTTTTATACCTGCATGACAAGTTGGGCATCTGCCCAGAGCCGTTCCAGATTATAGAATTCCCGTTCCTCTTGGCGGAAAACGTGGACGACAACATCACCGAAATCGAGCAAGACCCATTTTGCTTCATCCAAACCTTCGGCGCCTTTACATGGTATATTTTGTTTCCCTAATTTTTCGCGAACCTCTTTGGCGATCGCTTGAACTTGAGTGTTGGAGTTGCCGCTACATATGACAAAATAATCCGCAATGACAGACAATCCATGAATGTCCAGAATTACCACGTCTCGTGCTTTTTTGTCTGCAGCCGCATCCGCTGCCAATTTTGCAACTTCCATCACCTTTGTGCTCATTCACACGCCTCCCAAATCGTGTACAAAGGGATTTTGTACACTTTCTTGTAGTATATTCAAAAAATTATCGCCGGTTCTCCTGCATGACCCCAACTTGCCGCCAAAACTCATTGCGTGCTGCCACCGTCAACGGTAGTATTTCCTTTTTGCGATCTAATAAAAACCGAATCGTTCCATCAAATTGAACGGCTAACGCATGTTCCAGACTTTCTTGTGCCAGGATTCTGCATTCTTCAACACCGGGATACACACGCCCTGGCTCAATCGCATCCGCCAGACAAATCACTTTTTCAAATATGCTCATTTGCGGGCGGCCAGTCGTGTGATAATAGATGGCATTGGCAATCTCTTCGTCCCGGATTTGAAACCATTCTTCCAGGTAATGAGCGACAATCGGTCCATGCAGCAATTCCGGCATGCTTCGGTATTCTTCCGGCAACTGCAACGGTTTGCTATATGCTTGCAATTTCTCCGGCGGCCATTCCCGTGCAAAATCGTGCAGCCACGCCGCCAGTCTCGCCTGTTTCGCATCTACTCCATACTGAATCGACAATCGTTCCGCTGTTTGCACAACACCCTCGACGTGCTGGAATCGATATGGACTCAATGCATTTCGGATGCGCTCTCGAATCTCGGCTTCAGACATAAAGTCCATGCTCCTTTATATAATTATAAACGGAATGGGGAATCAGGTCTGCAACCCCCAATCCCATTCGCAATCGTTGACGCAGCCAAGTCGAAGATACATCAAACACCGGAGTGTCCAACCATCTGACATTTTCAAAATAAAATCCAAGCGTTTCCAATTTCCTCTTCACATCTTGCGCTTGGTACTCTTGCCTTTGAAAAACACCAAGAGTAAACTCCTGCATCAAATCGCGAGCCCGATGCCAAGTGTCAATCGTTGCAAGACTATCAGCTCCGCATAAAAACAAATAGGTATCGGATCGACGGGCTTGTAATTGTTTTAACGTATCATAGGTATAGGACGGCCCGTCCTTTTCACCTTCGATTGTTGAAAGAGAAAAATACGGCCGATCCGCGATTGCCAGCTCAACCATCCGCAACCGATGATCATAGGAGGAAAGAGGTTGGTTGGATTGTTCATCTTTGTGCGGAGGACGGTATGCCGGAATCCATAGGACTTGATCGAGTTCCAGTTCCTCCCTGGCCAGTGTGGCCATAATCAAATGCCCAATGTGAATCGGGTCAAACGTTCCTCCATAGACTCCGGTACGCATATACAAAACACTTTCCTTTTGCTGTCAATACTTATAAAGGATGTTCAAAAAGTAGTCAAAACTCCACGGCGGATTGCTTTGCCGAATCCCCAAAAGGCTTACTCATGTACCAAACACGTACACTCCGTCCCTTTTCGTGCTTCGGCTTCGCACTCCTAGTGTCTTACTTAACCACTTTTTGAACACGCACTTATCGAGGCAGTTCGATTTGTTTCCGCTCCTCGGATTCCCTATAGAGAACCACTGTCTTGCCGATTAGCTGAACCAATTCCGCTTCCGTTCCTTCCGCCAATTCGGCAGCAACCGTATCCTTGTCTTCTTCGCAATTCTGCAAAATCGAAATTTTGATAAGTTCATTCGCTTCTAAAGCAGCGTCCAACTGTTCCAGCATGTTTTCACTGACTCCACCTTTCCCGACCTGAAAAATAGGAGTCAAATGGTGTGCCATCGAACGCAAGTATCGTTTTTGTTTGCCTGTTAACAAAGAATTCATTCCGCCTTTCATTCTGCCTGCTTTGTCATGCTATAGTATAGCACATGCGGAAAAAAAAGAATAAAAATCAGAGGGATTGCAGCAATGCATCCCACATAACCGCAATCGGCGGCTCCATGCCAGTCCATAGACGAAATGCTTCCGCGCCTTGGTATACCAGCATTCCAATGCCCCCGTGAACCTGACATCCTCGCTTTTCTGCCAACTGCAGCAGGCGGGTTTGCCGTGGATTATAGACCAAATCACTGACAATCAGATGTTCCGGCAAATAGTCGGCAGGCAATGGCGATTCATCCGAATTCGGAGACATGCCGACAGACGTTGTATTGATTACGATCGTAAAATCTTTCATCCGCGCAAATAGCTCAGACATGGGAAGAGCATAGGTGTTTGGTTGAATCTTCCCAATCACACGAGCCAATTCTTCCGCTTTTTCAAATGTTCGATTGGTAATACAGATTGCATGTACACCGGAAAGCGCCAATTGCGTAGCGATTGCGCGAGCGGCCCCGCCCGCACCCAGCACCAAGACATGTGCACGATTGAGATCGATGTCTATCTCTTCCCGCAAGGATTGTACATACCCGATTCCATCCGTATTTGTCCCGATTAAGCGGCCGTCCTCATGTACAATTGTATTGACCGCGCCAATTAATTCAGCTTCTCTTGTGATGTCATCCAGATATTTTATAATCGCTACTTTATGCGGAATTGTGACGTTAACACCGCGAAATTGCAGCATGCGAACCGCTTTGACCGCGTCTCCCAATTTTTCCGGCAAAATATTGAATCTCTGATAATATCCGTCGATGCCTAACGAACGAAATGCCGCATTATGCATCACCGGCGATTTGGAATGATGCACGGGATAGCCAAACACTCCAACCAAAATTGATTCTTCTGCTTTTTGCTGTTGCTCCATTCCTGCCACTACGATTTCTCTCCCATTTCTCACAACGTACGATTTTATTTGAACAGTACTAGATAATTCAAAAAAATGCAACAAAAAAGCGATAAGTCCTGAAAGGGCCTATCGCCTGAATTCCATATTCAATTCAACCTGTCCCTCGGGAAATTTCAAACGCAAATCGTATAGCGTATATCCTTCAAGCTCAGGGTAATGATTGCGTACCACAGCTACTTCTTTCCGGATTCTTTCAATAAAATCCTCGACCGTCATTTGTTTGCCTTTCATGTTTTGATTCATCGTATGTACGATAACTCGTTTGTTTGTCGATTCATTGACCGGATTGACTGCATGACCGTACATTGAATCCCTCCTCACCTAGATACTACAGAATATGCGGCAAATTCAAATATATTCTTAAACGCAGACAAGGTTTTAGGAGGGTCTTTCCACTGCCATGATCATGCAACGATCGGATTACAGCAATGTTTTACGAATCGTCACATCAATGCCTCTCGGTACATGTACTTTTATTTCTGCGCCTTGACCTTTCACAGCCACCCATCCGATGCCCGAAATGACAACATCCCTGGTCCCCGCTTTGGGCATGGAGAAGGAATGTGTCACCAGATCACGCAACGAGTCGCTGCAATTCCCGCAAGGCGGCCGTAATAGTTCACCCACATGGCGGTCATAGAGGTCATCTGCCTGTTCCAATTTGGTTCGATGCACATGCAGGGAATTCGCAACATAGCAAACAAAGGATTGATCGGCGCCACTTACAAAATCAATGCGCGCAAGTCCACCGAGAAATAACGTTTGGCGGTTGCGCAGCTGGTAAATTTTCGGACGGATTTCCGAGTTGGGTGTGACATCTTTTAAACAAGCCGGACAAATCACATCCGAAATCCGGTGTGTTGTCAGGATCCCCGGTGTATCGACAAGCTTTGTTTTCAAAGCCGGTATCGGAATTTCCACAACAGACAGTGTTGTGCCCGGAAAACGTGAAGTTGTCAAAAGGGAGGACCGCTCGCCAAACGATGACACCAACGCATTGATCAATGTGGACTTGCCAACATTCGATACGCCTGCAACGTAGACATCCCTTTGTTTCGCCAACCGTTCCAACGCAATCCGAATGTCGCCGATTCCTTTTTGCTTTTTGCTGCTGACCAGACAAATCTCCTGCGGATCCAGATGTAGACGGTGCAATTCATCCCGCAGCCAATCCCGTACCCGATCCAAAGACGTTTGTTTTGGCAATATATCCACTTTATTTGCTACGACAATCAAGGGCTGATTGCCAATAAACCGATGCAAGGAAGGCAATACGCTTCCTGGAAAATCAAACAAGTCGATGACATGTACGACAACGGCGCGCTTTGTCGCAATACTGCTCAAAATGTCCCGAAAGGTCTGCTCTTCGATGGCAACAGGCGAAATTTCATTATAATGTTGAATGCGAAAACACCGTCTGCAAATGGGCGCCTCTTGTTCCATTACAGGGCTTGGCACATAGCCGGGTGCGTGTGTGTCTTCCGTCTGCAAAGCAGCCCCGCACCCCATGCACACCTCCTTTGTTACCTCTGCCACGTAATCAACCCCTTTTTGCGCAATAGATTCAGCACAACATGTTCAACTTTCCTCGTAAAGCGAGTACCGATCCATTCTTCTTGAGAAATCGGCGCCACTAATATGGTGAACATCCCCATACGATTGCCGCCGGCAATGTCCGTAAAGATTTGATCGCCGATCATGACCGTATCATGCTGATTGGCGCCAATCATCGCCAGGGCCTGTTCAAAAGCGCCGCGCCGCGGCTTTTTCGCATCTGCGATGCAGGGAAGTCCAAGCGGTTTCGCAAACGATTCCACACGTGTCGCATCATTATTGGAAACAATGCACACCTGAAAGCCGTGTTCTCTCACCCGATCCAGCCATTGGACCAGTTTGGGCGTGGCATCCGGTGCATTCCATTCTACCAATGTATTGTCCAAATCTGTCACAATGCCTTTTATGCCGCGTGCCTGCAGAGCCTGCAAGTCAATATCAAAGATCGACTTTACAAACAAGTCAGGGACAAATTGTCTTAACATATCACACCTCGAATTCCAACATTCACAATACTTGGATCGTATCATACATGGTGGAGAATTGTACAACAACTTTTGCACATGCTCGTTTATGAAAAGCATGTTCATAACGTACTTTCATTATCCCGCTCCCAATCGATTGCTCGTATTGCATATTGTATTGCATTCTGGCATCAGTTCATTAAAATGGGTATAGAAAGGTAGGCGTTCTGCCATGACATATATCGTACACGATCTTGTCAAAGATCTCTCGTTTCAAGTAGCTGCAGGTGAAAATGGGTTGACACGCAAGATTCATCGCGCTGATGTCATCCGCTGCGGATTGACACTGACCGGTTTTTTTGAAGGGTTTAGTCCAGAGCGAATTCAGTTGATTGGAAATCAAGAGTCATTATATTTGCAGCATTTATCCAGTATAGAACGGTATCAAAGGATTGAACGGATGTTGTCATATGGGAAGGAAACCCCTTGTTATGTGTTTTGCCATGGGGTTGTACCTGATCCTGAGTGGATCCAATTAGGGAACGAATACAAGCTGCCGATCCTTACATCAAACGCCCCCACAGTACGGCTCGTCGGACAAATCTTGAATACGCTGGAGCATGTGTTTGCGCCTGAAGTTTCAAAACATGGCGTGCTTGTAGAAATTTACGGTGTAGGCGTGCTCATCACAGGTGAATCGGGGGTCGGAAAAAGTGAAACGGCGTTGGAATTGGTCCACCGCGGCCATCGACTGGTGGCAGACGACCGCGTAGATATCAAACGCATTGGTGATGAATTGCACGCAGAAGGTGCAAAATTGACAGAACATTTATTAGAGGTACGAGGCCTTGGGATTTTAAATATGCAGACGATGTTCGGCGCCGGTAATGTCCGTGCCCGGGAAAAAATCAACTTGATCGTTCATCTTGATCCGTATGCGCCTGACAAACCATACGATCGCCTGGGAATCGATGAACATACGGTAGATATCTTGGGTGTACAAGTTCCCCAGATCATCATTCCCGTGTCGCCCGGGCGCAACATCGCCATGATCGTAGAGTCGGCAGCCAAAAACAACCGGCTGAAGCGAATGGGATACAACGCCGGCCTGGAGTTGTCCAAAGCAATTTTACAACAAATCCATCAGCCATGACGGAATGCGGTTGTATCGGCAAACGATTATGCCAAGATGTCCCTGTGCATAAACACGACAAAACTGACGACCAGAGCAAGGAGCGACCATACAGCCAAAACGCCAATGGAAAAAGGAAGGGACATGCCTGCAATCGGCGGCAATTGTCCGGAGAGATACCCGGTGAGACCCAAATTGACGGAAAACAGATATTTCACCGCCACCCATGAAGAAGCGAGTCGGCTTAAAATATTGCCGGCAATCACGGCTGCCAATAGGATCCCCATCGTTGCAGCCGTATTCCGGACGATAATCGAAACGGCACATGTGACAAGCCCAATGGACATTGCCACAACAAAACCAAGCCCATAGCTTTCCATTATAAACTGCCACTGTGGGATATTCATGACTTGACTTGTATCCAATTGGCCGTTGATGACTTGAAACCCTGTAGCCACCGGCATGTCCCAGCCGCCCCAGCCAAAAAACAAACTGCCGATCCCCGTTGCCAAAACGCCTATTGTCATCAGCAATAACGATACATACAACAGTAACGTAAGCAGCTTCGACAGCAATATCTTCCACCTGGCAATCGGCCGCGTCAAAAGTGCTTTGATCGTTCCTTCTCCCCACTCCGATGAAATCAAATCCGCTGCAAGCGTGACGACGATCAACGGCAAGAGCAGCGAAATGCTCAGATTCATGAAGATGCGTACAAACGCCGCTGAGCCGGGTGCCAGCGGATTGATATCATGATCCAATTCGTATTGCAGTTGTTGCACCTGCACCTGGTATGTTTTTTTCCGTTCCTCCGGTATGTATAAGCTTTTTTGCCGGTTTTGCAAATCATAGATTTGTTGTCGGATGACAGGTTTCCATTGTGTTGTTCCGACTCTCGCAAACAACTGTTCATCCGCAAGTTTTTGTCCATATGCAAACAATGCAATTAACACAATCACAATCAGATTGACCAGGAGAAAGCGTCTGCGTTTACTCAATTTAATCGCTTCATTTTCGATCAGATAGAGAAATTGCACCAATCGCTTCCCCTCCATTCGCTTCTTCTGTGACTTCCAAAAATAACTCCTCCAACGTGGCGGATCGTTTTCGGATGGCGTATACTCCGATCCCTTGACTTACAAACCATTCATTTAAACGAGGGATCCATGCATCGGATATGGCACAAACAATGGTTCCCATGTCATTCCCATCTCGCCGTTCCGCAGCGGGTGGATGATCGGCATCAGCCATCAAAACATTTGGATTGCAAATCATTCGTTCCATGGAATCGGCAATCCCTTCCTCGATCAGGAATTGCTGCAGCAAAGACTGAGCCGTTTTGATATTTGACACTTCCCATTCCGTCCGTGGTGCGTAGCCATATAAAAGCTCCCGTACAGTCCCGGCGCGAATGATTTTGCCATGATGAAGGATCGCCACACGATCGCACAACATCTCGATCTCGCTCAAAATATGACTGGAGACAAAAACAGCCATCCCTGCTTTTTTCGCCAAATATTTGATAAACTCCCGCAGTTCCCGAATTCCGCTTGGGTCCAGGCCATTTGTAGGCTCGTCCAGGATCAGCAACTGGGGACGCGTCAACAATGCCTGGGCAATTCCCAACCGCTGCTTCATTCCCAGGGAGTATGTCCGGACTTTCTCATCCAATCTGTGTTCCAGTCCCACAAGTTGTGCAACTTCACGGATTCGCTTGTCATCGACACTTCCGGACATCCGCGCAAATTGCTCAAGATTTTCTCTTCCCGTCAAAAATTTATACAACTCTGGATTTTCTACGATACACCCGACATGCGCCATCGCCTGCACATAATTTCTCTGCAGATCAAATCCGCCGATTGTTACCGAACCAATGGATGGTTTCATTAAACCTACAAGCATGCGAATGGTAGTCGTCTTGCCCGCCCCATTGGGGCCTAAAAATCCAAAAATCTCTCCCGCAAAAACATCAAATGACAAATCTTGAACGATCATTCGGCGGCCAATCCGCTTGCCAAGCCTGTGAACTTGTAAAACAGGTGGATTTCCTGATTTTGTCACACGACAATCCCTCCATTTCATTATGCTATAATCATACCCGAGGAGGGAACAAGATGAAAGGAAGGGATTTAAAATGGTTTGGAATCGGCTGTTTGGCTGTTTGTTGCACTGTCCTGTTGGCTGCAGGCACAGGACTTGCCCTGAGCCGTTCCGCGCTGCCACATCGCTCTGCGCTGACAACACAGCCTAAGCAACTGCAAAAACAAGTACAAACAAGCCGTACAATCCTGCACGGGCCGATTCGGATTTTTGCGATGGGCGATTCCTTATCAAGAGGCTATGGCGATGAAACGGGCCTTGGATATATCGGGGATTTGCAGCAAGCCCTGGAGAAAAAAGGCTTGCAGACAACTGTCGACAATATTGCCGTGGATGGATTCGTATCGGATCAGCTTGTACACCAGATCAAAGATCCTGCCATTCAGAAACAAGTCGCTGCTGCCAAAATCATAACTTTCTCGATCGGCGGCAACGATCTGGTTCGAAATGTAGCAAACTTTACCATTCCGACAATCGAACAAACAAAAGCTTCTGAAGAACATTATTTAAAAAATCTCAATACGATTTTACAAACCGTGCGCGCCAACAATTCGCAAGCACCGATTCTCATGGTGGGTCTTTACAACCCATTTTTACAATTGCAAGGCGGGGCTGCCGGAACTGCCGTAGTAGAAGATTGGAACGGGCGCACTTCCACCTTGTTGCGATCCTATACGAATACGTATCTTGTACCGACGCTGGACATCTTTGCAGCGAACGGCGACAAGTTCCTATATGCAGATCACTTTCATCCGAACGCTGCCGGTTATCAGGCGATTGCAGCCCGGATGCTGCAAGACTTATCTTCCCTGCTCCCGTCGTAAATGCCCTTTTTGCTCAGCAGAAAGGGCATTTAACCAAACTGATACCCAATCCATGCACATCCGACGGCGAGGCAGACAGAGCTTACGATATACAGAAATGCCTCGCGGATCTTTCCTTTTTCCAACAGTTGGATCGTTTCATAACCAAATGTGGAAAATGTCGTATATGCACCACAAAATCCAATACCCAAAAGCCTCCACGCCCATGTTTGCAAACTCCCGGAATGAAACAAAGCGGAAAGAAGTCCAAGGAGTAAAGATCCTGACAAATTGATCACCCAGGTTCCCCAGGGAAAACTGCTTTGTGTGCGCAGATTGACAAATCGTCCAAGATAATGTCGGGCATTTGCACCAAACATGCCGCCAAAACCAACAATGAGAATACTCCACACGTCTCATGTCTTCCTTTCTGTCTTTTTTTATTCGCAAATCTACAGAATTGCTGCTGCAACAGAAGTCTGTGTATTACGAACAATCGGCACTACGCAAGCTTGGCCAGCCGAAATCCGATCCAAGCGAGCAATACGCCTCCCGCCACGCTTGCCGCCACATACGACAAGGCCAGCAACGCATGGTTTGCTTTCAGCAATAGCAGCGTTTCTACTGAAAATGTTGAAAATGTTGTAAAAGCGCCGGTTACGCCAGTGCCAATGGCAAGCCTCAGATGTGGCGGAACTTTCCACTTGTTTAATGTCATGGTAAGAAACCACCCCAAAAAAAGACACCCAATCCAGTTGATCAGCAACGTTCCCAATGGAAACAACTGTACGGGAGGAACCCACAAGCCGACAACATAACGCAAAATCGCTCCTACAAATCCGCCAATGGCAATTGCCAATACATCCTTCATGATTCCTTCCCCTCCAACATCAGAAAAATCAAAAGCATCTGAACAATCAAAAGCAAATTTTACCAAAAATAAAACCCCTACCAACTCGCGATCATCCAATCACAAGTCAGCAGGAGTCATCAGCCAAAATTGGCGGTTATGGCGAACTCCATCGCCTATCCGATTATATTCTAACCGTATTATCCGACATCTTCTCATCTTCGTCAACAAGATACTTAAGCAAATCATCAGTTGCTGCATATTCATAGATTTGATCGGTTTCACAAGCGAATGAACCGTCGCGATGAACAGTTGCAATCAAGCACGCAGACGTCTCACCGTGTCTTTTTAAGCGAAACTTAGGTAAATGCCGTTTCAAGAAGGTTGCCGATTGTATAAGATGCATCATAAAAGTTGAAAAGGAGTGTGTAACTATGTACGGAACATTTGGAGGATATACTCGCTGGGCAGTTGTATTCTTGATCATCTTCGTATTGTTCTTCTTGCTCATCCCTGGCTATACAACTGTTTGCAATACAGTGCCTGTCGCTTAACAGGACAAAGCGGTGATCGTGATCATAACGGTCACCGCTCATTTTGTCTTTTTGCGAATAAAAACGTTTGCATACGTTAAACTACCTACATAACTGGCAGTACCGACTTTTGGAAACAACGGGCATGATTCGAACCAAATCCATGAGTTGAAATCATCGTGTATATATTCTCTCGGATCGTATATATATTCTTCAGAAAGTGTGATTGTTTGTGCAAGTCTGGATATTTTATACGTTAAGTACGATACTGACTTTCGCTATTTTGCTAACCATGGTTCGCTTGATCGGAAGTACGCAATTGACACAACTGACATTTTTTAATTGGGTGGCCGGTGCGGCAATGGGAAATCTGGCCGCCAACATGATCGCATCCAAATCGGCGTCAGACTGGGCACAGTCGTGTTATACACTCATCCTGTTTTCCATCGTATCGATTCTGGCTACTTTACTTGCTCTCAGATTTCGGCCATTTCGTCGAATCGCCAACGGTGAACCGGTTGTTTTAATCCATAAAGGCATCATGTTTCGTGAAAATCTCCGAAAAACGAAAGTCAATCTGGATGTATTGATGATGCTCTTGCGTGAGAAAGGATATTTTTCCTATTCCGATATTGAATTTGCCATCCTGGAACCTACCGGTAATTTGAGTATTTTACCGAAGGAAGAATCCCAATCCGTGTCAAAAATCGACCTCGTACAAGGTGTGAAGCTTTCCGAAAAAGGTCAAGGTCCTTATGTTGAAATCGTCATCGATGGAGAAATCGACAATGATAAATTAATAAGTACCGGCCATGATAAAGCATGGTTGGATGAACAAATCAAAAAGCTGGGCGGGAAAACGTTAGCTGACGTTTTTTATTTGGCTGTCAATAAGCAAGGGGAAATTATCGTCGATTTCCATCGCCGCCATGTACCCAAAAATCCGGAGATCTAGCATTCAATCGTAAAACAACCATATCTGGAAAACATGGAAAAGACCTGATGCAAATGGGCCTTTTCCATGTTTTTTGCATGTTTTCCGCATCCCTTTATGGAGTGGCATTCTTTGGAGTTGAACTCTGGCCAGGAAGCGCAGAAAGCTTCACTGACATGGTTTGCTTGTTCCCGCCCCGATATACCGTTACGTTCACTGTATCCCCAATTTTGTACTTGAAAAGCGCAGCATGTAATGAAACAGCATCGGTAATTTTGTCCCCGTTCACCGCAACAATCACATCGCCTTTCTGCAATCCGCTTTGCTTGGCTTGCGCCGATTGAACGCTGATCACAAAAACACCATAATTCACAGGCAAATTCGGCAAATATTCATTCGGTACTTGCGCCAAATCGACTGCGCCGATGCCTAATGCAGGATAGCTTACATGTCCCGTCTTTAATATTTCTTGAATGATCGGCCGCGCTTCATTGATCGGAATGGCAAATCCCATTCCTTCGACGCCTGTGCTCGCGATTTTGGAACTATTGATTCCAATCACTTGCCCTTCAATATTAACCAAGGCACCGCCGCTGTTGCCAGGATTAATCGCGGCGTCTGTCTGCAGCACCGCCTGTTGATTCAAAGTCTGGCCTGTCGCTTCATCCATCACGGGCATCATGCGTTTTGTTGCACTGATGACACCCTCTGTGACCGTTTGATTAAATTCCTCCCCGAGCGGGTTGCCGATGGCAATGGCCGGCTCCCCTACCTGAAGCGTATCCGAGTTCCCGAAGGTGGCTACGCCTGTGACGTACGATGAAGGAATTTGCAAAACGGCCAGGTCGCTATATTTATCCGTACCGATGACTTTTGCCTGCGTTTTCTTGCCGTTTGGCAGCAAAACCTCGACCTTGGCAGCACCTTGCACCACATGGTTATTTGTTACGATATATCCTTGTTTATCAAAAATAATGCCAGAGCCTTCGCCTTGCATTTGAATGTTTGAATTTTGGCTATACGGATTCGCAGACGCTCCATAGTTTGCAACACCGACAATGGCTGATTTCACCTTGTTTACAGCTTGTACAACTCCGTCATTGACTTTCACGGAAACATTGCTCACTGGAACGGAAGGGTTCGTAAGAGAACCGGCTCCGGCCGCAGAAGATTGTGAAAGGTTTATGAAGTTGGACTTTATCATAATTGGCACTGCTGCAACCGTAGAAGCAGAACCGACCAATGCGGATAATACCACTGCAGCAATCCATTTGCCACGACCGGAACGGCGAGATTCCTTGCTGGCATCCTCATTATAGAAACCCATATTTCATATCCTCCTCATTGATTTCACGGCACCTGTTGATACATTGTCGTCCGTAAAATGTTTTGATGCGAGAAACAGAATCACTTTTCGAACTTTTCAATCCATCGATTGAAAACTCTATACTGGTATTCTATCTTTCATTTTTAGAAAAATCATAGAACATTTGTGGGATTTCTAAGGAATATTCGACAAAATGATTGGCTTGCGCACATTTTTTGGATGTTGGTTTCCACATTTTTTCATGATTGAAATTGCCGCAAATATTTGAGAAAATTTATTATCTCAAAAAAATTACTAGAAAATAAGCTATACAATAAATTGATACAATTATCAGGGCTTTGGGGGAAGACCATGAAACAAATAAAAATTCAAGCAGCTACCGCATCCGCATCGTTTGTGATGGCTTTAGGCATTTTAATCGTCGGAGCATTTCAACAAATTTCATTTCTTAAGTTTGCAGTTGGACACATTGCAACACTTGTCCTGCTTTTCTTTTTGCTAGGGTTGTTTGCATGCTATACTCGGGACGCGATACGCGGCGTCATGCGGACAAAACATTTTGAACATCCGATTCAAAGCTTTGCGATCGGCACATGGATCGCGGCAACATCTGTCACCATTTTGGCAATCTTGAAGGAATTGCCGATGTTGAAAGCAATTTCCTTGCTCTTATTTGGACTGAATATCGGTTTGATCACGATTTATTTGGTGCAAATCATCCGCAACTATATTCACTTGTTTTGGCGGGAATCATTGCGCACAAGACTTGAACGCATAAACGGCATCATTCTATTAGCATGTGTAGCTGTACAATCGATTGTAATAGCAGGAGAAAATTTATTCCAAAACTCTCTGCCGCTTTGGATCGCCAAGCTGCTCATTTTACTCGGCATATGTTTTTATGCGGTAGGATTTCTTTTCATTATCAGTCGCTATGTTATGTACCATAAGAAAGAAGTGTTTCTGCATTGGGATAACACCAATTGCATCATACATGGCGCCATGTCGATCACAGGTTTGGCATGCGTGACCAGCAAGGCATTCAGCCAGGATGTGGCCGCCGGCATTTGGTTATGGGTTTTGTTTTGCTTCTTGATCGTCGAATCCTTTGAGATCATTCGAGCGATTGTTCGCATCAAGCGTTATGGAGTCAAACAAGGGATTCTTGTCTATTCAGTCAGCCAATGGTCACGAAATTTTACATTCGGCATGTTTTTGGCCTTTACGATTCATCTTTCTTTGAAAGAAAGCTTTTTACAGAACCCAGTCTTTGCCATCGTTCGAATGAACATCTTGCATGCAGCGTCATACCTTGTACTGCTTTTGTTTGTAATCGAGACATTCATTTTCGCCACACACATCGTCACTCGGTGGAAATCCTACCATCAACGCGTATCCGTTGCTGCCTAAAGGATGCATGGGATGTCCCTTATTTTATAATCGATGCAACAATAGCAAACCGACGAAAAAGAAAGCCAACCTTGTAATAAATAGGTTGGTTTTGGTACTCTTTTATTTTACATATTTACCAATAGAATGGTCTAGTAGCAATAGCTCCGGCAGCAAATCCTAACGTAAATCCGGCTAATGCAGCAAATGGAAAGAAAAATGGCCAAAAGGCTTTTTCTGCTTTAGGAGCATTCCGTTCTTTTCCCTGATCGGCTGTTTCAATCGGCAACATACTATCGGATTTTGGAACACTTGCGTAATTATTGACAGGGGTCAAATACAGTCCATTATACGTGACCTGACTGAGTAAGCCATAATGGCTTTTGCCGTTAAGCAAATGAATCGTGACTGGCTGATTGATACACTGACGGCATTGGTGATATAAAGGATGAACCAAACGGTGAACCCCCTTCCTATTTTGTAATATACCTTATGTATCGCTGCACTGGTTGGACACGGGCATTCATGTAAATACAGACAAAATTCATAGAAAACAGGAAACAAAAAAGCATCCACTTGTCAAAAGTGAACGCTTTCCGGCAGAGAGAATAGGATGGATGCTATCCAAGCAACCCCAGTCGATCCAGAATGACCATAAGCTGCTCTCGAGTCACTGGTTCTTTTGGGTTCATATTGCCATGCTCATCTCCATGCATCACACCTTTGGCAATTCCTCTCAAAACGGACGCATGAGCCCAAACAGAGACATTCTGATCATGATAGCTCGCTAATTGTGCTTCCAATGCCTGAATTCGCTTTTGCAGTTCTTCCAACATTATTTTTCCTCCTCCATCTCATACAATCACAAATTCATCCCATTCAGCCATTCCTGTCTTTTCACGGCTAGTCTAATGGGCTTGTGTATGATCAAGTTCAACATCGCTACCATTGTTTATCGTTATTCCCGATCTATCCTCTTTTATTTCGATCACATCCTGCAATCTCCTTTGGCTGTTTTTCATTCCATCACAAGTATTTGAAAGTCGTGCTTCCGCTTGAAACAAAGTCCGGGTTGATTGTTGTACTTGTAAATCTTACAAAATTCGCATTATACTATAAATAATTCTACTAATTATCCTGTGAATCAATGATCCGAGGTACATATGCATATGAAAGTTAACAAAGAACGATTGTTTGAGCATGCCTTTTTTCATGCACCGATTGGCATGGCCCTTGTAAGCTTGGATGGCTATTGTATAAAAGCGAATCCTGCCCTCTGCAGAATCATGGGATATTCCGAAGAAGAGCTTCAACATCTGCGATTTCAAGATTTTACCCACCCTGATGATGTAAAGTACGATCAGGAATATTTAGATCGCGTTTTTTCCGGGGAAATTGTTAATATTCAATCAGAAAAGCGGTATATTCATAAAGAAGGACATATTGTTTGGATTTTATTAAATCTCAGTTTGATAACAGATGAACGTGGCAATCCTTCCTATTTTATTGCACAGGTTCAAGACTTGACGGAAAAAAAGTGTCTTCTCGATATTCTTTCCGAAGATAAACAACGCTACCGTATCATCACGGAAAATACTCTGGACATGATTTCCGAACAAGACATCGATGGTACATATGTGTATGTTTCCGAATCATGCCGCAGCTTGCTTGGTTATGAACCCTATGAATTAATCGGGCGAAATTCGTATGATTTTTTCCACCGCGACGATATGGAATTAATTGAGCAAAATCATAAAACAGCCTTAACGTTTAATAATGCAAAAACGATCGCATATCGGTTTCGAAAAAAAGACGGTTCCTATATATGGTTTGAAACGGCATGCAAAGCTCTATGTGATAAGGTAGGACATGTCAAAGGAATTCTCAGCTTTTCACGGGATATATCCTTCCGGAAAGAATCGGAAAAATTGCTGATTCAATCGGAAAAGCTATCCATTGCCGGTCAACTTGCGGCAGGCATTGCGCATGAAATCCGGAATCCCCTCACCTCATTAAAAGGCTTCCTGCAATTAATCGGAAAAGGGGATCATAAGCAATATTACTTTGACATTATGAATTCTGAGCTGAATCGGATTGAATTAATTCTTAGCGAATTGCTCGTGTTGTCGAAACCACAAGTACAAACAAGCCAGACAAAAGATTTAATAAAACTCCTTGTCGATGTATGTACGCTTTTGGAAACGCAGGCAATTATGAAAAATGTCCAGATTGCAACCGTATTCCCCTCGCATTCTCTCTATATTCAATGCGATGAAAACAAAATGAAACAAGCCTTTATCAACTTTATAAAAAATGCCATTGAATCAATGCCCGCCGGCGGTGAACTTTTTATTGAAGTCGAACAGTCGGCAGAGAAAATTACGGTTCGAATTACAGATCAGGGAACGGGAATTCCAGAAGAAAAGATCCCGTTTCTGGGTCAGCCCTTTTATTCAACAAAAGAAAATGGAACGGGATTAGGGCTGATGGTTAGCTATAAAATCATCGAAGAGCTAAAAGGCCGCATCTTTGTATCAAGTAAAATAAATGAAGGAACAACGTTTCAAATTGAACTCCCATTGCATGAATAAGGTGATTCTTTCTATGTATATTCACAGCCAAAAAGTCGAAGGATTGCTTGTCGATGCACAAACAAGATGCCGCCATTATTCTTCCGACAAAGACGTTATCGCCATAAAATTCCCATGTTGTGACACATATTTTCCTTGTTTTATGTGCCATCATTCCTATGCGGATCATGCACCGACAGTATGGAAACGCGAACAGTTCCATACAAAAGCCATTTTGTGCGGCGTATGCGGTTTTGAATTAACCATCCGGCAATATTTCGACTGTGATTCAAAATGTCCGAAATGCCAATCCGGCTTTAATCCCGGTTGTCAAAATCATTATCATCTGTATTTTGAAACGTAAGGATTTTAAACCTTGACAGGTTGCTTTAATGCCTAGCTGCAACTTGCGATTGGCAAAGCAACGTTCTTGTTCACTGCTGTCGGGTTTGATTGGTAAATTACAGAAATAATTTCCTGATGAAAAATTCGAACGCATTCACATATTTTCAAGTCGATAATTATGTAACTTTAAAAATACAACATGAAAAATTGGATACATTTTAAAATATGATCTGTATTCATATGAGGTGACTGGTATTCGATGCAGAAACTACGAAAAGCATTAATTTTGTCTGCAAGCTGTGGTGAAGGACATCAGCAAGCATCGTTAGCGATTCAAGAAGCAATGAAACGTATCGATCCTGCAATCGAAGTGAGAATCGAAGACTATTTAAAAATGGTTCACCCGATTGTAGATGCAGTTGCCCGTTACTGTTACATTCAAAGTGTTCGCTATGCTCCTCCTTTATATTCGCTGTTCTACCATAGAACAAAAAATCTTAAATCATCTTCCCGTATTCAAAAGTATTTGAACCAATTGGGAATGAATGAACTTAAGAACTATATACAGGAATTCAAACCGGATATTGTGATTTCAACATTTCCAACACCGGCAGGGGTTATGTCTGTGCTGAAAGAAAGTGGAACCATCCAAGTTCCGTCTGCTACAGTGATTACGGACCATGCCATTCATAATCAATGGATACACCCGTATACTGATATGTATTTTGTCGGTTCACATTATGTAAAGCAAGGATTGATCCATCGCGGTGTATCGGAAAATAAAATTCATGTTACCGGCATTCCCATTCGCTCTTTATTCCAAGAGCCTGTCGATCAAATCCGTTTGCTCCAAAAATACCGCGTCAATCCCGAATTGCCGACGGTATTGGTAATGGGCGGTTCTTTTGGCGTTTTAAAAGACATTGCAAATATTTGTGAAGAATTATTTACGTATGCGACGCCGATTCAAGTACTCGTCGTGTGCGGCCGAAACGAAAAGCTTTACCACAAGATCAATGAATTGGCAAAACATTCATCCAATTTTGTTCAAGTGTTTGGATTTGTTCAAGAAATCAATGAATTAATGGCGATTTCCGATGTGATGATTACGAAAGCCGGTGGATTAACCATCTCAGAGTCTTTGGCAATGGAGCTTCCGATGCTGCTATATCGCCCGATTCCGGGACAGGAACAACAAAACGCATCATTTTTGGTTGATTCAAATGTCGCTGTTTTGGCAAAAACACGACATCTTGTTTCCGAATATATGCAAATACTTTTATCTACGAATACGGATCATATGTTGCAAGACATGCGTGAAAATGCGAAACGGATAAAAAAGACAGATGCGGCTGATCAAATCTATAAAATTTTGCAAAAATCTATCCAAGCAATGTCAAAAGAGCCGGCGCTGAATCTTAAGTTATACAAGAATATGTAACCTAATTTTCAAAACGGTATAAAGCTTGAAAGAACTGATAGAAAGGTGATTGACCAACTTGTCTAAACCGAATTTTTCACTATCTCGGCTTTTGTCTATGGGGAATCGTTTTTTGTCAGAATTTCAACCGCAAAACCGTAAAACATGGTTGAAACGTATAAGACGAAATGCAAAACTTCAATATTGGAAATTGATGCGCTCCCCTGGTGGCGGGAAAATTGTCGCATCAGGTTTTTCCATCGGCTTTGGACTGGAAATGATTTTACCCATTACGCTGTATACAGCCTATATCTTGATGATTCCGCTCATCCGAAATAGAAATCTATTATCTGCATCGATTATCGGTAATATTTTTGCGAAAATTACTTTTTTCCCGATCTTGTTCATTCCATTTGGACATTCGCTCGGAAAATTTCTGATTTTCCCATTTCTGAAACATTTGGCACATCATACCATTTGGCACAAAATCGTAAGCTACTTTGCTACGATCATCGGGCTTTCTTTTTGTGGAGTTTTATTAGGCTTGATGTGCTATCCGATTGTTTACTTCCTGTATGAACGCAATCGACAACGCAGATTCGCAAGAAGAAAATCGATCGCTTGATATAGACACGATTATGACCATCTTCCACATGAAGATGGTCATTTTGTGTTACAAACAATATTTTTTATAGTGCGTGTTCAAAAAGTGGTTAAGTAAGACACAAGGAGTGCGAAGCCGAAGCACGAAAAGGCGACGGAGTGTACGTGTCTGGTACATGAGTAAGCCTTTTTGGGATTCGGCAAAGCAATCCGCCGTGGAGTTTTGACTACTTTTTGAACATCCTCTTATTAGGATTATCCAAGGAAGTTTCCTTTATTGCATATCCATGCTACAATATTTTTGTACACTATAAGAGATCATCGTTCTTATATATGCAATAAAAAAGCGGAAGGAGGTTATGCAACGTGGATTCTCAATCGGGCAATCCAGAGTATCTGCTCTCTTCAGTAAAAAACGCCCTACGCATTTTACGCAGTTTTTCGATGGATAAACCGGAACTGAAAGTAAGTGATCTCGCAGCTTCTTTGGGATTGGGGAAAAGTACGGTCAGCCGTCTGGTAGGCACGCTTGCGAGTGAAGGATTTGTTACGAAAGATCCCGAGACTCAAAAATACCGTTTGGGAGTGTCGATTTTAGGTTTATATAGCATTCTGACGTCGAACCTTGAGATTAATCAGGAATCCATGCCAATCCTGCAAAAATTGGTGGAAGATATAGGCGAAACTGCACATATTGCTACATTAGTCGGGTTGGAAACGGTGTATTTAAACAAAGTAGAATGCAACCATCCCGTACGGATTTTATCTCATGTCGGAAGAAGAAATCCGGCCTACTGCACAAGCTCCGGCAAAGTAATGCTTGCATATCAGCCGGACGAAGTTGTCGAACAGGTCATTGAAAACGGTCTCATCCAATATACCAAAAATACAATTACGGATCCCGATACGTTACGGACCGCTTTAAAAACAATACGGGAGCAGGGATATGCCGTAAGTGTTGAAGAGTTGCTGGAAGGTGTTGTAACGATTGCTGCACCCATTCGCGATCATACCGGCAAGGTCAATTATGCAATCACAATGACGGGACCGATCCAACGGATTCGTTCACATAACATTTCGGTATATCGAGGCAAGATCATCAAAGCTGCCAAAGAAATTTCTGAAAGACTTGGCTACTGGAAATAAAAAATCGAAGCGAACGGCAACCCACGGCACTGATAGCTATCGTCACGGATTCCGGTATTTGATTATCGAGGAGGGCTGTTTCCATGTACGACGTACATACTCACTTTATTCCTGCAGACGTGTTGGACTGGTTAAAAGAAAACAAAACAATTGTAAATGCAAAATGGGAAAAACGAGACCCTGATAAGGATGAATTTCTAGTCGTAAATGGCAAATGGGCCTTTGAATTAAAACAAACGTTCGTCGATTCTGTGCTCTATTTAGATGAACAGGCAAAAGCAGGCATTGCCCATTCTCTCATCTCGCCCATTCCGCAACTGTTTGGTTATGATTTTGAAGCAAGTATTACCCAGGAAATTTCCACGGTTTACAACGAATCTCTGGCAAAATGGGTCAATTCCCATCGTCGGCAAATTTCCGCATTAGGAACAGTTCCTCTGAATCATCCCGTACAAGCAGCGATGGAATTGCAGCATGCAATGGATCTTGGTCTTAAAGGAGCCATTATTGGCCCCGGATTGTCCGAAAATATGCTGACAGATGAGTACTTTACACCTTTTTGGGAAGAAGCCGACAAGCAAAACGCCATCATTTTTATCCACCCGTTATTGTGTGATGATCCAAGGCTGAAGAAGCAAATGATGCCCAACTTGATCGGTGTCCCATGGGAAACAACAGTCTGTGCAACCGATTTGTTATTGAGCGGGTTTCTCGACCGGTATCCGAATGTCAAAATAGTATTGGCTCACGGCGGAGGATTTCTTCCCTATCAAATCGGACGACTCGATAAAGGATATGATTGCTGGAAAATGATCGCCGCTTCTTTGGAAGCCCCCCCTGCCGAATATTTGAAGCGTTTCTGGTACGATTCCGTTCTCTGGAATACCGATAGTTTAAACTATTTGATCGAAACCGTCGGTGCAGACCGGGTTGTCCCCGGCTCTGATTTTCCTTTTGACCTTTGTTCCTGGCCGCCCGTTGCAACCAGCGAGAAAGGAGTTCAATCGCTTTTATTCAAGTAATGCAAGTTTGCGACCAACTCCTTTTGCGCCAAGTTGGTCTAGCGTACGTTTTGTATGTACGATTGCTGAATTCTAGTTGCTCGAACCATTGCCTGCAGATGTTCCGTTTGCAGAAGTCCCATTCGCAGAAGTTCCATTGCCAGAGCTGCCGGAAGTAGAATTTGTCTGATTCGAACTGCTATTGTTTGTATTCGCGCCGGAGTTGGAAATAGCAGAATTGTTGCCTTGTTGTTTCGGTTTTATTTTTGGCGCTGTTCCATTTTTAATTGCATCTTCAATGGTGCTGGCAGATTGCTTGTTTTTCAATTGTTCCATGACCCATTTGATTTGAATGTGATTTTCACGCACCAACTTTGCCAAATCCTTTGCATCTGTCTGTGTTAGACCTGCATCCTGAAATCTTTGTACAAGATTTTGTCTTTGATGTGTTTGTGCCTGCGCGGGTTTGCTTTGTGACGCCGCAGTGGACGCTTGGGTCGTTGAAGAGGCGCTTTGTGTGCCACACCCTGCAAGTATACCTGTCACTGCAATACCTGCTATGCATACAGTCAATGTTTTTTTTATTGTTTGCTTCATTTTTTGCTCAACCTTTCTTCTTCAATCTCAACTCTTGCTGCAACATGATTTATCATATTCCAAAACTTTAGAAAAACTATGGAAGTTTCATGAAAAAAGGACATAACATAAAAAAACGTAAGCGATGTGTCATATGAGTGAACGTTTACAGTAATAAAAGTACTGCTGTCATTTTTTGAGCAGCAGTACTTATTTATACTCACTACAGTTCCCCTTTTTTAATGACAAACTCCTTTTTCAGCATATTCCAAAGATTAGGATCTTCCATTCCCAAACGCCACAATGCCAAGCCTCGAATTCCCAATCGATGTGCCAAGTTTAATTTTGCACGAATGCTCTCTGCGTTCTCAAACCACACTTCATGTCGATTGCCCGCTTGATCTGTGTACCGAAACATCGGAGTCTGGCTTTTTTGATCAAAAATGATCGATTGTCCATATCTGGACGCAAGGCTCATTGCCATTGCGTATGTGGCATATTGAATTTTACCGGTAGTCAAATTAAAGTCAAACCCGAATACCGATACTGCAGCCGTAATTTTACCGGCCGGCATCTTCGTCATTGCATATCGGATCACCTTTTCCATCCATCCGATCGATACTACCGGACCCGGACCACTTCCAGGCCATCCGTGCTCATTATACAACATGGCTACAAACTCATTGACAGCACTGCCAATCAAACCATAATCAAAGGAAGCAGAAAAAGGATTTGTCGGATGGTCGGAAGTTCGGGCGGGTGTGCTGACAACATAATGGTATCCCCTTTTTCTTAACGCGTCCCCCAACTCCTGATAAAACGTTGCAAGCAGAAACCGATCCTCAAAGTAAACATCTTCAAAATCGATGTGGATGCCATCAAATCCGTACTCTTGTATAAGCATTAAAAGATTGGCGATGAATGTGCTGCGATTATCTGACGTACTGAGCATGCCGCGAATCACATCTTTATTGACACCTTGTTTCCCTCTTTCATAAAGCAGGTTGCTAACGACGGGAAGCATTTTTACATTGTGGCGATGCCCAAATTCCACCAATCGTCTCATATATGACGAATCGAATTCATACAATTTTGCAACTTGGGTTGGATTTTGGCGGTCAATTCGAAAATGAAACAGCCCAACGTCGGAAATCTCCGCAACGTTGGCCACAAAGGATTGATAGGAACTCGGAAGCTCGGGTCCTTCTTGTTCCGTATAATACACCAAAATTTCCTGAACAGGACGATTTCTTGCATTGGGAACCACACTCACGATGTCTCTCGAAATCCATCCCAATCGACTATTGTATAAGAGAACACGAATCCACTGACCGGAACTGCCTGTGACCGGCAGCCTTGCCCCGCGTTCCATTTGTGTAATGACAGGAGAGTGTATGGAAGGTTCCAGCCGAATATTCGCCACATTGACATTTACAACGGCTTCCGTATACACATTTGCTCCATCCGGCATCATGGTACCTCCTTTCTTTAAGGAATCAAAAACATATACGAGGGAAATCGTACATACCCCGATGGCTCCGTAGAGCCAGGTGGGTTCATCAAATATGGATACACCGGTAAAACAGGCACTCCATATGGATAATAGGCAGGATGATACACCGGATAACCGGTGGGCGCAAATCCCGTTCCATGCATGAATGGAATTCCGGATTCATCCTGCTGTGACAAAACCATGTGCTGCGGTTTGCCCGGTACATATTCCAATTTTGGCTGCGACTGTTGTATATCCGTATTTCTGCCAAAAAAAGCGTCCCATTGGCTTTCATAGTCGTAAAGCAACACACACTCCTCCTTTCCTGAACAATCGCCTATGTAATCATACGTTCCAATGTTGACGATTGCTCCTGCGTCAAGAGCCCATTTTGTGCAAGTGGAAAAGAAAAGTATACCGTTCATTTCAATCAATCATTCGAAACAAGGAATGACATCTTTTTGATAAAAATAATCCGATCGATTCCTCCCTCGGTTTTAAGGAGGTTTAGTTAAAAATGGTTTTCGATCGGATTATTATTTGATTTGGAAAATGAAACTTTATCACAAAAATGATTATGAATCCGCTTCTTTTGTTTGTTTGTGTATGATAAATTCAACAAATAATCTAGAAGATATCCCAAACAGAGGATAGAGAATTGCTGAATACCAATATTTCCAAGCATATAATTTATAAATTCCCAGCCAGGAAAAAAAGGGTTCGGCAACGAAAGCAAACAAACACCCTCCGATGATTTGAATGACTACGAACGATTTCCAGTTCGGGAAATATTGATAGATCAGCATAAAAATGACAGGAATGACTGCGATATCAACAGCAATCAAATCAGGAAAAGAAAAATACAGCAAACGTGACGTATATTCCCAAAGCAATAAATTTGATCCAAATGTATCAAGTAAATTTGAAAAAAGGGCGGTAAAGAGGCCATACAGAAAAATATGCACAATCCGCTTTTTGTCAACTAACTTGCACCATACTCCCCACAATAGTACAGTCAAAATCAGCATAAACCACCAATTAAAGCTGAAGAGATCATGACGAATCCAATACAAGTATTCAGTTTCCGATAATTGTTTTCTGGCTTTATGTACAGAATTAACGTCAAACATGATAAGTTTAGACCCCTTTGGTCCTACTTCTTTTATTTATTATTCCTGTTTGCGAAAAATTTATCCTAATATTCCAATAGCTCTCAGCATACCAATATCTCTCAGCATACTTTTGTATATACGTTTATGTTGAATGGAATACTTCACCAAACCAAATATGCTGTTTGTATTTGAATATTTAAAAATTTGACAATTCCTTGAGGTATGATACAATTTAGATCAAGTCGTAAGTACTAGTAAAAATTACATATCAATTGATTGTTTTGTAACGCTGAATTCTTTGAAGAAAAGAAGCGGGGGATCCAACTTTTGGGGTGAATCTGATTCTGTCGCAATTCTGTGACAAATTGAATCAGTAGGGCGAACGTTCCGTCCGAATCCGGCAGCTAACTTCGCAAGCGTAGAAGGTAACAGCAGCTATTGATGCAAAACAGACACATTCAAACACATTGGGGTTATCGATTCTTTTGAATCGGTTATTCGAATTGATTTTCATTTTTTATTTCTGTCCAATACCTTTCTTCGTTACTGCTCTTCGTTACTGCCTGCAAGGATTTGTTTTTACTCTTAGAATTTTTTGTTTGCTCTTTAGTAGTATCCCCCTTTACGCTTCATGTTTTATTTTTCCGCGTAAATTTCATTTCTGATACGATTTGACGATCCTTTTTCAAGATTTCCGTTATTTTGCTGTCCCTAATTGCATTTCATTTTTGATCTGTTTGCTTTCCAGGATTTGATGTCAAGAATAGTTCTTCAGCGATATGTAACGGAGTGTACGTGTTTGGTCCATGAGTCAGACGTTTGGGGATTCGGCAAAGCAATCCGCCGTGAAATTTTGACTACTTTTTATACGAAAATAACATTTTCATATCATGTGGTGACCATAAGGCCATGTTGGTTTTGAACATCCTCTAGTATCGAATACTTTTAAAAGATATGAAATGTATATCAAAAGGAGGAAATACATGAATACAAAAAAACAAATCATAACCGGATTTACAGGCGCTTTCCTGGCAGCAGCAGTATTGGCCGGTTGTGGAGCAAATGCATCCAACCCGGCTCAGGATTCCGGAGACAAAAACATAACGATCGGCTACGTGAATTGGACAGAAGATGTAGCAACTACGTATTTATGGAAAGACCTGTTAACGGAAAAAGGGTACCATGTAACACTCAAAAATTTATCATTAGGTCCCCTGTTCTCCGGTCTCTCGGAAAATGGAGTGAACGTCTTTTTTGACTCTTGGTTGCCAGAACAAAACCAATATATTGGAAAATATTCAGAAAACATTGAAAATCTGGGGCAATGGTACACGGGGGATACGAAAGAAGGGTTTGTTGTCCCCAGCTATATGAAGAATGTAAATTCCATTGCGGATTTGAAACAATACGCCGCAAACTTTAACAATCAAATTGTCGGCATCGACCCTGGCGCTGTGGAAATGCAGCTTTCACAAAAAGCAATCAGCGATTACGGATTGCCGCTTAAACTTGTAGAGAGTTCGGCACCGGCCATGTTAAGCTCACTGGAAAGGGCTTACAAAGAGCAAAAGCCAATCGTTGTCACACTCTGGAGCCCGCACTGGGCGTTCACCAAATACCATCTCAAATACTTGTCAGATCCAAAAGAAGTATTTGGAAAAGCAGGCCGAATTCAGACAGAAGCAAACAAGACTTGGGTGACAAGTCATCCGGAAGCTGCCAAATGGCTCAAAACCTTCAAATTGACACCCGGCCAATTAGGTACACTTGAAGAGGACATCAATCAAACAAACTCAACCGAACGGGGAGTAAAAAAATGGATTCACGACAATCAAAGCGTAATCAACACGTGGTTCCATTCCTAATCAACAGTCCTGGCAAGAGACCGAATCAACAGGCGAATCTCTACTTGCTTCAATAATAAAGAATCTCCCTCCAAAGCAATAAATTAACCCCTTTCCAAAACGCTTGGAAGGGGGTTAATTTTCCAGGATTCGATTTTCGATTTACTTGCCCAGAAAAGTATTTACATCCAAACATGCTAGCCAATCACAAAAGTTCCATACATTCCTTTTTGTGCATGACCGGGGTATTCACACAAGTAGTGAAACTCACCGCTCTGATCGGCTGTGAATGTTGTGGATGCTGTCGCAAATTGCGTATTGGTCGATTCCGGGATGGGATGAATAAACGAACCAGGGTAAATTCCTCCCGCCATCATGGACATGTACGGATATGGAGGAGAAGCCGGCGTGATCTCGAGCCCATGCGGCATATCGTTATCCTCGTTGATGAGCTCCAAAGAAACTTTTGCGCCTTTTTGAACATGGATGGCAGGATTGATCAATCCTCCCACGACAAAAGTGTCATCTTTCCGATTGGATGCGTCATTCATCTTTGCCAGCAGTACGATTTTCACATCATTTCCTTTATAAGTGATCGTATTTGCTTTTTTATCAATTACCGCGTTCTGCAACGAAGCATATACTTCTTTGTCCACATCTGTTGATGGAATTTGGGATACCTGAGTATTCCATCCCCCCATCATTCCTCCCATACCGCCGGAATAGCCGTTTCCAGCACCTGACACGCCACTCCCCATCATGCCGGAATAGCCGCTTCCTGTACCTGACACGCCGCTTCCCATCATGCCGGAATAGCCGCTTCCTGCACCTGATGCGCCGCTTCCCATCATGCCGAATCCGTTTTGATTGGAAATTGTAGAGTTTTGCACGCTCGACATTTGTGTATTGCTCGGTGTGAATGCTTGAGAAACTGCAAATTGGCCAATGACCACACCTGCAACTAACGCCGGTATTGCAATCAGAAGCTTCTTCATCTTTTATACCCCCATAGGTTTGTTATGTATTTATCGTAAACGGAAGTTATGAAGGAAATATGAATTTCTGGTGTAGAAGCTGTTTCACCTGTTTCCATTCATATCATCGAAGAAAAAAGGAAAAAGAAAAACTGGACGAGCATCAAATTGTTTGAGACATGCACAGATGCCCAGCAAGCATCATATACTGAAACACACGCGGTTGGGTGTGATTCACAACTTGGAGGTGACAGCAGCATGCCCGGAATTATAACGGCGTTGGCGTTATTGCTGAGAGAGCTTACTGTTTTTGTGTCGTATATAAAAAATAACGCATTCCCACAGCCATTATCCGAGCAGGAAGAAGCAGAATGTCTGAAACGAATGGAACAAGGTGATGAAAACGCCCGAAACTTACTCGTCGAACATAACCTTCGGCTAGTCGCACATATTGTCAAAAAATTTGAAAATACAGGCGAAGACAGTGAAGATTTAATTTCGATCGGTACGATTGGTTTAATCAAGGCCATTGAAAGTTTTCAATCCAATAAAGGGACAAAATTGGCAACATATGCAGCAAGATGTATCGAAAATGAGATTCTCATGCATTTGCGTTCATTGAAAAAAACCCGCAAAGACGTATCCCTGCATGACCCGATTGGCACGGATAAAGAAGGCAATGAAATCACATTGATCGACGTTCTCGGCTCAGACTCCGATGAAGTTGTAGATGAAGTCCAATTAAAATTGGAAAAGGTAAAAATATACAATCACCTCTCCCTTTTGGATGAGCGGGAACAGGAAGTGATTCGTGGACGCTTCGGACTGCCGGATGGCGATGAAAAGACACAACGAGAGATTGCGGAGGAGTTAGGCATATCGCGATCCTATGTGTCGCGGATCGAAAAACGCGCGCTGACGAAACTGTTGCATGAATTGCGCCCAAAGCAAGACCGCAAAACGGAACGAAGCTATAAGTGATTATAATTGCTTATATAATGATAGGGAGAAACCTCCGGATTGACATCCTGCTGATATCCGGAGGTTTCTGATAGTTCTATGTTTGATATCCAAAGTTTTTTGACAGTTCCTTATAAAAATCTATTAAATATTGACTTCTTTCATCGTTTTCGCTCGCAGGTATTGAATTTGAAAAGCCAACCACTGTTACAACACCTAGCAATTGTTTTCTGTAGTTAAAAATAGGGAATGAAACGGATGAAACCGATTCAACAACTAGTTCCCGAGCAAACGCTAAGCCACTATTTCTGACATCTTTTAATTCACCAAATAGTTGTTTTTTCGTTTGATCGGAAAGAGTTTCTAATTCTGCAGTTGCCCATATATTCGTTTCCGCTTCATCTTTAAACGCAAAAAAAATTTTACCCGTTGCAGACAGGATGGTCAACATGGTTCCTACTTGGGCTCCAATATTTAATCCTTGGTTATTATTTAACATTTTGACTACCATAGGGCCATTAGGAGTCCAAGTCGAGAAAAGAATCGTGTTCTGTGTTCTTCGACTTAATTCCTGTAAAAATGGTGTAATCCGTTCCACCACATTCTCCTGACTTGCAGCAGTCATTCCATATTCGATCAACTTGCTTCCCAAAGTATAAGACCCATCCCGTTCTTTGTACAAAATGCCCAGTTGCGTCAATGTGTTCAGATATTTATACAAATTACTTTTTGTTATTTTTGAAATTTCGTAAATATCCGTAAATTTTACTGGTTTTCCTTGTTTTGCAACAATATCCACAATATTCATTCCTACTTGCAAAGACTGTATCATTGATCCATCTTTAATAATTTCCATATTTATATCTCCTGAATACATACATATATTTCAATACGTTGTTCGTAAAGCATAAATGAAAAACGAAGCCGACAATCCATATGATGAAGTGCCGGCATTGAACCAGGATATATTCACTGTAATCTAAATTACTATCGTTAAGCCTCTATACTATTTTACATAATAACCAGTAAGCGGAGGGATCTGCTTGGAAACTATTTTTCCGTCTTTTATAATTTCTTTGCCATCCAGCTTGATTGTTGGATACCAGAATATATTATCAAAATGCCCGTTTACTTTTAATGTCCCCCCCATAGTCGACTCATTATTTCCCATACCAACGTGACCAGTTCCATATATAGATTCATCTTCAATAAATTGCCCACGCAGCTTTGCTTTTGGATTAAGCCCGATCCCTAATTCCGCTACTTGACAAATATCGGGATCACCTACTTCGTCAATACGCATTTGTAATGCTACTGCATCCCTTTTTCCATCAATTTTTACAATTTTCCCGTTTTCTACTGTAAGAATAATAGGATCATTTAACACACCAACAGCAGACTGGGCAGCATCCACCACAATGACTCCCTGAGTAGTACCTTCCAATGGGGCAATATTTGCTTCTACACAAGGTGGAGCAGCAAAGTTATCGCCATATTCTTTGAATCCCTTATGCAACCAACCATGTTCAAGATCTATATTGAACCGCCCTTTTAAATTAAACCAGAGGTTTGTGCCAGCTGGTGTGGTTACTTCAGCTTCATTCGCCTCTGTTAGCATTTGGTTCACAGTCATTACAGTTTCTTTAACTTCCGCAAAAGGTGTTTCGACCATTGTACGTGCGAATACTTCATCATCGGCAGAAGGAATGGTCAAACATCTTACACCTAATCGGCTGGCATCACGACGAGCCTGCGTATGACTCATCGACCAAACTGTCGGCATGAAAACCACATCTACGGATTTCATTGCTTCAGCCACTGCTTTCGATGGATTTTGTCCATGTAATCGCCCATATAATGGCATAACAATTGTATTCACATGTTTCGTGATGGTAAGAGATGCCGCCATAATTGCTTCTGCATATTTTACACAAGCTGTATCCGTAATAATAAGTACATCTTCACCTGGTTCTACTTTAGCACACTCTGTTACAAGACGATATGCCCCGCGAAAAATATCTGGACGTATTTCCATGAATACCAATCCTTTCATTTGAATATAACTTTCGGAAAATTATATCTCGTAAATTATTTTACAAGTTGAAATTTTCCGTTCTTGACAACAGTAAATAAGAGTTTCATAGATGAAGGATCAGGAACACGTTGCTTATTAAACGTGATAACACCGGTAGCCCCTTTGAAATTTTTGGTTTTCGCCAATGTATCACGAATGGCGGAACGGTCGATTTTACCTGCTTTCTTGACAGCATCAGCAAAAATCATTAATGCGTCATACGAATAGGGAGCCCAACTATCCGTATCTTTGTTATATGTTTTTTTGAAATCTGTTACAAATTTGCGAGTTCCACTGTAATTGCTGTCCGGGTGGAACCAAGTCGCGACATAAACACCTTCTGCACTTTTACCCGCCAATCTAATAAAATCAGGAGCGTATATTGCATCAGAACCTACTGTCAAAAGATGTAGACCCATTTTATCCGCTTCCGAGACAATTTGAGCGCCCGTGGAATATAAGGTAAATAGTACCAGTGCATCCGGTTTTGCTTGTTTAGCAGCATCCAACATGACATGGAAATCCTGTTGGACACCAGGTGTTATACTTCCCTTATAGACGATTTGAGCGCCTATTCTATCTGCAGTCTTTATAGCGTCATTTGTTATTCCGTTGCCATAATCATCGTTATCGTAGAAAATAGCCAAACGTTTTTTGTGTTTTTCTTGAACAAGCCATTTAATGATGCCTGCTCCTTGAGCTGTATTTGTAACGTTCACCCGGAATATATAATTTCCGGCACTTGTTGCTTTAGGGGTCGTTGAAGCAACTGCAATTTCTGGTATACCTGCTTTTTGATAAATCGGGGATGCAGCCATCGTGGCACTAGATGTAAAATGTCCAATGATTCCCACTACATTGCTGTCAGTTGAAATTCGTTGTGCGATATTGACGGCTTCTTTTGGGTCTCCCTTATCATCTTCAAAATCCAGTTCAATTTTTTTCCCTAACAGGCCTCCTTTTTTGTTGATTTCATTTGCAGCCATTTGCGTGCCCTCTTTCATACTTTCACCGAATTGTGCCGAACTTCCCGTCATAGGACCTGCTACAACAACCTTTATCGTGTCGTTGGATTTCCCGCAGGCTGACAGTATCAAAGAAGTACTTAGTGCAAGAGCTAAAAACATATGCCCAATTATTTTTTTCATTTCCATTCTCCCCCCGCTTAAGTGGCAATTCCTCCAAAATACGCAGAGACAAGATCCTCCGTGTCTAGCAAAGACTGAGCAGATCCTTGAAGCACCACCTCCCCGTGTTCGAGCACATATGCATAATCTGCATATTGAAGCGCTAAATTTGCATTTTGTTCCACCAAGAGAATCGTTGTGCCATCTCTAATCTTGGAAATTGCTTGAAAAATACGTTCAACGACAATTGGCGCCAAACCCATCGATGGTTCATCCATTAATAAAATCTTCGGGTTAGCCATTAATGCACGCCCAATTGCAAGCATCTGTTGCTGTCCACCACTTAAATTTCCACCCCAGTGGTTGAGACGCTCGACCAGTTCAGGAAATAAAGTGAATACCCGTTCAAGATTATTACGCTTTCTTTTAGGACTATCCTCAAGATATGCTCCCATTTCCAAGTTTTCTTTCACGGTTAGTTGAGGAAAAATTCCCCTCCCTTCCGGTACGGGAATAATGCCGGCTTTTGCAATCTGATGGGGTTGCTTTTTTAATAAATCGATTTCATTTAATGTTATAGAACCTCCCGATATAGGAAGTAGGCCCGATATCGCACGCAGAGTTGTGGTTTTGCCAGCTCCGTTCGGCCCGATCAAGCACACGATCTGACCATTTCTAACCTGAAGAGATATATTATGGACGGCGACAATATTTCCATAACTCACTTTAAGATTATGAATGCTTAACATGTGCATTCTTCCCCAAATACGCTTCAATTACTTCTTCGTTTTGTCTTACTAGTGCAGGAGATCCTTCAGCAATCTTCTTTCCATAATTTAAGACAATGATCGTATCGCAAATAGACATTACGAAACCCATATCATGCTCAATCAGCAACACTGATACCCCCTCAGAAACAATTGATTTGATAAACTCGGCTAAATCATCTTTTTCAGATCGGTTCATACCTGCGACCGGCTCATCCATGAGAAGTATTTTAGGATTGGTTGCTAGAGCGCGGACAATCTCTAAACGGCGTTGTTCACCATAAGAAAGCGCGGATGCTTTATGGTTGCAGCGATGTAGCAATCCAACCCTTTTTAACAATTCATTTGCTAGTTGCAAACGCTCCGCTTCGATTTTTTGAAACGATCGCCGATGTAATATAACATCAACCATTGTGTAGGTTGCACGTGTCCCTAATGTGACCATTACGTTTTCAAGAACTGTCAGATTGCCTAATAACCGTATGTTTTGGAATGTTCTTGCTATACCTATTTGGTTTGCCTGATATGGCTTAAAATCTGTAATGTCCTGCCCCCCTAAATAAATTCGCCCATTATCGGGTTTATACAGTTTTGAAATTAAATTGAATACTGTCGTTTTCCCCGCTCCGTTTGGTCCAATAATTCCGACAACAGTGCCATGTGGTACGGCAAACGAAAAATTATCGACTGCTCTTATGCCCATAAATCCCTTACTTAGCTCATTTACCTGTAACAAAGGATTGACTGTACTCATTTTTTCCCTACAATCCCTTCCGGACGATATAAAATCATAACCGCTAGAATGAATCCGTAAATTAACATACGATATTGGGCAACAGGCCGGAGAATCTCTGGCAATACGACGAGTAAAAATGATCCTAACAGCACTCCACGCAAACTGTCTTTTCCACCAATGATGACCATGGAGAGCACCAAAATGGATTCATCTAATGTAAAATTGTCTGGACTGATATAAGAAATGTAATGAGCAAAAAAGGATCCTGCAATTCCTGCAATTCCCGCGCTAATCATTAAGACGATAACCTTCTGTTTAAACACATGAATCCCCATGGTTCCGGCTGCGACCTCATCTTCTCTTACAGCTCGCCACATATAACCAAATCGACTTTTACGAAGAGCGTATAATATCCACAAAATCAAAGCCACAACTATCCAGATTAGGTAATAGAAATATTCCCTTTGTCCTAGATCAATAGAACCAATGTGAGGAGAAGGAATACTTTTAATCCCAAATGATCCGTTAGTTACAGATTGCCAGTTCAATAAAATACCGTAAACGATCTCTCCAAATCCTAGCGTTGCCAGACCAAAATAGTGCCCTTTTAGGCGAAGGGTAGGAACGCCTATTACTAACCCGGCAATCATGCAAACAACCACTACAATCGGCAATCCGATCCAAAAACCTAACCAAGTATTGGGGAAAATGCGGGTAGAAACAATGGCGCCAACGTATGCTCCTATGCCATAAAAACCTGCATGACCAAGTTGCAGTAAACCAGTTGTACCTAGTGCCAAGTCTAAACTGGAAGAAAGCAGAACATAGACGCCGATTAAAATTAGTATGTGTATGTAATATCCATCGATGATCCAAGGCAGAAACAGGAAACATATAAACAGTAAGGCGTACACTCCCCAAGTTAGCCTAGATGTCTGAAGGAACCGAACTTGTGTTGAGAGTCTCAAATCTATCAACCTCCCTTCTCGACTGACTTGCCAAAAATACCGAAGGGTTTAAACAAGAGTACTAAAATGAGCAGCGTGAAGGAAAAGACATCCGTATAAGATGTTGATACATATGCTTGAAGCAACCCTTCAAAAATCCCCAATATTAGTCCTCCAAAAATAGTCCCGTAAATGTTGCCTAAACCGCCAATTATGGAAGCAACAAATGCTTTAAGAGCAAGATTATATCCCATATCAAAGGTTATAGCCGAATAATACATAGCAATTAATATGCCTGCCAAGCCTCCAAGAGCTGAACCGATTGAGACAACCCATGTTATTGTGCGATTTGTGTTTACGCCTAAGGTTGATGCAACCTCCTGATTCATGCTGATGGCTCGAACGGCAATACCAATCTTCGTTCGTGTGATGATCAAATGTAAAACTACCATTAATAGAAAGAGGGTAATCGGGATCACTAGTCGCAAATGGTTACCAAGGATATTAGGAAACGGGAATGTTTTACTCCCCCAAACCAGCATGGCGAGATTACGCAAAACAATCGATAATGCGAGTGTGCTGATTAACTGGGCAATATGAGATGCTTTTCGGATCGGCCGAAACCCTATTCGATCAATAACGATTCCCAGGATTCCTGTTGCTATTACTGATAAAAGGAGAGCAGGATAGAAGCTAATCCCCAAAAATGACATTGCGGAAAATGCCAAAAAAGCTCCTATCATACAAACTTCACCGTGTGCAAAATTAATCAGACCTAACACCCCGTAAATAAGCGAGAATCCTAATCCTACTAATGCATAAACGGAGCCCATGTTAAGTCCGTTGAGAAGTTGTTCCAACAACATGGCAATCCTCCCTTAGCGGACAAAGTTTCGTTAATAGTTTCTATCAAAATTATTCGAATCTATTTTCTATTTCACACCCTTTTTTATTCTCTATATAGTGAATTAGTTCTTTATATGTATATTATATAAAATATTCAAAATTATTCAATGAATAATTTTCTACATATTTCGACAATTCAGAATATATGGATAAAATTTTTAAATCAATTAAAACTTGTTAGCAACAAGATTCAATTGGACGCAACACGGCGAAAACGTGTTATACTATGATCACGAGTTCATGACGGGAGAGAAAAACGATGGCAGATGAACGCTCTTGGGACTTAATTTATTCGGCCGTTATAGACTTGACTAAAGCCGTAAATGGTCTAAGAGAAGAAATGAACAACCGTTTTAAAGAAGTAAATTCCCGATTAGACCGTATTGAAGAGGGGCTAGACCGTTTGGAACATGACAACAAATATACTAAAATAAGATTGCATGATGTTGAAAACGAAATACGCTTCTTGAAGGAAACAAGACGGGTATAATGCCCGATTTTTTATATTTTTGGAGCCGTACAGGCAAAATGCAATATTTTGCGACTATCTTTTGACATGGAAAATGAGATTCTCGTGCATTTGCGTTCATTGAAAAAAACCCGCAAAGACGTATCCCTGCATGACCCGATTGGCACAGATAAAGAAGGCAATGAAATCACATTGATCGACGTTCTCGGCTCAGACTCCGATAAAATCGAAAAACGCGCGCTGACGAAACTGTTGCATGAATTGCGCCCTAAGCAAGACCGCAAAACGGAACGAAGCTATAAGTGATTATAATTGCTTATAAATGATAGAGAGAAACCTCCGGATTGACATCCTGCTGATATCCGGAGGTTTCTGGTTTTAAGAATATAGTGAGCATATGGCGCACCTCCTTTGTAATTGATAAAGCCCCTCCTGGGCTGAGGAGCCTGCTTACTTGCCGAGCAATCCGAGTCGATCTAAAATCACTGCCAATTGTTCCCGTGTCACCGGTGCTTTCGGATTGATGTGCCCCGCTGTATCTCCTACGATCGTCTTTTTCGCTTCAGCTTTTTTGATCGCCGCTGCCGCCCAAACGGAAACGGTTGGATCGTTATAAGCATTAAGCTGCTCCTGTAAAGCACGTACTTGATTTTGCAGCGTGATCATCTGTTGTTGCATTTCTGCAATCATTTGCAAGTCACCTCTTGAAAAATCGTATTGTTTTAACCCAAACTCGTCAATAATCGCAATGAGCTTATCAGCATAACCCGGGTCCGTTGCATAATGACATCGATACAATTGACGACAGGCTTCCTCTGGTGTTGCTGCTTCTCGTACAGGTGCGAAATTGTCCCGCAAAAGCACTTGTGCATGTCCGGCAATTGACTCGAAAAAATTATCGTATGCTGCAAACTGCACTTCGACCGTTGCCAATCGATCGTTATAGTATTCTTGTGTATCGCATAGAACGTGACCGTTTGGACCATTGCCTTGTACGCCGAAGAGGTTATACGATTGTTTGCCTGTGTACTTATCGACCGGAAGAAAGTTGCACCAACCGGTTTCCAGCGCCGCTTGCGCAATCGTAACAGATGCAAATACATTCGATTGAATCTGAAATTCTTGCGCAGCTTGGGCGATTGTGCTGATAAAATCTTGTGGCTGCATGATTAATCACCTTCATTCTTGACAGTTGCTTCTGCTTGCCGAAGTGTTTCACCCGCCTGCGGAACAGCATGAACGCCTTGTTTTGCAAGCTTCTGTATGAGCCATACTGGAAACGTAATTTCATGAATGCCCGTTCCGCTGCCGCCGCTTTCGTGATCGACGCCGGTGTGATGCTCCTGACAAAGCGTCATGCAGTTTCGCACATCATCGACCGACGTGATCGGTTGATTCTTCAACAATCGTCCATATCCGTAAACATCAAACGTTTCCACAAACTCTTTCAATTTGTCAAAGTCGCCGACATTTGCCAGACTCCACTCCAGTCCGACATGGTGTACTTGCAGGTTTTCCGTGGATCCGCATACCCAACACCGATAATGTCCGTCTGCTTTCAATCGTTCTTTTGATTTTCGAAATTCGGCAGATTCCGTCCGATTCACATGATCCGGAACGATCACGATTTCTTTTAACGTTCGTGTCATTACATGTTCTTGCACATCAGACATTCCTATCACCTCAAATCTATCAACCTCGTATATCATATGATGCTTGACTTTATTTTGCTGTGGACACCTTGTTTAC
Organism: Fodinisporobacter ferrooxydans; assembly: GCF_022818495.1. Classification (GTDB taxonomy): domain Bacteria; phylum Bacillota; class Bacilli; order Tumebacillales; family MYW30-H2; genus Fodinisporobacter; species Fodinisporobacter ferrooxydans. The sequence goes on along the minus strand of NZ_CP089291.1, from coordinate 2,756,858 downwards.
TACATACGTGGATGTATCTGGCGTTTTCGACCGTTAATAACTTCCTATTTTCTTGAGCAGCTTGGATTGCGCCAGATCCTCCGGCGATGGATATCGAATGCCAGGACACAAATCAATTCCCGCTGCCTTGTATGCATCAGCCCAAAGCGTGGAGCAGATTCGCCGTTTCGTTTCTTTGTATGGGAAAACTTTATGCAAGAGATATCGTACGGCTTCCCAGAGGATTAAAATATAATCATATCTTGTACCAACTTCGGATAGAACGCATTCGATGATTGCTTGTCTCTGCTCATCGCTTAAACCTGCACAAGTAAAAATATCACTTTGGCCATAGTAGCAGTCCAACCCTTGGTAGCCTGTTTTTCGAAATCCTTGCGCTTCGATCAGTTCGTTTTCTTTTACAATTCCGGCAACGTGTGAATATTGACTGCTTGTAATGTCTTCGATCGCTTTTTCGAACCATGTGGTTCCACGGACAAATACAAGGTCGCCAGGACGTAAATTCATAGAAATCACCTGCCTTTCTTTATACTATGCATGTCCGGAAACATATGTTATCAAATCGAAACAGGCCATTGAATCAAATCTACCATTGAATCGCAAGATTCCTTCACCAGTTGCCTGTCATCTGCAAGTGTCTGCAGCCAGGCTGCGTGGCTCCGGACATGCAAGTCGGCTTGCCGCTTGCCTCGACCGGACTTTCTCTGATGCGTTGTGTCTACATTGGCCAGGCAGGCAAAAAGAAAAAGCTTCCATCTCATACGGAAGCTTTATTACTCGTCCAACAGAAATTTTTCTTTGATTTTTTTTGTCGGTACCATACAAGAATCTCTTTTTCCAAAAAGAATATAGCGCTTATTGGCAAACCAACGATAGCAAAAATCTCGAATTGCTTTAGGAATGAAGAGCAGTGGATAAAATGCTTTCCACAGCCCATCCAAATCTCGGCAAATTCGTAAAGCTGCGGTGGATTCCACATACCACCGTTCTCCCTCAATCAATACAATGGAATTTACATCCTTTTGAATAGCGAATTTCTCCAAGTAGTCCTGGCCTGTGTTTGATTGCAATGGCGCAAACCGATATCGGTCGTGCGAGTCATGCCGAATAATAAAACTGACGGAATGATTGCAAAAGTTGCACATGCCATCAAATAAGATAATCGCATGTTGTTCTTTCATCTCGTAAAGCAATCCACCTTAGACGAATTGTTAACCTTTATTATAAACCAGGAGATCCCTTGGCGGATACTTGGCAAGGAAATTTCGTTTGAAACACTGGCTACAACCGTATTTTTCTGTTCAATTTTGGAATGGTTTGAAGTACGGAACACTTGAATTGGGGTGGTTCTGTTCTTCGGACATAATAAATTCCTATTATCTACAAATCAACTGCATATCCCATGGAATAAATCCAAAGAAATTTGAAATGATAACCATACGAGGAGGTGATTGGATGCAACAACGTGACAATCGTTTTTTCAAGAAAAACCGTTATAAAACAAGCAGTGATTCCACAAATACGGGAATTACATTTCAACGCATAAATCATGAAGACAAACAGAATCTTATTTCGTACGATCTAAATATGAATCTATCCCTGCTTAAACAGCATTTTGCCAAATGTTCTGATATAGTGTATCGCGAATTTGTAATTCTAAAAAAAAAGAAAGCACTCTTACTTTATATCGATGGGTTAATCGATACAAATCAACTGGAGTTAAGTGTATTAAAACCGCTCATGACGGTCGAAGCGTCGGGAGACGAATCAGCATTCGATTTCAAACAATTTCTTGAACAAAACTTATCCGTCGCACAAACTTCGGAAGTTGGCGCATTCACTGAAGTCATAGATGATGTACTGGCAGCCAATGCGGTATTACTCGTTGATGGTGAAACATCTGCGATCGTATTGAGCACAAAAAAATGGAGTCAACGTTCTGTTGAAGAACCTCTGACGGAAGCTGTGATTCGCGGGCCAAGAGAAGGATTTACGGAAAACATTCGGACAAATACTGCCCTTTTGCGCAGGCGAATTCGGACAGAGAATTTAAAAATGGAATCCATGAAAATAGGAAGAGTCACAAAAACAGATCTTGTGATTGCTTACATTGATGGAATTGTTACAGACTCCGTTGTCACTGAGGTCAAAAATCGGCTTGGAAGAATTGATATAGATGGGGTATTGGAAAGCGGGTATATTGAAGAATTGCTGGAAGACAATCCGTTTTCGCCATTTCCGCAATTTCAAAATACGGAACGTCCGGATGCCGTAGCCGCCAATTTAATGGAGGGAAGGGTTGCAATCTTTATCGACGGCACACCTTTTGTAATCATGACACCCGTCAGTTTTTTCGGTTTTTTACAGGCGAGTGAGGATTATTACGAACGCTCCATGGTATCCATATTTATCCGCTGGGTGCGGTTTATCTTTCTGTTCATTGCACTTCTGTTGCCTTCGTTATATATTGCCATTACCACATATCATCAGGAAATGCTGCCGACAAATCTGCTGTTATCTGTTGCCTCATCCCGTGAGAGCAGCCCTTTCCCGGCATTTGTCGAGGCATTGATGATGGAAATTACATTTGAAGCATTGCGAGAAGCCGGCGTACGCTTGCCAAGACCTGTCGGGTCAGCTGTCAGCATTGTAGGAGCACTTGTTATCGGTCAAGCGGCTGTACAGGCAGGTATTGTTTCTGCTCCAATGGTTATCGTAGTGTCGATCACCGGTATCGCTTCGTTTATCGTTCCACGCTTTAATCTTGGAATCAGCATTCGGATGTTGCGTTTTCCAATCATGATACTTGCCGCGACACTTGGCCTATTCGGCATCGTGATCGGATTGCTGCTTATTCTTATCCATTTGTGCGGATTGCGATCACTTGGTGTTCCGTATTTGACGCCGGTTGCACCACTTACACTAAATAACTTGAAAGATACGTTCATCCGAGCACCACATTGGGCGATGGGATTACGCCCAAGACTTTTTGGGTATCAAAATCCGCAACGTCAAAAACCTGATTTAATGCCGCAACCTGATAAAAGGGAATAATATGGGAACCATATGTCATACAAATGGAGAGGTTGCTCATGATAAAAACGATTCATACATGTTGGATTGTGAGTGTCCTATCCCTATTTCTTACCGGATGTTGGGACCAGGTCGAAGTCAATGATCTGGCACTTGTCATGGCTGCCGGAATGGATACGGCGCCTGAAGGAAAAATACGGTTCACCTATCAGATTGCCATCCCGAAAGGCGGCGGGCAGGCTACACAGCAATCCCCTGGCAAAGAGACTTTTTTCGCGGACTCTGGCGTTGGATTTGACGATCGTGATGCCACCCAGACCATACAAGAAAAATTATCGAGGAAAATTTTTCTCTCACATCGACGAATCCTTATTATCGGAGAACAACTTGCACGCCAAGGAATTCAACCATATCTTGACAAATTAAGCCGCGATCGAAACTCTCGTTTGAATACATATGTGCTTGTGGCACGAGGAAGTACGGCCGCTGAGATGTTGCAAATTCCCTATCCTTATGAACAAGTACCTGCTGAGGCATTGCGAGAAATTGAGCACTCAAAAGTAGGACTGGAAATTTCTCTAAGAGATTTGATCGAAACGGTTGCGTCTGATACGATGTCACCCGTATTGCCCGCGATTGAAAAAGTTGCGCAAAGTGGGAACAATGGAACATCAACATTCCGTCTGAACGGTGCTGCCGTGTTTCATCATGACAGGTTGGTCGGGTGGCTGAATGATGGAACAACCCGAGGGCTCCTATGGTTACGCAAGCAAACACAACAAGCGATCATTACAGTACACGTAAAAACCAGAAATGGAAATGGTTATATAAGCTCAAATGTCATACAAGGCACGACAAACGTACTGGCAAAAAAAGAAAATGATAAGATCGTTCTATATGTAAAAGCGGATGCGGATGATGACATCATTGAAAACACAGCGGGATTGGATCTTACCAAGCCGCAAAACGTTTCATTTATTGAGCAGATGTTATCAAAAGATCTGCGCGACCGGATCCGAATCGCTCTTGATGAAATTCAGCATCGTTACAAATCGGATGTGGTTGACTTCGGCGAAGTGATCCATCGAACCTATCCAAAGGATTGGCAAGCACTCTCTAAAAATTGGGATCAAGAGTTTCCCAACCTGAAAGTGGTGATTCAAACAAAAGTCAAAGTTCATCGTATCGGGCTGGTCGGGCATATAAAGTGATGTTTACGGATCGGGAGGAGTTTTTCAAATGGCTGTCATACCTTTCTTTGTTTTTTCATTCGTCATTGCTTTGCTGGTTGATTTTCCGGCACTCAAGCAGAATAGCAACAAAAAACAGTGGCTGGTATACGTTACACTGCTTGGGATCGGAGAGATCTTTGCAGCCATTTATATGGTAGGGTCAGATTTACCGAGTCCCGTACGATCACTCGAAATATTTGTGAATCCTGTAAGTACCCTGCTGTGGGGGCAAACATGGTAAATGGTTCAAAAATCGTTTCCAACCTGCAATTCCTTATGATGATGATCGGCTTTGTTACACCATTTGGCCATTTTGTCTATATTGCTTTGGTCTTTCATGATGCGGGCAAGGATGCTTGGCTATCACTCGTATGCAGTGCGCTTTTGGGTGCTGGAATCGTTTATTTGCACTTCAAGTCGGCCGCCCGCCAGCCCGATCTCTCTCTTATCACATATTCAGTGAAAGTTTTCGGAAATTGGGTAGGAGGTATGATCGGAAGTATTTATATTGTGTTTTTTCTGCTCTCAACTTCTATCACCATTCACATATTTGTACAGTTTGTCAGTCTTTTGTTTCCACTGACACCACATGCCGTGTTTACGTTTATTTTTATCTTTGTTATCGCATATGTGCTTTATTCCGGAGTGGAAGTATTGGCACGCTCGATCCAACTGAGTTTGCCATTCCTGATGATCTTGGGTTTGGTCGCCAGTCTACTTGTGGCAAAGGACCGCGATTTCTCTCAAATCTTGCCGATTCTGGAGAATGGTGTTTTCCCTGCATGGCAAGGATGCTTGATTTTTGTTGCCATGTTTGCGGAACTTGTCGTGTTTCGCATGCTGATCCCGCATACAAACGAACCACAAAAACTGCCGAAACAAGGACTCCTTGTCATGGGCATACTTCTATTGATGTTTATGGGGCCTACCACAGGCCCCATCACGTTATTCGGAGAGGATTTGGCAAAAAGTTTGCTCTATCCGACTTTTGAGGAAATCCGCTATATAGATGTTGCAGATTTTATTCAGCGAATCGATATTTTTGGCCTTTTTCTCTGGATTATCGGGACGTACTATCGTGTGTCCATTTTCCTGTTTGGTGCAGCCAAAGGGTTGGCAGATCTGATGAAAGCAAACAAGGACATTACGTATGTGCTGCCGGTCATTCTTTGTACTTTTGCCATGGAGCAAAGTTTAAAATCCTACACACCGGGCGAAATGTACAAATTTTTGATCATGGGCTATGTACCCATCAGTCTATTTGTCGGAATAGCTCTTCCTTTCTTTACAGATATCGTGAGTCTGATCAGAAGCAGTTGGAAGCCGAAATGGAATATTGCAAAACGATAAGTAAAAAATCCACCTGATGCAAGTATCACTTGATCCTGAATCTATGAGGATTTCGGTTTACAGAAAACGGTTTGAAGGAATGTATGGCATGGAACGGTTAGGCAAGCCAGGATTATGTACGATGATCATAATGTTTGAAATAGGAAGTACACCCCTGTTTGAGTTGGGAAGCAAAGCCAAACAAGATTCTTGGCTGGCAATCCTAGTCGCCATGGTTGCCGGAATTCTGGTATTGAGCATGTTTTTATATATTCAATCTCAGGAGCCTGATAAAAATCTGGTACAGATCTTGATCCATTATTTTGGCAAGTGGCTGGGAAGATCATTTGCTGTTTTGTATATCCTGTATTTTGCTTATGAATCAATGCGAAATGTACGGGATATCGGTGACATCATAAATATTACGATCCTTCCCAATACACCCATTTCCGTTATCATGTTTGCGATGATGTTTGCATCAACCTATGCGGTCTTTCAAGGGATTGAAGTGTTCTCTCGTACTACTATAATCATCATAATATTTGTTATATTCAGTTACATTTTGCTCATTCTTATGTTTTTCAGCTCCGGTGACGTACATTTTGAGCGTCTTCAGCCTATGTTGGAAAATGGTTGGATTCCGGTGCTTGAGGCGGCTTTTCCTGCTATTCTTTCCTTTCCTTTTGGGCAAATGGTCGTATTCCTGATGTTTTGGAATTATCTTTCTGACAAACAAGTGATGGTGAAACTTTCATTTTGGTCGTACCTCTTTGTAGGGGTACTCCTTGTTTTTATGAATATCATGAATATTGCGGTTCTGGGAACAAATATTGCGGATCGAGACACACTTCCATTGCTGAATGCCGTCCAACTGATCTCCGTTGCAGATTTTCTGGAACGGTTCGATCCTTTTGTCACGTTTCTGCTTTTTTACGGAGTGTTTATCAAGATGACAACGTTTTATTTTGGAGCTGTTCTCGGATCTTCCCAATTGTTCCACATGCGTCATACGAAAGTGATACTGCCCATTGGGGCAGCCATCTATGCCGCATCCTTCCTTGAACCAAACTGGGCATATCATGTTTGGCTTGGGATTGAAATTAGCGTGAAATATATCTTTCCGTTCTTCCAGCTTGTCATTCCGATCGGTTTGTTCTTTGTCATGGTCGTAAAAAAAGGATCCGTATTAAAACGATTGTTTCGAAAAGTCAGATCGAATTAAATACAATCTGGAAAACTTGGAATAGTAAACATGAGTTTAGTTGTTAAAGGCGGAAATATACGATGAAACGTTGTGTCTCATATTTACTCGCAGGTGTACTTTCCTTTCTCGTTGCCGGATGTTGGGATCGAACGGAAATCAATGATTTGGCTTTTGTCATGGCGACGGGAATCGATGCATTGCCAAACAACAAGATCAAATTGTGCAATCAATTTGCCTTGCCAACAGGTGCCGGACAGTCGCAGAATGGAAATGGCGGCAAAGGTGGCAAAGCTTATTTTATTGAGGATAGCAAAGGTGTTGATGTATGGGATTCTGCCGGTTTTTTACAAGAAAAATTATCGAGGAAGATTTTTACGGCACACCGGCGCATTATTGTGATCGGTGAAACATTTGCAAAACGGGGCATACGACCGTTTTTGGATGAATTCATTCGTCATCCGCAATCTCGAATGAGTACCTATATACTCGTCGCAAAAGGTACTACGGCCGAAGACTTGTTGCAAACATCCTATCCGTTCGAAACAGTACCGATGGAGGCAATGCGTGAAATCCTTCGGTCAAAAGTCGGATTAGTCATGGATATAAAAGATGTTCTGGGGGATGTTTTGTCTGAACAATCGCTCGTTATGCCGGCGATTGAAAAGGTGCAGCGGGCTGGCAGCAATAAGCAGACATTCCGGCTTAGTGGAACGGCTATCTTTCATCATGATAAACTAGTGGGCTACCTGGATGACCGGAAAACACGCGGTTTGATCTGGTTACGCCAAAAGGCTCAACGAGCAGTGATCACGGTCCAAATCCCAAAACTGCACGGTACGATCAGCGCAGATGTGATACATGCCTCGACAAAGATAAAAGCCAAAAAAGAGCATGGACAAATCGTCATGTATTATCGAGCCAATGCGGAAGATGATATTTCCGAGAATGACACACCGCTGGATTTAACCAAACCGAAAAATATCAAATATCTGGAACAATTTCTTTCGAAGGATCTTGAGGAACGAATCCGAACCACTCTTGATGACATTCAACATCGCTATAAATCGGACGTTGCAGAGTTTGGCCCGATCGTTCATCGGACCTATCCACAGGACTGGAAAAAAATAAAAAATAACTGGAATCAGGATTTTTCTAAAATGAAAGTCGTGGTACAGACAAATGTGACCATTCGTAGGATCGGGATGTCTGGTCAATCATTAAATATACCGGAGAAAAAAATCAAAAAAAATCCCCCAAATTAGTAGTAACGGGTTTACTTTTGAGGTGCAAAAAATGTCAACACGCCGAATGCACACACTTCGATGAAAACCGCAGATGTTTTATCGGCGAGGTGCCAGCACCGGCAAATCGCAAAATGTGGGTGGATACAACTCATTTATCATCTGAACAATGTACGGAAGCCTGGGCGTGGCAAAACCCGATATGAAATGTATAGGAATCCATCCTGGCTCTTCCAACGAATGACCCCCACTGATCGATGAAAGTGGGGGCCATTTTACTTGTTATATATTTTTTGCAACACTTTACGGACAATTAGGAAATTTCCGAATTTCGTGAATCCGATTGATTCGAAAATGTTTTAACGGAAAGAAGTTCCCGATTTGAAATACAATCACGAAAATCCGCTGTGTGCCGACTCTGCACAATACACCGGATGTGCCGGTTCCATTTTTGAACGTAATACCCACAGGTTTGCCGATCAAACGCAACGCCTTTTGACGAATGGTCATGGAAAGTCCCCCGTTTCTCTCGCCACAACGCTACAAGCGGTGGCCTATAAAGGAATTACACTTGCATTATCATTCCGTTTCTTTATGTTGGACTTTTTCTAACGCTTTCGTTGCATATTTGATCGCATCAATTAATTCTTTTTCTGCATGTTCCAAGTTATTGTTTTTTACAAAATGTTCAGCTTCACGCAGTTCTTCCTTTGCTTTTTCAATGTTATGAAGAATATGATCGTGGGACATTTTAAAACCTCCTTTTCATTTGAACCAAATCAATGGCTCTGCATTAATAAATGCAGCTACTCGAAAGGAGGTTTGTGCATCTATGGAATTCTTTTAAAATATGCTCATGTACAAAAAAGCAGGGATCTGCTCCCTGCTTTTTGCTCTGCTGCGCTGGTTTTTCCTGAATCTTTTGCTTCGGATATACGGATATACAGATATACGCTATTTGCGAAATCGAAATTTGCCGAGTCCTGCCGCTTGCTCCCGCAGCATCCCCCAACATTCCGTCAAAAGCTGCTGTACGGTGCATGCCGTATAGCCCAAGACGCGGATAGTAAGACCACCGACAGGCAATGCGCTGACGCCGGCATAAAGGGAAAGATCGTTGCCGCTTGCTAGCAAGTCCCTCACACGTTGTATGTCAAGATCTGCAATCTTGGGGGAAACTGCATATAACGTTCCCATATGTGTATACCCATGCAAACCTTTGGTACAGGCAGGATCCAATTTGGGCTGAAAATGAATACAATCGAATACAATCGGCTGTTGGTTGTAATAAATCGACGTTTCCGAACGATATGACTTGTATTCAAACACTTCCCCTTTCCCTGCCCGGCCTGGCGTAAGAATTTCGGAGAAAAACAGCTGGCCGCCTTGTTCCATTTCGATTTGCGTTCTGGATTGGAAATCAGAACCACAAAACGGCACGACCGGTTCCGGAAAATATTCCAACACAGCATTGGCTCCTATGCGAAACCGTACCGTTTGCCGACTTTCCGCTTGTTTTACAGAAGGCTGCAATTTGCAGGAAGATTGGTTTGTCAACAACAAATGGACTCCCTGCTCCAGCGTACAATCGATTTCTTGCGTGTCGCCGTTAAATATTCCGGGAGATGTATCCATCATATACAAGATGATTTCTCCACTGTCTCCATAAAACGGCTTGGCTATTTTGAGCGGTGCCCGGTGATAGGAATCGACAAGACGACTTTTGCCGCCAACGACTGCTTGAAACCGTCCCCGCCATACCCCATGGTTCATCATCGGGAAATTTCGATTGGATGATTGTCTTGATATTGATGTGACAACCAATGAGCAATCTCGGGAACGCCGATCAAATCATGCAAATTGGTAAACACAAAAGGCTTGTCGCCGCGCATCTGTCTTGCATCCCGCTCCATCACTTCCAGACTTGCGCGGACATATGTTGCCAGATCAATTTTATTGATCACCAACAAATCGGATCGCATAATGCCAGGGCCGCCTTTTCTGGGAATTTTCTCCCCTTGCGCCACATCGATAATGTAAATAAATACATCTACCAATTCCGGGCTGAAAGCTGCCGCCAGATTATCTCCGCCGCTTTCAATAAATATCAGATCGAGATCCGGGAAGCGACGTTCCAGTTCTTCAATCGCATCAAAATTCATCGAAGCATCTTCCCGAATCGCCGTATGAGGGCAGCCCCCCGTCTCCACACCGATGATCCGTTCCGTCGGCAAGACGCCAGTACGAACTAAAATTTCCGCATCTTCTTTTGTATAGATATCATTCGTAATGACACCGATGCTAAAGGATTGTTTCAAATGTTCCGACAATTTTTCCACAAGTGCCGTTTTTCCCGACCCTACAGGGCCGCCGATGCCCACGCGCAAAGGCCTGCCGCCTTGAAACCCTCGTGCATTCCATTCCGCATGATGATGGGAATGTCCTTGTCCTTGACACATACAGATGCCTCCTTCAATGTTCGAAATAGATTGCGGCGATACGCCTGCCGATTTTCTGAATCAAAGATCGGGTACCAACTTTCCTGAACTTACAGACTTTACAGACTTATGACATAAACAATCGGGAATACAGATGTTCATGGCGCATGGAGGCAATTTCCTGAAAGATATGATTGCTGTGCCATCCATCGATGGAGGGCTTTTTCCATGCGATTCCATTTGCCGTATCCGCAATGACAGGCAGCATTCGCCGCAGCACTTTTTGCCCTTCCGTTTGTCCGAGACTCATGGAGCGGATCGCGTTTTGTACAAGACTGTTGACGCTTGTATAAAAATAGCTGGAAATCGTACTTTCCAATGTCTCCTTTAAAAATACACAGACAAATGCATGCACAATGCAAGAATTACCTGTACAAATGTGTTGGCGAATCTGCTCTCGATAGTGTTGCAACGGGATTTCCGGATACAACTGCAAAACCAAATCCAAATAGCGTTTCCCGATTTTGACACTGCCGTCCCGTGATTCTCTTGCCAACTTGGAGATATAGAGGCGACGATCGAGTGCAGCTATGTTTTGCCAAATCGTTGTATTCTCCAGGATTGCATCTGCATACGAATATGCCAGGGACAGAGCGATACCGTCAGTCATTGCAAGGCCTTGCTGCAAATATACGGTCAACCATTCGAGCAACCCATCCGAATTGACAATCGATCCTTCCTGAATCGCCGTTTCCATGCCAAATGAGTGTGAAAAAGCGCCTGTTGGACAAGCAGAGTCCAACAATTGCAACAACGGTAATGACATCATCCTGCTCACCACTCAGAACAAAAAATATCGCTGCGCCATCGGGAGCCGTTCGGAAGGTTCACAGGTGATCCATTCGCCATCGACTTTCACCTGGTATGTTTCCGGATCGACTGCAATCGACGGTGTATAGTGATTGTGTTGCATGTCCTTTTTTCCAATCGTACGACAGCGTTTCACCGGCAAAATCGTCTTTTGCAGCCCCAGTTGCTCCGGGATGCCCAGATTCAATGCCGCCTTTGATACAAACGTGATCGAACAGGCATGTTTGGTTTTGCCGAATGCGGCAAACATGGGTCGGCCAAAAACCGGCTGCGGTGTAGGAATCGAAGCATTCGCGTCTCCCATCGCCGCATGTGCGATCATGCCGCCTTTCAGGATGAGTTCCGGCTTGACCCCAAAAAATGCCGGTTTCCAGACGACTAGATCCGCCCATTTTCCAACTTCCACCGATCCTACATAGTCGCTCACTCCGTGTGCGATCGCCGGATTGATCGTATATTTTGCGACATAACGTTTGACGCGCACATTGTCATTTTCGCCGGATTCCTCAGGCAAAGATCCGCGTTGTTGCTTCATCTTGTCAGCCGTCTGCCAGGTGCGCAGGATCACTTCACCCACTCTCCCCATTGCTTGGGAATCAGAACTGATAATGCTCAATACACCGAGATCGTGCAGAATATCTTCTGCCGCAATCGTTTCCGGCCGGATGCGGGAATCGGCGAATGCCACGTCCTCCGGAATCCTGCTGTCCAAATGATGGCACACCATCAACATATCGAGATGTTCTTCAATCGTATTGATCGTAAATGGACGGGTAGGATTCGTAGAGGATGGAATGACATTTGTTTCACCTGCCAAACGAATAATATCCGGCGCATGTCCTCCGCCTGCGCCTTCTGTGTGGTATGTATGAATCGTTCGTCCGCCGATGGCGCGGATCGTGTCTTCCACAAATCCCGCCTCATTTAACGTATCCGTATGAATGGCTACCTGCACATCATAGCGATCTGCCACATTGAGACATGTATCGATAGCCTTTGGCGTCGTACCCCAGTCTTCGTGCAATTTTAAACCGATGGCCCCCGCTTCAATCTGCTCTTCCAACGCTGCTTCTCCCGACGCATTTCCTTTGCCGAGAAATCCGAGATTCATCGAAAACTCTTCCGCAGCCTCAAGCATGCGATGAATGTTCCAGGCGCCAGGCGTGCACGTCGTTGCGTTCGTACCGGTAGCGGGGCCTGTGCCGCCGCCGATCATCGTCGTAATCCCTGAGGATAAAGCTGCTTCGATTTGTTGCGGACAAATAAAGTGGATATGTGAATCAACGCCGCCGGCAGTAATGATTTTCCCTTCCCCTGCAATCACTTCTGTTGCCGCACCAACCACCATATGTGGCGCAACGCCAGCCATGGTATGAGGATTTCCTGCTTTGCCGATGCCGGCGATTTTTCCATCTTTTATGCCGATATCCGCTTTTACAATTCCCCAATGATCGAGAATCAGTGCATTCGTAATCACAAGATCCAGCACACCTTCGTCCCGCACTGCGATGGAGGACTGCCCCATGCCGTCCCGCAATACTTTTCCCCCGCCAAATTTGCACTCATCTCCATAAACGGTAGCGTCCCGCTCCACTTCGATCCACAAATTTGTATCCGCCAGACGTACTTTATCTCCTGTTGTCGGACCGTACATGCTGGCGTATGCTTCTCTGGAAATACAAGCCGCTTCCTTTCCGGCGGATTCCGGTTTGCCTGTTTCATATGCCGCAACTGCCGAGCTTACATCGCCGGAGACCATTCCCTGATGTCCATAGACATGTTGAAGGCCTGCGATTGCGGTAAGCAAGACACGTTTCTCTTCCCCCGGTTCAAAGCGGACAGCTGTTCCGGCGGGAATATGCAAGCGCATGCCTTTTGTCCGTTCCCGTGGAAAATCAAGAGCCGGATTGACTTCATAAAAATGATAGTGGGATCCTACTTGAATCGGACGATCGCCGCGATTGATCACAAGGATCTCGGTGGTTTTTCGTCCGGCATTCAGTCGAACATCCCCTTGTGCCAATCGGTATTCGCCAGGTTTCATTTCCTCCATATCCTGCGCTTCCTTTCCGCATTCCGCAAAATTGCCGTATAGATAGATTGCTACAGGCAATCAAACAATCCTTACGAAACGACTGAACGAATCGGTTCATGGATCGTCACAAGCTTCGTGCCATCCGGAAATGTAGCTTCCACTTGCACTTCCTCAATCATGGAAGCAACACCTTCCATCACGTCCTGTTCGCTTAAAATCGTCTTTCCATACTGCATCAATTCGGCAACTGTCTTGCCATCCCGCGCGCCTTCCAGAATTTCATACGTGAGAATGGCGATCGCTTCCGGATAGTTTAGTTTTAAACCGCGCCGTTGTCTGCGCCGGGCAAGATCCGCGGCAACCACAATCAACAACTTTTCTTTTTCCCGTTCCGTCAAATGCATGGAAGTACTCCTTTCAAATGGCTATGTACTCCTGTAATGTGGCAAGATTCATGTCCTCTGTTGTTCCGCTTTCGATCATTTCCCCCTTCTCCAATACAAAATACGAATCGGCCACTTCCATTGCAAATTCAACACTTTGCTCCACTAATACTATACCGGTTTCCTTCTGTTGTTTGACAATTCGGATCGCTTGTTCGATTTCCAGCACGATCGAAGGTTGTACTCCCTCCCGCGGCTCATCCAACAACAAAAGGGAAGGATTTCCGACGAGGGCGCGGGCGATTGCCAATTGCTGCTGCTGCCCGCCGCTTAATGATCCGCCTTTGCGACTCAACATTTGTCTGAGTACAGGGAACAGCTCGTAAATAAAATCCGGAATCGATTTGTTGTTTTTTCGCTCTTTGCTGTGTTTTAAAACCTCTAGACCCAATAATAAATTTTCCTCTACTGTCAAAAAGGGAAAAATCTCCCTTCCTTGTGGAACATATCCAATTCCCATTCTAGCACGTTCCTCAGGAAGCAAGCGATTGATTTCCCGTTCATTCCAAAAAATATTCCCGCGCCGCGCTTTTAAAAGACCCATAATTGTCTTGATCAGCGTAGTTTTTCCTACGCCGTTGCGGCCCAAAAGACATGTGACGGCTCCTTTGGCAACAGACATGCTGACATCTCGCAAGACTGCACTTTGCCCATAGCAAACTTCCAAGTTCTCAACCTGCAGCATGCATCCTTTCCCTCCTTTGCCCAAGATATACTTGTTGTACGATCGGGTTGTTCTGTATTTCTTCTACAGAACCATCGCACAACATTCGGCCTTCATGCATCACAGTCACTCGATCGGCAAAGGAACGCACAAAGTGCATATCATGTTCGACAACGACAACCGTCTTTTCCGTCGCGATGTCTTTCAGCAATTGTCCCGTTTTTTCTGTTTCCCCTTTGCTCATGCCGGCAACCGGTTCATCCAATAAAATCAGATGCGGCTCCAATGCCAAAACCATTGCGATTTCAAGCCATTGCTTTTCCCCGTGTGATAATGCTTTCGCCTGCTGCTGTTTTTTCTCATAAAGGCTCATTTGCGCCAAACGATCGGCGATCGTTTCCTGTTCCTCCTTTGCACGCCTCGTTCGCAAAAGTCTCCAGAGCCGGCGGGATTGTTTCAAAGCGATTTCCATATTTTCCTGCACTGTCAACTGCTCAAAAACAGACGGGGCCTGAAATTTTCTGCCAATTCCCAGTTCCACGATTTGATGTTCCTTATATTTCACAAGATTGTAAGTGTCGTTTAAAACAACTTCCCCGCTGACCGGTTTGACTTTCCCGCAAATCACATCGAGCAAAGTCGTCTTTCCGGCGCCATTTGGGCCAATTAAAAACAACAACTGGCGGCTCTGTATGGCCATGGAAAAATCCTGGATGGCTATAAACCGTTCAAACTCAACTTTGATGCTGTTGATTTGCAAGACGTCTGCGCTCACGGGCCACACCTCCGAACCGATTTTCGAAAAAAATGAAAGAACGTTTGACGACACCAACGATTCCGTCCTGCATGAATGCGACCACTGCTACAAACAATCCGCCCAGGAAAAACAGCCAAATATCCGGAAACGCGTCGCTAAATGTACTTTTTGCAATGTTCATAAGCAGAGCGCCGATCACCGCTCCATACAACGTTCCTCTACCGCCAAGGGCCACCCACAACACCATCTCGACAGATGGAACGATATCCATCATGCCCGGACTAATAATACCGACCTGCAGCACACACAGCGCTCCCGCCAGCCCGGCAATTCCTCCAGAAAAGGCGTAAACAAATGTCTTATAGCGAACGGGATCATATCCGAGAAAACGCAGGCGGTTTTCCCCGTCTCGAATGGAAACAAGCACTCTCCCCAAACGACTGGAAACAATGCACGCGGAAAGTACGTATACAAGGCCGAGCACGAGCAAAGTAATGACATAGAGAATCGTCTGTGTCCAAGGGCTGGAGAGCGACTGGCCAAATACTGTGGCAAAATCGGTCAAACCGTTGGTTCCGCCCGTATATCCCTGTTCTCCGATGAGCAATGTTGTAACGATGATGACCAGAGCTTGCGACAAAATGGAAAAATACACATTGCGAATCCGGCTGCGAAAGGATAGATACCCGACCACTGCCGCCAGCAACAACGGCAGAAGCACAGAACTCAGAAACGCGAAGAGAAAACTATGAAACGGTTGCCAGAACGCCGGCATGTGTGTCACTCCGCTCCATTCCATAAAGTCCGGCAAGCGCGTCCCTGCCGCTTCCAGTTTCAAATACATCGCCATGCAATAGGCGCCCAGCCCAAAATAAACCCCATGGCCGAGACTTAAGATTCCTGTATATCCCCAGATCAAATCGATACCCAAAGCGAGAATTCCATAAGCAAGAAAACGGCCGAGCAGATTGATTTGAAACTGATTTGTTATAAGCGGCGCCAGAAACAATACACCGTAACCCGCGAACAGGATGATTCGGGTTTTGCCTCCCATCCTGCATACCCCCCTAATCCAATGATCTCGTCTTTAAGTCGAACAAACCGGCCGGCTTCCACTGTAGAAATACAATCACCAATGTGAAGACCAATACTTTTCCAATGGATGGATTTGTAAAAAACTCCAGCAGCGTATTGGACATTCCAATGCCAAGGGCACCTGCAATCGTTCCGATCAGTGTTCCAACTCCGCCTGCCACAACAACCATAAACGCATCTACTATATAGTGTGTGCCGATCGATGGACCAATGGGCCCCAACAGCGTCAACGCACTGCCGGCAATTCCGGCAAGCCCGGAACCTAGAGCAAACGTCCATGCATCCATTCGCCGCGTCGAGATTCCCAAACACGCAGCCATTTGCCGATTTTGCATCACCGCGCGCATGCGTCTGCCTTGCCTTGTAAATCCAAAATAAAACACCAATCCGATAAAACATAGGCAAACAAGTGCGATAATAAAAATACGGCTATATGGCAGCACCAATCCCGGCATTACAGTCACTCCGCCTTCCAGCCATTGGGGAGCCACCACAGCAACATTGGGAGCGCCAAAAATATTTCTGGCCAATTGCTGCAAAATAAGACTTACACCCCATGTTGCCAATAAACTATCAAGAGGCCGCTGGTAGAGACGGCGGATCAAAACAACTTCCATTCCATAGCCAACCAATCCGGAAACGATAAAGGCAAACACGATTGCGACAAACAGATATATGCCCTGATAATGCGCCAACCAAGGCTCTGTGAACCATTTTTGCGTGACATATGTGACATATGAGCCGATCATCATCAGTTCCCCATGGGCCATATTGATAATTTTCATGAGCCCGAATGTGATCGCCAGTCCTAAAGCCATTAACAACAGAATGGAACTCACGCTGATCCCATTAAATAATTCTGACAAATCGATCGCCATTTGGCTCCACCTCGCTTTCCCAGCACGGAATTGTGAAAAGTCAGGGTCCGCAGCGCGAACTGGCAGAAGCGGACCCCTACGATTTATTGACCTGCAGACAACCCTTTTGCCCATGTATATCCCTTCAAGAACGGGTCCGGTTCAATCGGTTTTTTCGAATCCCACACTTCCTTGATTTGTCCATTTGCTTCAATTTCTCCGATTCGTGCGATTTTCCACATATGTTGATTTGTCGGATCAATTTTTACGGTTCCTTCCGGAGCTTTATATTGAATATCCGCCAGTGCGGCTTTTACTTTGTCTACGTTCGTGCTGCCGGCTTTCTGCACAGCCTCAGCCCATAGATGTACGGCGTCATATGCAGCTTCAATCGGATCGTCTGTCACCCGATTTGCCCCATATTTGGCTTGGTAGTCTTTGACGAATGTTTTATTTTCCGGTGTATTCGTGGTTTCATAATAGTTCCATGCGACATAATCACCTGCGACAAGTTGCGGCCCGATCCCTTTCACTTCTTGTTCCGCTACGCTGACAGACATAACGGGAATGTCTATCGGGGTAATGCCTGCATTTTTTAGCTGTTTAAAAAATGCCACATTGCTGTCACCATTTAATGTATTGAAGATGACATCCGGTTTTGCTTGTTTGATATGATTGATCACCGTACTGTAATCCGTATGGCCAAGCGGTGTATATTCCTCTCCTGCGACTTCTCCGCCCTCCGCTTTTAACTGTGCTTTAATAATTTTATTGGCCGTTCTCGGAAACACGTAATCGGACCCCAACAGGTAAAATTTCTTCTTCCCTTGCTTCAACAGCCAATCAACCGCCGGTACGATTTGCTGGTTAGGCGCTGCGCCTGTGTATACAATATTCGGCGACGCTTCCATCCCTTCGTATTGAACCGGATAAAACAACAGGCCTTTATATTGCTGTACAACCGGCAACATAGCTTTGCGGCTCGCGGAAGTCCAACCGCCAAAAATCGCTGCCACATGATCTTGCAGCAAGAGCTGCTTCGCTTTTTCAGCAAATGTCGGCCAATCGGACGCCCCATCTTCTATCACCGGCTTGATCTGTCTTCCGAGCACTCCGCCCGCTTTGTTTATTTCATCGATTGCCATCAATTCCGCATCTTTGACCGGCACTTCACTAATCGACATCGTGCCGCTGAGAGAGTGCAAAACACCTACTTCAATCGGTCCTTTATCTGCCGTTTGTTGTGCACTTCCGGATGAAGGTGCAGCGCTTTGCGTACTGCAACCAACCAAAACTGTTAAAGCGCTGAGTACGGAAATACATTTAATGTAATATTTCATAACATAACCCCCATATTCGTCATGATCCCTTTTCAATATGTTATATATATTAACATATACATTACATTGAAACAACAAATTTTTTTCTATAATTTAGAAACATCGTAAACATCATGGCCTTCTCCCTCCCCTTCGCCCCACCCTTCCGAGTTTCCTTGTTTATTTTCCGTGATAGGTTTTTGCATTTGACTTTCCCCGTTTTGAGCGCCACCCCAGATTTTCTTTGCAAAATCATACAACAAACCCATAAACCCCGCCTCCCAAAGTTCAAAGTCAACCGTTTTAAAACACATCGTTGCAGCGTATAAAAAATGGCGACATTTTATAAATGCCGCCCAAGTGGGGAATGATACAGAACCAATGAGAGTAACAACTAACAACTATGTTATTTATTCTAACATAAAAATAACATAAGTCAACGCTATATCGTGTAATACTGAAAAATTATCCATTGTTCATGGATCCGATAGCTAACCGCAAATAAATACTCCCGCTTCTGCAAGCGGGAGTATTTATGAACATACTGTATGGGCAAGGAAAGATTTCTTCCTATTGAAAAAGGATGCTTATTCCTGATACTCCTCTGACTCTACAATTCCCGTAATCATGACGGTCGGGTGACTGGATAAAGAAAGCACTTGTCCAGTATCCAATAAACGAACCACAGGGCGCTGCATATGATCGTCAATTCGAATGACGATCGCCTCCTGATTGTCCTGAATGCGGATCATTGTGCCCGGCGGATAACCCGGAATCCCTTTAATAAGCGCTTCAACCACATGTTCCAGATATTTTGTGCCGTACATGGTCATAAGTATCTCCATTACTTCATGCGGCGGCAAATTATTTTTTGAGATATGATTTTCATAAAAATTTGCAACCCCGCAAATTTGTGCAAATTCTAATATGCTGTCTCCCTTTAGTTCGCGCGGAAATCCCTTGCCATCCAAAGTCTCATGATGTTGAAACGCCACATGAGCAGAAAGCAAACTCAATTCACGGATATGCCGCAAAATTTCAAATCCTGCCGTCGGATGTCCGAATTCGCTCGGATCTTTTACTTTGCCAATATCGTGCAGCATACATCCTAGTGCCAGATCTCGCAATTGTAAATCCGTATATTTTAAATATTTTCCAATTTGCAGCGCTAATAATGTAACATTAATGGCATGTCCATATGGACGCATTTCCTCAGCTAACGATGTCGTCGGTATTAATAGAATCGCCCGGCGGCGTTTCACTTCATACAGGAGCTGTCCAACGACTTTTTGCACATGTATCAAAGGGAACTGCTGTTTTTTCAATATGGTTTCGTATGTATCTTGCAATACTTGAATGGCTCCCATCCAAGTGGGCATTTCCAGCATCTCTTCCAGCGTAATCCCAGTCGATGCTTGATCCTCAACAATTAAGTACCGAATTCCCAATTCTTTTAGTTTTGTCAGATATTTTGGGTGAATCGTATTGCCTGCTGCGAGGAGGACGCGACCTTTGCCATCATAAATCGGCTTTGCCAATTGCATAGTAAGTTGATCGTAGTCGGATATCTTGATAAGTCTCATGGCCAATCCCCCTGCTCGTCCTTTGCACTTTCATCCATTACACATTTGTATGTGCCTAATGCTAGCATTATTTTAACGAATATAGCTTTATCTAACAATGTATGATCTTTCCATACGGTCATTTTGCGAACTTTTGCACCGTTTGTTTTACATATTTTAAAAAAATAGAGCAATACAGGAAGTAGTATCCCCGTATTGCCCGGAAAGAAAGTACCTGAAACAAAGTATCTGAATACAGTCGGAAATCGACTGCAGCTATACAATCAGCGCATACCCGACAAAATCGTTGCGCCGAACCCGTCTCTTTCCGAAAAGGACAAGTCAATTTCCAACCGTTGCGGATTGAACTGGTGAAAGTCGGCCAAGTAGACCGCAATTCCATCAATCAAATCCTGTTCCGATAAATAGTATTGTTGATCACCGGAACGCCATCCTCCTTGGTGAATGGCATTGGCTGAAAAACCTTCTTCCCGATTAAAACGCAAATTCACATCAAAATCTTCCGGTCGCATACGATAACGGTTGGCGAGCATCACACATGCAGAATCAATCACATCTTGTTCGTCAAAAAAGATCTTCATCTCCATTTACCTCCTAAAGAACAAACCTTTTACAATCCGGAAGACAATCCATAAGATGAATACATCAATCAAAAATCCAAAGATGGAAAAATGGGGATATCCGGAATAGCCGAACGGATGAAAGATACTGCTGAATATGCTTGATGCAATCATCCCCGTAGCAAATCCGCCAAAAAAGCGGCCCCATCCGCTTGTCCGCGGTTGTCCATAGGTAGATCCGCCGGTAGAACCGTAACCGGATACGTTGGACGATGGTTTTCTATAACCGGAATTGTACGTTCCGGAACTGCTGCTGCTTCTTCCGGTACTGCCGCTGTAACTGCCGCCATAACTTCCACTGTGGCCGCTTGAACTATATGTGCTTACATGACTGCCGCCACTGTATGATTTTGCCCATGTCACTCCTGTGTTGCCCAGCATTAAGGCAAAAGCTAGGATTACCATCATAACTGCTTTGGATACGCGTTTCATTTTCGACTCCCACCTCTTATTTCATTCCATGACGGACGACTTTCTCCCTCACATAATGGTATACGTCAGGGTTTCGAAAAAGGTTTCCACTTTATCAAAAATATTTTAGAATCCTTTGCGGCTTAAATGATCGAACGCTTCCATTTCGCTGAAATCTATATGGGACGTTTACGCCACCTGTACTTTGACTCGTGCGCCGTAAATTCAACTGGACAAAAATCCAAATCAGGTTCATGTTAAAAAACCGGCTGTACAAATTGCTGCACAGCCGGTTTCCCTACTATTTTTTGTTGCACGTGACTATTTTTTGTTGCACGTGAATGTTTGTTTTCCGGAAATTCTTAACTCAACAAGTGTTTGACTTCCGCCACCACATGTTCGACGCTAAATCCGTATTCTTTCAAGACGAGGTCGCCAGGTGCGGAGGCGCCGAATTTCTCGATGCCAATGACGGAACCGCGATCTCCCACATACCGTTCCCATCCCAATGGATATGCCATTTCCACTGCCAGGCGAGTTTTCACTGCAGGTGGAAGCACAGAATCTTTGTAAGCCTGTGATTGTTTTTCAAAAAGTTCCCAACTTGGCATGCTGACAACGCGTGCAGCGATTCCTTCCGCCTCCAATTGTTTCTTCGCTTCCATGACAAGGCTCACTTCTGAGCCAGTCGCCAGCAGCAATACATCCGGTGCTTTGGCGGAGTCAGCCAAAACATAAGCACCCTTTTCCAGGTTCTCTTTTGCCAGTGTATCTGTATTCGGCAAAATCGGGAGAGCTTGGCGTGTCAAAATCAATGCCACCGGGCCTTTTTTGTTTTGTACGGCGTATTTCCAGGCATACGTGGTTTCATTGGCATCTGCCGGACGAAGTACCGTAAGCCCTGGAATCACCCGCAAAGCGGGCAATTGTTCCACCGGTTCGTGCGTGGGCCCATCTTCTCCGACGGCAATGCTGTCATGTGTGAAAACATAAATGACCGGAACTCCCATCAGCGCCGCCAAGCGAATCGCCGGGCGCAAATAATCTGAGAAAACAAAGAACGTAGCGCCAAAAATCCGCAATCCCCCATGCAAAGCGATACCGTTCATTGCGGCGCCCATTCCATGTTCGCGAACGCCAAACCAGATATTCCGTCCGCTGAAGTCTTCTCCATGGAAAACGCCAAATCCCTTCATATTCGTATTGTTGGAAGACTGCAAATCAGCCGATCCGCCAATCAGGGACGGAACGATTTTCGCAATCGCATTTAAAGCATTCCCGGACGCTTGGCGTGTGGCAAGTTTTTTGTCTCCCACGGAATAGACAGGCAGATCGCGATCCCATCCTTCCGGCAGTTGCTCATCAATCGCCAGGCGAAACTGTGTTCCAAGCTCCTTGTCGTCATGTTCAAAGGATTGGACAAGGGCGTTCCAGGATTGCTCCTTCGCTTCGCCCTCCGCTTTCAATTGGGCAAAATGGTCGCGTACTTCTTTCGGCACATAAAACGGTTCTTGCCCCCAGCCATATGCTTGTCTGACCAATTCGATCTCATCCGCACCGAGCGGGGAACCATGCGCTGCCGACTTCCCGCCTTTATTCGGACTGCCAAAGCCGATTGTCGTTTTCACTTCGATCAGTGTCGGACGTTTCGCATCCGCCCGCGCTTCTTCAATCGCATTTGCAATGGCTTCCACATCATTGCCGTCCTCGACCCGCAACACTTGCCAGCCGTAGGATTCATAACGGTTCATGACATGTTCGGAAAATGCAAAATTTAATTGTCCATCCAACGATATGTCATTGGAATCGTACAATACGATCAGTTTGCCAAGCTGCAAGTGCCCGGCCATTGACGAAGCCTCAGCGGAAACGCCCTCCATCAAGTCGCCGTCGCCGCAAATTACATATGTATAATGATCCACTACTTTTTTGTCGCCCGTATTGTACACAGCCGCCATATGCGCTTCCGCCATCGCCATGCCGACTGCCATGGAAATGCCTTGTCCAAGGGGACCTGTCGTCGCATCGACACCCGGCGTGTGGCCATACTCCGGGTGTCCGGGCGTAAGACTTCCCCATTGGCGAAAATTTTTCAACTCTTCCATTGGCACATCATAACCGCTGAGATGCAAAAGGCTGTACAGCAATGCAGATCCATGACCTGCCGACAATACAAAGCGGTCACGGTCGAACCACTTGGGGTTTGCGGGGTTATGCTTTAAAAAACGGCTCCACAGTGTATACGCCATCGGGGCTGCCCCCATCGGCATGCCGGGATGACCGGAATTCGCTTTTTCGACCATCTCAATCGACAGCATACGAATGGTGTCGATCGACAATTGGTCAATCGATCTTGCCTGGTTTTCTCCACTCACAAAAATCCCTCCAATATTTTCTACTTTCATTAACAAAGCCAGTCGATCTTTGTTGTATCTTTTTACGTATCAGACCATTTTATTACACAGAATCCATTTCAATTTACCAAATGTTTTGTAAACATACAAGAATATATCTTGAGAATAAAAAAACCGGGTTCGTTTCAAATTGCCTGCCTATTCAACAAGCAGTTTGAAAGGATTTCCCGGTTGCAGGAATGATTACATGAATTAGCGTATGGAGCCTGTCTTATAATACTTTTCGGCAAGTGCATCAATTTCCTTTTTCAATTCGGAGACAAGGTCTTGCTCCGGAATTTTGCGTACGACTTCGCCATATCGGAACAGCAAACCTTCCCCACGGGCACCGGCGATGCCGATATCCGCTTCTTTCGCTTCCCCTGGTCCATTGACGGCACAACCGAGAACAGAAACTTTAATCGGCGCCTTGATGTTTGCCACATACTCTTCGATTTCATTGGCGATGCTGATGAGATCGATATCAATCCGGCCGCATGTCGGACAAGAAACCAATGTCACCGCGTTCGAAATCACCCCGAAAGTCTTCAGCAGCTCCCGCGCGACTTTGATCTCTTCCACTGGATCCGCACTTAACGAGATCCGGATGGTATTGCCAAGTCCCATCGACAGCAGCGTGCCGAGTCCGGCTGCACTTTTGACCGTGCCGGAAAATAACGTGCCGGATTCGGTAATTCCCAAGTGAAGAGGATAATCAAACGCTTCTGCCGCCTTCTTATATGCCGCAATCGCCAACGGCACATCCGAAGCCTTCATGGAAACAATAATATCATGAAAATCCAGTTCCTCCAAAATCCGGATATGGTGCAGTGCGCTTTCCAGCATGCCGTCTGCCGTCGGATAGCCGTATTTCTCCAAGATATGCCGCTCCAGCGAACCTGCATTGACGCCGATCCGAATCGGCACTCCACGTTCCTTACAGGCTTTTACAACCGCTTCGACCCGTTCTCTTTTGCCGATATTGCCCGGATTAATTCTTACTTTATCGATGCCGTTCTCGATCGCTTTGAGCGCCAGGCGATAATCAAAATGAATATCGGCCACAAGAGGAATATGAATCTGCCGCTTAATGTCCTTGATGGCATCAGCCGCTTCCGGTGAGTTCACCGTTACCCGCACCAATTCGCAGCCTGCTTCTTCCAAGCGGTGAATTTGCTCAACCGTAGCTTTGACATCTGCAGTTTTTGTCATTGTCATACTTTGTATAAGAACTTGATCATTGCCGCCGATCAGTAAATTGCCAACTTTGACAGAACGTGTTTGTGTTCGGTGAAACATCGAGACTGACTCCCATCTAGGTAAAATATATAGTACAATCAAATAGAATCGATCCTTCATCATTATACCTTGTATCTGTTGCATGAGCCACTATGATTTGGACTGCAAAAGATTATTGCTGTAAAGGATTGTCACTGCATGTGACGATTGGCACGTTTGCAAAAAGCGGCAAAATGATGCGTAAAAGGGAATGGTAGATAGAAATGAAAAACAATCGATCGAATGAATCCTCGCACAAACAACTGCAGCTGCGCAAACAACTGCAACTCTATGTAGTAACAGACGAACGCACAAACGGAGATGAGCTGCTGCCGATCATCCGTTCCGCCATGCATGGCGGCGCAACTGCCGTTCAGCTGCGGCGCAAACAAGAATTGGGCAGAAAATTCGTCGAATTGGGCCGGGAGATCCGGAACATGACAAAAGAATACGGGGTATTATTTTTTGTAAACGATCGGGTCGATGTGGCGATGCTTGTCGATGCCGACGGCGTCCATATCGGACAAGATGATATTTCCTGCAAAGATGCCCGGAGACTGCTCCCGGACAAGCTGATCGGTGTTTCTGCCGATACGATTGCAGAAGCTGTTCAAGCGGAAAAAGACGGGGCTGATTATCTCGGCGTCGGGGCGGTATATGCGACAAACTCCAAACCGGATGCCGGCTATACCGGAATTGCCGGCTTGCGTGCCATTGCATCCGCCGTGCAAATTCCCGTCGTCGGAATTGGCGGGATCGGCAAAGAACAAGTCCAGGAAACCATGGGAACAGGTGCTGCCGGAATTGCCGTCGTATCGGCTGTCATGAGTGCCAAAGACCCGGAAGCAGCAGCAAAAGATTTGCTGACACGAATTCACCGTTCCGTTCATCCGTGACACGAAACGGCATGATAACACTACTCCCCATCGACAGTCTGCGGATTGACGTTGGGGTGTTTTTCTTCCATCGGGCACAGTTGCCGTTTTTCACGACGCTTGTTTTCCCTGTGTTTGCGCCTTGCTTCATACAGATAATAGACGGGGAAAAATGAGAGAAACCCAAAAACGCCGGCGAACAGTGACATTCCGAGCAGTGTGTGCAAGTAATAAAATACCGTTCTTGGTATCCCATGCGGCTTAAACGGCGTCAGAAATCGCCCGACTTCCATTGCAACCGGCAGCATCAGCACTGGCAAAAACGTCGCTTTGCAAATCAAGTTCCCAATGATCGCTGCCGATAAGGAACCGCGCATAATCCGCACAATCGGATACAAAAACACGTAAACAACCATGGCTGTGGAAAGAACCAACATCTCAAGCCCAAACCCGATGGCAAAACCGGTTGCGACTTTTCGCGCTCCGCCTGGCGACCGCAACAATTTAATATATTGAAGTTTTAACGATCTGGCAAATCCGCGAATCTTATTTTTAAACATATGATTCATTCCAACACCTCGAACTCGAATTGCCTTTTCTGTGCAAAACATTTGAAAATAAAACCAAATATGCCATTCCTTATGAACACAATCCCCTAAATCATTCCTTGCAAGAAAGAAAACATCATATAAAAGAAAACACGGCGATCAAACTTGACCACTCGTGCTTATAGACCGTTGATTCTCGCTTTGCATCACGCTTCTGTCATTTGACCGTCCTTCACGTCAATTCCAAACCACTCATCCAAAACGCGCTTATCCAAAACCCGGCGTTCGATCATTGTCAGTTGCTCAGGTGTGAAAATCTGTCTCCATTCCACCCCGAGATCACCTGCAATTTTGACGACTGTCAAAAGCGCCGACCATGCTGCATGACGTTTGTACCAGAAAAATTGCTGGTGTTCCATCATATATGGATACAAATCATCAAACTCCGTATGTTTGCACAACACAGTACGATCAAAATCATCTTTCGCCTTTTGTAAATATTCGAATAGTTTTGCCTCCATCATGCAAACCTCCCCTCAACTCCATCATAACGTGTGACTGATATTTCCGTAAAGACATTTATTTTTCCTCATACTCACAGCCATGCCATCTCCCAATGGCAAAAATGTGGTATCCAGTTCCGAATGATGTGCCAGGAGCCAATTGTACTCTCGCAAACGATTGACCATCGTCCGCAGTTTATGTTTCACTTGCCCTTCCTGCATGACATAGCCTTGAAACAAAACATTGTCAGACAGCAAAATGCCGCCTTTCGCCAATAGCGGCAAGACCTCTTCCAAAAATTTTGCATACTGTCCTTTTGCCGCATCCAGGAAAATAAGGTCAAACGCCTGTCCCTGCCATTCATTTGCAGTTTCTTTCAATTGTTTCAGAAGTTCAAATGCATCTCCTTCCCAAATGGAAATGCGCGTTTCCAAGTCGGCTTTGCGAATCCACGAACGCGCCGTTCGCACTCGCATTTCATCCCGTTCCATCGTCAAAATTCTGGCATCCGGCGCATTCTGTGCCATAAAAACGGCAGAATATCCAATGGCTGTGCCAATTTCCAAAATTCGTTTCGGATTCCCCAATCGCAATAAAAGACGTAAAAAAGTCGTTGCTTCCAAATCCAAAATCGGAATGAACTCCTTTTTTGCCATACCTTCCATTTGCTCTAACAATTCCGATCTTGCCGGAACAAGTTCCCGCAAATAGCCGGTCAGCCGTTCATCCAATAGCTGTGCATGTACTATTTGATTCTGCTGCAACTTTCCTACAACTCCTATACTCAATGTGCTGCAGATGGCGCCTGTGCAGCGTTCCTCTCACTTTTCTGTTCGTTTTGCAATTGTTCGGCATACGTTTTTGAAAAGTAATGGGTTCCTGAACCGTCATTCCGCGTGACATAGTATAAATAATCATTGTGGTCCGGATGAATGGCGGCCATAATCGATTTGATGCCGGGCGAAGCGATCGGCCCAGGCGGCAGGCCGGTATGCAAATACGTATTATAGGGACTGTCGACTTCCAAGTCCCGACCGGTCAATGGGAATTTATTGTTCAATACGTACTCGATTGTCGCGTCAATTTGCAAAGGCATTGGCGGCTTTTGATGCAGCCGGTTATACATGACGCCGGCAATGATCGGACGCTCCTTGTCGACCTTGGCCTCCCGCTCCACCATGGATGCGATCGTCAGCACTTGGTGCACAGTATACCCACTGTTTTTCACATCTGCAATCATCCGGCTCGTAAATTCCTGCTGCATGCGTTGCAACATTTTATCAATAATTTCATGTGCCGTTGATCCTTTGAAGATTTCATATGTATCAGGGAACAAATATCCTTCAAGTCTATGATGATATGCAGAATTGGCCGGGATCTCCTTGACAAACGGCTCTGTAAATGTGCCATGATCCGCTTCATTCAGAAATGCTTGGGCCGATACGATTCCGTCTTTTTGCAACAAGTCGGCAATCTGATCGATTGTATAGCCTTCGGGAACCGTGAATCGTATCGTTCCGGCCGATTTATCGCCGCTAACCATCGTATGGATCATTTGCCCAAGAGTTTGGCCTTGTTTCAAATGATAATGTCCCGCTTGCAATTTTCCCTCATCGCCTAAAAACGTCAAATAGATGCGAAATGCGATTGGGCTGTGGATGAGTCTATTTGTATACAATATATTGCCAATTTGCTGACTGCTTGCACCACTTGGTATGTCAATCGACCGTTCCGTCTGACCCTGGACCGGCTGCATCATCCAGTATAACCAAAATGCAATCCCAATAATAAGCAAAAGGCAGATGCCCAGCAGGAATTTTGTTTTTTTCCTCAATGAAGAAGTATAAGTTGGGTGTTTCGACACGTTATCATCTCCTGTCATAACGTGTCTATTATACTTGTGCTTGGCATCTGGTACAACTTCTTGGCATCTGTACAACTGAAAAAAGAAAAAAACCGGCCTATCCTGAGACCGGTCTTCTCCATTCCATCATTTGTTTTGCATCGGAATGATGACAATTACTTGTCTTCGTCCAATTCGTCAAATAACAATGTATCGTATGTTTCGGCAACTTTTTCCCACTCATCGTCGTCGTCAATGTCTACAAGAACTTCATTGCCATCTTCATCTTCTTCGATGCGAAGAATAATCGCTTCATCGTCCTCTGTCGCAGCCGGTTGCAAAATCGCGTAGTTATTTCCTTCCACTTCAATAATTTCCAATACCCGAAACTCGTGTTCACCGCCGTCTTCATCCGTCAACACGACCAAATCATTTTCCAGTTCGCTCATTCTGCACACTCCTTTTCCCTTGCATGATTGATCTTGCGCAGTTCTACGTGCTGCTTTTGTTCCATGCTCTTGCGTAACGAACATTTTCCACTCGGCAGATCCCACATATGCATTCCTTACATACTATATACAGGCTACAAAAGCGGTTTATGCCCGGTATGTGAATCCAAGTATGTCTGCAAAATCATCTGTGCGGCAACTTTATCAATTACGCCTTTGCGTTTCTTTCGGCTCATATCCGCTTGCAGAAGGACTCGCTCCGCGGCAACCGTTGACAATCGTTCATCCCAAAGTATGACAGGAACACGAAATTCCCTTTCCAACATGGAAGCAAACTCTTGTGTGATTTCTCCCCGTGGTCCAATTGTCCCGTTCATATTTTTCGGAAATCCAAGAACGATTTTTTCAACATTGTATTGATTGATAACTGCAGCAATCCTGCCCATGTCATCCGACAAATGTCGGCGTTGAATGACTTCCAAACCTTGTGCAGTCCAGCCAAGCTCATCGCTGATTGCGAGTCCAATGCGCGCATCTCCGTAATCAATTCCCAAAATTCGCATCGTTTATACCCGAGAGGCCAAATAGGCGCGTACCAATTCCTCGATCAAGTCGTCCCGCTCCACCCGGCGCATCGCATTGCGGGCATCGTTGTGGCTGGTGATATAGGCCGGATCCCCGGAAATTAAATATCCGACAATCTGATCGATGGGATTGTAACCTTTTTCTTTCAGTGCATGGTACGCTGTCAAAATGGCTTCCTGGGCCAAATTCACTTCCTCTGTGCGCACGTTAAATTTCATTGTTTTGTCAAGATGTTGATTCATCTGAGCAACACCTCTTTTAAGTGTTCTGAATCTAAGTGTTCTGAATCCGCGTATTATACTTGTATTCTCGATATATGGGGGAACTCCTTCCAATATGTAAAGTTTACAAGAAATTTTTAACGATTTCCATTACATTTCCAATCGCTTCCTGCAGTTTTTCCGGAGATTTTCCTCCTGCTTGGGCCATGTCCGGACGTCCGCCGCCGCTGCCGCCGGCAATTGATGCTACTTCTTTAATGATTTTGCCCGCATGCAATCCCCGACTATGCAAATCTTTTGACACGGATGCCACAAAATTCACTTTTCCTTCCGCCGTGGAACCAAGAACGATCACCGAATTCGACAATTTCGCCTTTAAGCCGTCAACGGTTGCGCGTAATGCATCCATATCCATGCCTTTGACAGCTGCTGCAAGCACCTGCACATCATCGACGAGAACCGCCTGTTTTTCCAGAGACTCTGCTTCAATGGCGCTTACTTTCCCTTTTAATGACTCGATTTCCCGATTCAGATCTTTCAGCGCGCCCAACAGACCTTCAATCCGCTGCGGTACTTCGGAACCGTTCGTCTTCAAGAGTTTCGCCGCCTGTTCCAAGAGTTTCTCCCGATCATTTCCATACTGATACGCAAAGCGGCCGGTTACTGCTTCAATCCGTCGAACACCCGCACCAATTCCCGCTTCTGAAACAATTTTGAAAATGCCGATTTCTCCTGTACGTGCCACGTGACAGCCGCCGCATAATTCTGTGCTATAGTCGCCGGCTTTGACCACCCGGACGACTTCCCCGTATTTTTCCCCAAACAGTGCCATCGCACCCAAAGCTTTTGCTTCATCAATCGGCATTTCCCGAACGTCGACTGCCTCATCCAGCCAAATTTGATGATTGACACGCTGCTCAATGTCTTGCAATTCTTCTTTTGTCACCGCTCCAAAGTGCGAGAAGTCAAAGCGCAAACGCTCATCTTCCACTAATGAACCTGCTTGCGCCACATGTTCGCCAAGCACTTCACGCAACGCTTTGTGCAAAAGGTGCGTGCCTGTATGGTTCTTGACAATATCCTTCCGGTACGCGACATCGATCGCCGCTTCCGCCAGATCGCCAACGGAAAGCTCGCCTTTGACAACTTCACAGCTCATCACATGTTGCCCGAGCGGCGCTTTATAGACTGCTGTCACCTGCAATTGCGTCTGCCCGCATGTGATCATCCCGCGATCGCTGACTTGTCCGCCGCTTTCTGCATAAAACGGCGTACGATCCAAAACCACGTCACACACATCGCCTTCGTGGACACGTTCGACAAACTCCCCATCTTTTACAAGTGCAGCAACGCTTGCCATCGTTACATATTCCTGATATCCGACAAATCGGCTCTCTACCGTCAGTTGACTGACCGCCGTGCGAACGCTTTGCATGCTGTCGATTTCCTGCCGCGCCGCCCGTGCGCGTACCCTCTGCTCATCGAGGGCTTGTTCAAATGCGCCGCGATCTACCGTCATTCCCTGTTCTGCCGCAATATCTTCCGTCAAATCAATCGGAAATCCGTATGTATCATACAGCATAAACGCGTCATGACCGGAGATTGTCTGCTCGCCAACCGCTTTTCGTGACGCAATCAAGTCAGACAGCCGATTTTCTCCGGCAGATAACGTTTCGTGGAAGCGCTCTTCTTCGGAGCGGATCACTCGAACGATAAAACCTGCTTTTTCCACAACCGCCGGATAAAATTCGCCCATAATCTGTCCGACAATCGATACCAATTCATAAAGAAACGGCTTTTCAATTCCTAATACTTTTCCATAGCGAACAGCGCGGCGCAATAAACGGCGAATCACATACCCACGGCCTTCGTTGGAAGGGAGGACGCCGTCACCGATGGAAAAAGCGACTGTCCTGACATGGTCCGCAATGACTTTTAATGCGACATTCGTATCCGTATCCGCCGGATATGTGACATTGGCAAGTCCGCAGGTACGGTCGATGATCGGACGGAACAGATCGGTGTCAAAGTTTGTTTCCACATCCTGCAAGAGCGAACACATCCGCTCCAACCCCATGCCTGTGTCGATATTTTTCTTCGGCAAAGGTGTGTAGCTGCCGTCCGGATTATGATTGTACTGGGAAAAAACCAGATTCCATATTTCCAGATAGCGGTCACACTCACAGGCGCCGGCTTTACAATCAGGGCTGGTGCACCCGGTCAATTGCCGATCATAATAAATCTCGGAACAAGGACCGCATGGACCTTCGCCGATGTCCCAAAAGTTTTCGTCATCCAATCGGACAATCCGCTCTTCCGGAATCCCTACACTTGTATGCCAAATTTCAAACGCTTCTTCATCCTCGTGGTGAATGGTCACAGACAATCGTTCCGGATCAAATCCAATTTCTTTGGTTAAAAATTCCCATGCCCACTCGATTGCCTCTTTTTTGAAATAATCGCCAATGGAGAAATTGCCGAGCATTTCAAAAAATGTCTGATGGCGTGCAGTTTTCCCTACATTTTCAATGTCATTTGTGCGGATACATTTTTGTGAATTGGTCATCCGCGGATTTTTTGGTATTTCCCGGCCGTCAAAATATTTTTTTAACGGCGCCATTCCTGCATTGATCCACAATAATGACGGATCATCATGTGGAACGAGGCTCGCGCTGGGCAAAATGTCATGTCCCTTTGATCCGAAAAACTCTAAAAATTTACGGCGAACTTCACTTGACTTCATCGAAAATCCTCCTACTGTTATGCTCAAAAAATAAAAATAACCCCTCATCCCATCAGGGACGAGAGGCAAACTCACGTGGTACCACCCTGTTTACTACAGACAAAGCCCGCTGCATCGTCTGGCTGTAGTCGCTTTCCATACGAGTATCGGTCGCTGCCGGTGGAATTTCTTTGCACAAAGTAGCTTCCAATGCCTACCACGCAGGTGTTTTTTCAGCCGTGAAACACCCTCTCTGGCCGTGTGGTACATCGTACTGATCTTTGCATTCCACAAAATCAATTATGAGTATGTAAAAAGCTCTTGTATCGATCCTTGCGATTCATGTGTTTGAAAATTCATGTGTTCAACAAATTCATGTATTTAAAACATTCCTATTATAAGGAATCCTGCTGAAATCTGTCAAACAGGTTTCTTCCGTTGTGACTTATATGACTTATGATGTATAATTTTCGTTTTTTATGATTTCGCATGGTAATACATTCGGATATGTTCGATGATCACTTTCAGTACAGCCACGATCGGAACTGCAAATACCAGGCCGGCCACACCCGCAATCTCTCCCGCCAATAACAATGCGAGCATGATCACCATCGGATGGATATGCAAAGATCGCCCGACAATCATCGGCGAGATTACATTCCCTTCCAATTGCTGTACAATCAAATTTACAATCAATACTTTGAACGCCATCGCCGGTGAAATGGTAATCGCCAGAATGAGCCCCGGAGCCATGCCGATCAGCGGCCCTACATATGGGATAATATTGGTAATCGATACAATAAAACTCAATAAAAACGCAAATGGCATATGTACGATCAAAAGACCAATGAATGTAAGAGTGCCGACAAGAAACATGACAAAAAACTGTCCCCGCACATAACTCCCCAACGCTTCATCAATTCCTTGCAGGCATGCGACAACTTCCGTACGGCTGCGCTTGGGAAAACAATGAATCAGCATACGTTCAATCATCTTCATATCTTTTAGCAGATAGTATACGAGAAATGGGATTGCCAATGCGCTTAACAATTGCCCCAATGTACTGCCGATATAGCCAAGCAATTTTGAAATGGCCGAAGTAGTCGACTGTTCTGCAGCATTGAGGTTTTTTTCAATCCCTTGCCGGACAGAATCCGGCAAGTATTTTGTCCGCTCTGTCAGTTGATCCAGCCAATGATCGAATTGGGCAATGATCGAAGGCAGTGACTGCATCAAGTCTTTTGCCTGTGCGATAAACATGGGGATAATGTTGATGAGAACAATCGCCACAATCAATAAAAAGAAGACATAAATCATGATGATGGCAACACTGCGCGGCACATTGCGCCGTACCAAAAGTTCGACAATCGGCTTCAACACATAAGCGAAAATAATCGATATGAGCAAAGGCGCCAATATCGCTTTCAATACCATCCAAATATCCGCAAAAAACGAGCGCATTTGTCCAATTAAATACAAACAACCTAAAATAACCAAAATAAGCAATGCATAACGCAAAAGTCTGTTTGTGTTCAGAAAGCGATCCATAACGCCCCTCCCTATGCCCGTACAGTATCAGTATACGCAGACAGTTGCCTCGAACATGCTTTCCTTCCTGTCCTTTGCACATCTTTTCTTTGTATACAGACACGTCCGTTTCATGCTTTGGCGGTCACAGATCGGCAGACGGCCGATTTTCACATCGCATCTTCCGCAAATGCGATTAATGTCCCATCTTCTTCCACCTGAAAAATTTTCACTTCATCACCTGAAACATTGAACTCCAAAAAGCATCCCCAACAGTAGTATTGATTGCTGCCAATTTTACCAATATCCCGACAATTGCAATTTGGACATCTTGTCATAAAAAACCAGCCTTTCTATTTGTTATACCTGACTGGTAGTATTCACCGATTCGCCATTTCCTAAACCTATCCATTCCATTGTATTGCAGATGTAGACAGGAGCAATGCAAATGTCTATCATCCTCTTGATCATTGTCGCTGCTGACTTGCCGACTGAATCATTTTTTCAGCAGCATAGAGCACTTCATCCATTGTCGTCGCTTTCGAAAAACTAAAACGTATGGACGATTTGACTCTGTCTAAAGGCAATCCCATCGATGTCAAGACATGAGACGGCTGCAGGGAACCGGATGTACAAGCAGACCCGCTCGATGCCGCAATGCCAAACATGTCCAGCCGAATCAACAAAGCTTCTGCTGATACGCCTGGAATCGCCAGATTTAAAATGGAAGGGACACTATGTTCAGGCGAATTGATCTGAAGATCTTCAATACCTTCATGCAAACGCTGCAACATCGATTGTTTCAGGCCGTGCAGATGCAAATATCCAGCCACACGTTCTTCAACTGCTTTCTCAGCGGCAATGCCCATGCCGACAATTCCTGCCACATGTTCCGTGCCCGCGCGCCGTCCGCGTTCCTGGGCGCCGCCATGTACAAAGGATTGGAAAGGAGCGCCCTGACGGATAAATAGAGCGCCCGCTCCTTTTGCACCGCCAAACTTGTGAGCGGAAAGAGATAAGTAGTCCACGCCCAACTCTTGAACATCACAATCGATGATCCCCGCAGCTTGTACGGCATCTGTATGAATCAGGGGAGATACATCGGAACGTTCCCGAACTGCTTGTACCATTTCTTGAATCGGTTGAATCGCGCCAGTTTCGTTGTTCACATACATGATGGAAATCAGGCAAGTGTCTGGTCGTATCGCATCAAGGACTTGTCTGACCTGAATCATCCCGTTCGCATCCGGGCGAAGATATGTAACTTCAACTCCTAATTTCTCTAAACATTCGCAAGTATGCAATACTGCATGATGTTCCATTGCTGTTGTTACGATATGTTTTTTTCCTGGATCCGTTCCCGCTGCAGACAGAATGGCTGCATTGTCTGCCTCTGTACCGCCGCTTGTAAATACAATTTCCTTTGAATTGGCATGCAGCAATGCAGCCACTTGCTCACGCGCCTTCTCCACAGCGCCGCGAACCACTCGTCCGAAACGATGGGTGCTGGACGGATTGCCAAAAAACTGCCGTAAAAAAGGCTCCATGGCTGCCGCAACTTCCGGTCGTATGAAAGTTGTGGCAGCATGGTCGAGATATACTTCTTTCATATCACACACCTCAAATATAAAACATCAAATTCTGATCGTTTTCTCTCTTTTTCTCCGCCAGTTGTTCAATTGTCGTCTCATCTAATACTTTGTTAATCTGTATACGAACTTTTTCCCACAGATCATCCAACAATTCATCCGGCTCATCGACAACTGTGATCGGACCTTCCAAAATGCGAATCACATCGCCTACTGTTATTTCGGAAGCCTGCTTTGCCAGTGTATAGCCGCCATATGCTCCGCGAATACTGCGTACAAGTCCTGAATTTCGAAGAGGAGCCACCAATTGTTCCAAATAATGTTCAGAGAGATTTTGACGTTCTGCAATGGATTTTAATGATATCGGTGCATCTCCATTGGACATCGCCAAGTCTACCATTAATACAACCCCATACCGTCCCCGTGTAGAAAATTTCATACAAACACCTGCTTTCTAAAGGTTTTTCGACCATCTATTGTTTGACTATTCATTTTGGTTGTGCCAAAGACGCAAACGCTCCGATATGACACGTTCATAGCCGTTTTCTGTCGGTTCATACAATGGAAAGTATTCCAGTAAACTTTCAGGCACATACAACTGCGGCACATAATTTCCCGGAAAATGATGCGGATATCGATATCCTTCTCCGTGCCCCAGCCGTTTCGCGCCTTTATAGTGGGCATCCCGTAAATGGATCGGTACCTGAATGATTTCTTTCTGTTCCTTTACTGCCTGCTGGGCCCGATTGATCGCCATATAGCTGGCATTCGATTTCGGGGCCGTTGCCAGATACGCAACTGCTTGCGCCATTGGAATCCTCCCTTCCGGCAAACCAAGTATCTCATACGCTTGAAATGCGGCAATGGCCACTTGGAGCGCCCGCGGGTCTGCATTTCCGATATCTTCGGAAGCCTGGATGATCATCCGGCGGCAGATAAATTTGGGATCTTCTCCCGCTTCCAACATGCGCGCCAGCCAATACAAGGCTGCATCCGGATCCGAACCGCGAATCGATTTGATAAATGCGCTAATCGTGTCATAGTGTTGATCACCGGATTTGTCGTAACGGATCGTTCTCCTTTGAATGCTTTCCTCTGCAATGGACAGATCAATGACAATCCTGCCGGCAGCATGTTTCGGCGTCGAGATCACGGCAAGTTCCAAGGCATTTAACAATTTCCTCGCATCGCCGTCTGCATAGTCGATCAAATGCTGCAGCGCCTCTTCCTGAACATCGACAGGATAACGTCCGAGGCCCCGTTCTTCATCTGCCAGTGCCTGTTGCGCCAATCGCCGCAAATCTTCATGAGACAGCGATTGCACCTGAAAAATCAAGGAACGGGATAAAAGTGCGGCATTGACCTCGAAAAAAGGATTTTCTGTCGTAGCGCCAATCAATGTCAAAAGCCCTTCTTCCACATGCGGGAGCAAAGCATCCTGTTGGGATTTGTTAAATCGGTGAATCTCGTCAATAAAAACGATCGTTTTCACTTGGTAAAAATCGCGCGCATGTTTTGCTTCCTCAACCAGCTTGCGAATGTCAGAGACACCTGCCGCAACGGCATTTACTGTTTCAAAACGGGCAGCCGTATGATTGGCGATCACTTTCGCCAAAGTGGTCTTGCCCGTTCCCGGAGGGCCATACAAAATCAAAGAAGAAATTTGATCTGTTTCAATCGCTTTTCGCAACAGCTTCCCTTCCCCGACCAATTCCTTTTGTCCGACGATTTCGTCAAGATTGCGTGGACGCATTCGTTCAGCCAGAGGTTTTCGCTTCTGATCATCCTGTATTGAAAATAAATCCATATCTTTCACCCTTACCATTGCGCCCCATCTCATTTTATTTCCGACAAGTTTACTCTGTTATTTCATTATAAACAATTTCGAACAAACGGTCTATCGATGGAGAGAAAATGGATGCTTTTCTATCCAATTTAAGACTATTTACATATATAAAGGATACCCACTTGCAAGGGGAGATTTGAATAATTTCAAAAACAAGCACGAAAGCCTAATAGAAAACGTATGATGTGTATCGATCAAACACGCGGAGGAGATATACATGCATTACGTGGTTCAAAAGAAAGAAAAAATCTCGGATATCATGAACAAATTTGATATCCCATATGATGCAATCAAGTATTATAATTCTTTCGTTCAAACAGAAGAGGATATCCATGAAGGACGGGTTCTGACCTTCCCGCTCAAATATATGGTGCTTCCAGGCGACACGTATCAACTCATCACGCAAAAAAAACTTTTGCTGACTTCGACTGAACTTGCTCTTTTGAACCCCGAAATACACTATGAAGAAATGTCCGAGCCAGTCTTTACTACAGAAGCCGGCTTTGTAACATTGACATTTGATGATGGACCTTCCGTTCATACAGAACGGATATTAGAGATTCTTGAGAACTCGATAACGAAAGAATTTGAAAAATAATTCTCTTTCCAAATCATTTTTTATTGCTGATAAAGCAAAAAATAAAAAAGTCTATCGAGTATAAATTATCCATTTTGCGTATATTAAGGCATGACTGATTGCAGGAAAAGGAAGTGGGTTCACAGTTTATGATCTTCATCAAAAAGAAACGCACTTCTCCTTCTTCGTTTGCCAAAAGCGCCGAAAACAATCGTTCCAACGATTCCAGAGCCCTGAACGCAAATCTTAATAAAAATATCCAAACGATCAAAGAAACACTGGGAAATAGTTCGGATCTGATCATTCGGGAAATTTGCATTGGGGAAACCGCACGTATTCAAGCGGCTGTTTTGTATATGGATGGACTGGCGGATTCCAAATCGGTGAATCATTTTATTTTGGAACTTCTTATGCTGGATATTCAGAAGCCAGAATCGGAGCAAACCATCGATGACCGGCAAACGACATTACAGCTTCTGAAAAATTCTGCGCTTGCGGTTGGAGAAATCAAAGACGTAGCGGACTTTGAAACCATCTATACCGCTATCTTGTCCGGCGATGTCGTGATTGTACTCGACGGCTATACACAATGTTTTGCCGTCGGCATGAAAGGGTTTGAGACGCGCAGTGTGGAAGAGCCTGCTTCGACGACGGTCGTTCGTGGCTCACGCGAGGGCTTTACTGAAAATATTCGCACAAATACAACGCTCATTCGCAGGAGAATCAAAGATCCCAATCTATGGCTGGAAGGCAGGCAAATCGGCAGAGTCACGAAAACTTTCACAGCAATCATGTATATAAAAGGAATTGCGAATGACAAAATTGTCGAGGAAGTCCGCCAGCGCTTGGACCGGATTGAGATCGACGGAATCCTGGAAAGCGGTTATATTGAGGAATTGATTCAAGATGAGACATACTCTCCTTTTCCGACCATCTATAATTCGGAGCGGCCGGATGTGATCGCAGCAGGACTTTTGGAAGGGCGCATTGCCATTCTGGTCGACGGCACTCCGTTTGTGCTATTGGTGCCCGCGTTATTCGCCCAGTATTTTCAGTCGGCAGAAGACTATTATCATCGGGCTGACTTTGGAATTATTCGCATCCTCCGCTATCTTGCCTTATTTATTGCATTGCTCGGGCCGTCTTTATATATCGCGATCACCACCTTTCATCAGGAAATGCTGCCGACTACGCTTCTCGTCAGTATAGCGTCGCAACGGGAAGGTGTGCCGTTCCCCGCTTTTATCGAAGCGCTCATGATGGAAGCTACCTTTGAAATCTTGCGGGAAGCCGGAGTCAGAATGCCGCGGGCAGTCGGACAAGCGGTATCCATTGTAGGAGCGCTAGTCATCGGGGAGGCGGCGGTGCAGGCGGGAGTCGTATCGGCTGTTATGGTGATTGTCGTATCGATTACTGCCATTGCGAATTTTTCCTTTCCGGCATTTGATATGGCAATCTCCATCCGGATCTTGCGATTTGCGATGATGTCATTAGCGGCTTCTTTTGGCTTATTTGGGATTACCGTCGGTTTGATCGCCATGGTGCTCCACTTGTGCAGCCTGCGCTCCTTCGGGGTTCCCTATATGTCGCCGTTTGCTCCGTTCATTCCCGATGATCAAAAGGATGCGATCTTCCGTGTACCATGGTGGGGACTCTTTTCCAGGCCCCGTTTGATCAATCAGAAAAATGTGCAGCGCGAGCAAAATCCGCCGTCAAACAAGCCGGAACCCGAGTAGGGCCAATAATACTATAGGAGAACCGTTCAGGAGGGGTGTAGAGCATACATGAAACGAAACTGGATGCTGTTCCTGATTTGTTTCATCCTTTCGTTTACGCTTGCAGGCTGTTGGAATCGGCGAGAATTGAATCAGATCGGAATTGTTTCGGCGATGGGGATCGACAAGCTGGGGAATCAATATCTGGTTACCATTCAATTCGTAAATCCAGGAGAAGTCGCCACCCAGAAAGGCGGAGCAAATCGTGCGGCGATCACAACATACCAGGACCAGGGAAGCACCATTGAACAAGCTATTCGCAGAATGTCTACGATTGCCCCGCGAAAAAGCTATTACTCCCATCTGCAAATGCTGATCATCGGCGAAGAATTGGCAAAAAATGGTGTAGGAAAAACGTTAGACTTCTTGTCCCGGGATCATGAGTTGCGCACCGATTTTTATATTGCAGTAGCGAAAAGCCAGAGGGCTGAAGATATTCTGAACATATTGACACCTGTAGAAAAAATACCGTCGCAAAATCTTTTTTCCAAATTGGAAAATTCAGATAAAGTTTGGGCGGCAACAGGCACGATCAAATTGGATGAAATGATGTCCAACTTGATGAGCAAAGGAAAAGAACCCGTGTTAACAGGGATCCAGGTCATCGGAAATCAAAGCATCGGCGGTACGCAAAAAAATGTACAGTTCGCAAATCCTCCGGCCAAGTTGAAATATACGCATATGGCAGTTTTTCGGCGGGACAAGCTCATCGGCTGGTTAAATGAAAAAGAAAGCATAGGATACAACTGGACACAAAGTGGACATACACACAGTACAGTGTTTAATGTCCCTGCGCCCAAACATGCACTCATTGGCGTCGAAATCGTTCGAACCAAAACGCAGACGAAAGGCATGATCAAACATGGAAAACCACAATTCGATATAGACATTCAAGCGGAAGGAAACATTGGGGAAGTACAATCGGATGTGGATATGACAAAAACAAAAACGATTGAAGACATTCAAAAAAAGGCAGAACAGGACATTGTGGATAAAGTGGAACGAGCAATAAAGAAAGCAAAAGCGTATAAAGCGGATATCTTTGGCTTTGGTGAAGTGATTCATCGTACCGATCCGAAGACGTGGAAACAAATCAAAAACCATTGGGAAAAGCAGGAATTCGCAAAAGCGGCTGTCACTGTACACGCCAATGTCAAAATCCGGCGAGTCGGAACGGTAAACAATTCCTTTCTCAAAGAAATGGAGTAACGCACCATGCTGATGAGTGCAGGAATCCTGCTAGTCGTTGCCATCATTGTTGTGATCGAAGTTCCAAAATTTCTGAAAAACCAATGGAAAAAGGAACTCTGGGTGTTTTTGCTGCTGCTTTTCTTTGGAACGGGACTCAATATCATGGAAAGTTTGCAGATCAAGATTCCGAA
Source organism: Fodinisporobacter ferrooxydans (assembly GCF_022818495.1). Classification (GTDB taxonomy): domain Bacteria; phylum Bacillota; class Bacilli; order Tumebacillales; family MYW30-H2; genus Fodinisporobacter; species Fodinisporobacter ferrooxydans. The sequence goes on along the minus strand of NZ_CP089291.1, from coordinate 2,715,613 downwards.
TCCTCTTGATTGGCTTACAATCATCTATCAACCGGTTAATGACGCCATATCCGGGATGCTTAAGTGAAGCGATTGGTTTTTATTGAATTTCGTTGTTGGATTTCAAGGCGAGGGCAGGTGACATGCGTTGTTAGAGAAAGGCAAGATAGGATTGCGGCAGTTTATCGTGTTCGTCATTCTGTTTACGATCGGCAGCTCGATTTTGGTAGCTCCATCAGGACTCGCCCAGGAAGGAAAACAGGATGGATGGATGGCGGAGATCCTTGCACTGGCGCTGGGACTGCTGCTTGTCTGGTTGTACAATACGCTGGGCAAGCGGTTTCCGAATCTGACGCTGGCGGAATACTGCCAGGAAATTCTGGGCAAGTGGCCGGGGCGTGCGGTTGCCCTGCTGTTTCTCTCCTATTACTTTGTCCTTGCATCATTATTGCTGCGGGAAATCGGCGATTTTTTGACGACGCAAATCATGCCGGAAACTCCCATCCAGGCTGTCCATGTCATTTTTTTAATCATTGTCATCATGGGTGCAAGACTTGGACTGGAGCCACTGGTTCGGGCCGGAGAAATTTTTCTCCCGTGGGTCATCTTTCTGTTTCTCGTCATGGTCGTCTTTATTTCTCCACAAATCAAATTTGACAACATGCAGCCGCTGTTGGGAGAGGGATTCAAACCGGTGCTGCGTGCTGCCTTCCCCGCCCTTGGACTGCCATACATGGAACTTTGCGTATTTTTGATGATCTTTCCTTATATCAATCGGCCGGAAAAGATCGGAAAGGCATTCGGGATCGGAACCATCATAGCAGGGGTCATGTTAATTATTGTAGTCCTTTTGTCGATTCTTGTGATTGGCGCCGATCTGACCGCCCTGCAAATCTACCCTAGCTATGTGATCGTGAAAAAAATCAGCATCGGCCACTTTTTGGAGCGGATCGAAGCGGTGATGGCAGGAATCTGGTTTCTCACCATTTACTTTAAGTTGACACTTTGTTTTTATGCAGTGGCATTGGGCCTTGCGCAAATATTGAAACTGAAAGACTATCGCTGCCTGACATTTCCGCTCGGAATGATTGCCATGGCTTTTTCCATTGTAGGCAGCCCCAATATCATCTATTTTAATACGTTCGTTGCGAAAATATGGACACCCTATTCCCTGACGTTTGGGCTTGTTCTGCCACTGGTATTGTTGGCAGTGAATACATGGAACCGAAAACGCGCCAAAAAAATGAATCAGTAGAAGAAGGGAATGTATCAGAGTGGAGAACGGGAAAATCAGTCCATCTCAACTGTTTTCATTACTGTTTCTGTTTGAACTTGGAAGTGCGGTTGTCGTGGGACTAGGCATGCAGGCCAAACAGGATGCATGGATCGCGATTCTTCTTGGCATGCTTGGTGGAATTTGTGTATTTATGATCAACCAATACCTCGTACGACAATACCCGGATCTTCCTTTAACAAGCTATCTTCCAAAAGTCTTGGGTCCCTATATCGGTTATCCCATTGCCATTTTTTATATTTTGTATTTTCTATACATTGCTGCAAGAGTGTTGCGGGACTTTGGTGAATTGCTCTTGACTTCGGCATTTCCTGAAACGCCGATGCTTGCCATCCATACCATCATGATTTGCCTGATCGGATATGCCAGCATGTTGGGGATCGAAGCGATTGCAAGGGCAGGGCAAATTTTTTTGTCGTATTATTGCTGCTCGGCATGCTGGGAATCATGCTCGTGGCCGGTTCAGGGCTGATCAAAACAGAAAATTTTCTCCCCGTATTGGAAAACGGCTGGAAGCCTGTTTTATCCACGGCATTTCCGCTGACATTGACATTTCCCTTCGGTGAGTTGATCGTCTTTACCATGGTATTCCCGTATGCGAATCCATCGACGCAGGTAATGAAAACGGGATTGTACGGGATTTTGGCAAGCGGACTCATCCTCAGTCTGACAATCGCTATCGATATCGCTGTATTGGGCGTCCAGGCAAGCAATCAAGTATTCCCATTGTTGACGACGATCGATAAGGTCAATATCGCAAATATTATCGTGCGGATGGATATCATCAGCATTGCAACGTTAATTTTGGGAGGATTCTTTAAAATTACGCTGTTTTTCTATGGGGCGGTCCTCGGGATTGCAGATGTTTTCCGAATCCGGAAACCTTTGTACATCATCGTTCCGCTGAGCCTGATTGTCTTGTCGGCTTCCATGCAAATCGCGGGCAATCTTCCCCGGCATCTGGAGATCGGACTAAAATATGTGCCATATTATCTCCATCTTCCTTTTCAAGTCGGGATTCCCTTGCTGATGCTGCTCGTGGCCGTCATTCAAAAACGTTTCCATATACACTAAATGCACGAAATCTCTTCCCGGTCAGGTCATAGATAAGAGCTGTACATAAAATCGGAAGCCATGGAAAACTTATGGTATATACCAAACGAACACGACGATTTATGTGCATGAACGAACCATGAATCAAACAGGAACAAATCATGAACAATTCATGAACAAAGTTTCCACGGCCGGATTCGGTTGTAAAGGCACTATAAAATACTCATATCGGAAGAATGTTATGGAGAACAACGGGCTGATGCTTTTCCTTGCTTCCCTCTCAGGGGCAATACTTGCTTTTTTGTTTGCAGTGATTCTCATGATTCTTTTTGCAAGACCCTTGATTCAATGGATATTGGGACGATGGATCCGGCGTTTGATGTCAGATCGCTATCCGGAAAATATTTGGGAAATGGTAACGGCTATGACGAGAACATCTCCCCAAATGGTTGTGGAAAACAGTTTGCGGGCACAATCCGGAAACATTATCGAAAGGCCGTTTGGCAGTCCGCGCAAGTTTCTTAATTTTGACGGTCTTATTTTCTCGCCGGCACAACTTGCTACATTGCCGGCACAGGAAAACGCGCCGGTGGATGTCAAAATTACCATCGGACCAAAATCAAGAAAACCGTTGGCGTTAGATATCCCGATCCTGGCAGGGGCGATGGGATATGGCATCGGTGTCACGGAAAAAGTCCGGTTGGCCGTCGCGAAAGGAACTGCTGCTGTCGGAACGGCGACAAATTCCGGAGAGGGAGGGTTTCTGCCGGAAGACCGGGCAAATGCAAAGTACTATATTCTTCAGTACAACTCGGCTGCCTGGAATAAAGACCCAGCGATCCTGAAACAGGCGGATGCGATTGAAATCCATATCGGACAAGGAGCAAGCGCCGGTTCTGCCAGCTTCATTCCGCCGGAATATATGCAAGGCAAAGCCCGCGAGATTTTGCAGGTTCCGGATGGTGAAACAGTTGTCATTCCTTCCCGCCATAAGGAAATCCAAAGTGTTCAAGATTTGCAAACACTCGTTGCAAATCTGCGCCAAATCACCGGCGGCGTACCGATTGGCGTCAAAATTTGCGCCAGCGCAAAGCTGGAAGCCGATTTGGAAGCCGCCATTCAGGCTGCTGTCGATTTTATCAGCATTGATGGAGGACAAGCAGGAACAAAAGGGGGTCCGCCCATTTTGGAAGATGATTTTGGACTTCCCACCATCTTTGCTTTATCCCGGGCTGTTGCATATTTCAAAAAACGAGACGTGAAAGGACAAATCAGTGTATTGATCGGCGGCGGATTTAATAATCCCGGAGAATGTCTCAAAGCGCTTGCTTTAGGTGCGGACGGAATTTTTATGGGAACAGCAGTCCTGTGGGCGATGACACATGATCAAGTCACAAAAACAATTCCTTGGGAGCCCCCAACCGAATTGGTATTTTATCCGGGTTCCCGCACGGAACAATTTGATGCGGATGCTGCAGCCGATCACTTGAAAAACTTTTTCCATTCGTTTGTCGAAGAAATAAAAGTAGGCATTCGGGCATTGGGGAAAACGTCGTTACAAGAAGTAAGCCGCGACGATTTGACGGCGCTGGATGAATGGACAAGCCGGGTGACCAAGATTCCTTGCGCTTATGAACCCTTTTCATTGCCAGATCAGAACGATCAACAAATGGTTCATGTCTCCGACGAGGAACGGTTGTCAAATCCGGACCATGATTCTGGGCAGATCCTTCATGCGGAAAGTCAAAAATCCGAAAGCCGTCCAAAAGAAACCGTTAAAATAACGATGAAAAAGAGATGGTCCGCCCTTTTTCGTTAGTCATTCGCCGGCAATCCAAAATGATGGTTTCGGCTTTTTGATAATTGTCCCTTTCCACATTGACTTTCCAACTATACTTTGCTAGTATTTTTTCAAAATCCTATAGTTGCACGGCAGTGACAGACAGGAGTAATGAACGATTGCCAACAAGCGAGCCGGGGATGGTGGAAGCCCGGTTTGGACGGTTCATGAACGGCAGTCTGGAGCCTTGATTCTTAAAAGTGGACGCTTATTTTCCAATCTGACAGGATGGATCGCGTCAACTAGGGTGGAACCGCGGGAGATCAACTCTCGTCCCTTGTTTATACAGGGGGCGGGGGTTTTTATTTTTTCATCTTTCATATCAAAAAACGAATATCAAAAAACGCAATGAAGGAGCTCGAGACATATGAGCAGTACAACCGATCAAACCGTAACAATGGATCAAGTCGTCGCATTGGCAAAGCATCGCGGCTTTATTTTCCCGGGATCAGAAATTTACGGCGGACTTGCCAATACTTGGGATTACGGCCCGTTAGGCGTCGAACTGAAAAACAATGTGAAAAAAGCCTGGTGGAAAAAGTTTATTCAAGAGTCCCCGTACAATGTCGGTCTTGACGCCGCCATCTTGATGAACCCGCAGACATGGGTGGCATCCGGCCATGTCGGCAATTTTAACGATCCGATGATCGACTGCAAACAGTGCAAGGCGCGCCATCGCGCCGACAAGCTGATCGAAAACGCCCTCTCGCAAAAGGACATCGAAATGATCGTCGACGGATTATCTTTTGCACAAATGCAGGATCTGATCACAGAACACGATATTGCGTGTCCCGATTGCGGCGCAAAAGATTTTACGGATATTCGCCAATTTAATTTGATGTTCAAAACGTTTCAAGGTGTCACGGAATCTTCCGCGAACCAAATTTATCTGCGCCCGGAAACAGCCCAAGGGATTTTTGTCAATTACAAAAATGTCCAGCGTACCATGCGCAAGAAGCTTCCTTTCGGCATTGGACAAATCGGAAAAAGTTTCCGCAATGAGATCACGCCAGGCAACTTCACATTCCGTACGCGGGAATTTGAACAAATGGAACTGGAATTCTTCTGTCAACCGGGAGAAGACTTGAAATGGTTTGCATACTGGCGGGAATTTTGTCATCAATGGCTGCTTCGTCTCGGGATGACAACAGACAACCTGCGCCTTAGGGATCATTCCAAAGATGAATTGTCCCATTACAGCAATGCGACCACAGATATCGAATACCGCTTCCCATTCGGCTGGGGCGAGCTTTGGGGCGTTGCCGACCGCACCGACTTCGATCTCAAACGGCATATGGAACATTCCGGTGAAGATTTCCATTATCTCGACCCGGATACAAATGAAAAATATGTGCCCTATTGTATCGAACCATCACTCGGTGCGGATCGCGTGACACTCGCATTCCTGATCGATGCATATGCGGAGGAACACCTTGGCGAAGGAGATACGCGCACAGTCATGCGTTTCCATCCTGCCTTGGCGCCGATTAAAGCGGCCATACTCCCATTATCCAAAAAACTGTCGGACGGCGCCCGCAACATTTTCGAAGATTTGGCCAAAGATTTTTATTGCGACTTCGATGAGACAGGTTCGATCGGGAAACGCTATCGCCGCCAGGATGAAATCGGCACGCCATTCTGCATTACCTATGACTTTGACTCGCAGACAGACGGTCAAGTCACCGTCAGAGAGCGGGACTCCATGCAGCAAGTGCGCATGCCGATTGCCGAATTAAAAGCGTATATTTCCGAAAAGATTCAATTTTAAAGAGATTCAAGTGTCCATTTATCACAAACTTTTCATCTGCATGTAATATGTATGAAATATTTTGGCGATACTATAGAGACATAACATTTGACCCCCTTTTTAAATATATAGTTTGGAAACGGCGTGAAGAGATTCACGCCATTTTTTTGTGAGTGAAACAAATCCATTTATTCCATTCCTTCCATTCTTCGAATGCCCTCTTCCAGTTGCATCATTGGTTCCCAGCCGGGCAACCGCTGCCCTGTATTCCAAGGCGCCATAACCTCACGAAAGCGGTAAGGACGTACACCCCATTGGATTTGCAATGGTTTTCCCACGACACGACGATACGTTTCGACCAAATGCTTTAACTGAATCCTATGGCCGGAAGACACCGCAAACTCTTCATTTGCTTTGCCATCCTCATTTTGTATACGCCGGGCAGCTAAAATAAAAGCTGTCACGACATCATCAATATAGACAAGATCCATGAACTGTTCCCCAGGCGACATGGACAATGGTTCAAGTTGCTTGGAATGTTTTCGCAAGACGGAAAACAATTTGGGTCTCGGATCCCCAGCACCATACGTATCAAACAATTTTAACGTAATGACTTTTAAAGGAGTCGCTTCTGTATAGAATTGTAAAATGTTTTGAAACGCCTGCTTTGTTGCAGCATAGAGACAAACCGGACTATACTCTTTATTTTCGTAATGTTGCCACGAGGTTCCGGTATTAATCAACCGGGACACACCATTTGCGACCATGGCTTCAACAAGTTGCGTGCCAAACATAAGATTGCTTTGCATCATCGGTTCAATATCCTTTGGCTCGTGTTGAGCAAGAAATAAGGATGCCAAATGAAAAACAACCGCAGGTTTCGCCATTTTTAAAATTTGAAGCATGTGATTTGTCGAGCCGTCGTGAACGTGCAGAGTTATACGATCCAATATGTCTTGCAAAAGCAAAAGTTTTGACTCCGGGCGGACGATGCTATGTACATTCCACCCGTCAGCAACCAAACGCCTCACCAAATATGACCCGACAAAGCCGGTCCCACCTGTAACGATCGCTGTCGGCGGCATCATTTTCCTTTTTCACCACCCTCGAATGAAAATGGACTGGAAAAATTCGATACATGTGGAAAGGCGCCATCTCTTTCCGAAAGAATAGGGTTTTGATTCGGCCATGGCAAATCGATCGAACGCCAATGAATCCCGCAATCGTGTTCCGGAGAGTACAAAGAGGAAACGTTGTAGACTAAAATCGCGCGCTCGCTTGTTACATAAAAACCGTGTGCCAATCCTGGAGGGATATAAATCATATTGCCTTCTTCTGCAGATAACTCAAACACCTCAAAATTTCCAAACGCTGGTGAACCCCTTCGCAGATCCACGATGACATCCATGACTTTGCCGGATACACAATACACGAGCTTTGTATGCTCTCTGGGAGGAATCTGAAAATGCAATCCTCGCAAAACTCCTTGCCGGGAAATTGAATAATATTGCTCCGGAAAATGGGTTTCCAAATGATTTTCCGCAAAAACATCGGAACGAAATGTTTTGACGAAGACGCCTCGTTCATCTTTAAACAGCAACGGTTGTATTGTAAAACAGCCGGGAATTCGGGTTTTATGCAATTGCATGACGACACTGCCCCTTCACGATGAATCCCTGCATCTTACTGTATGAAACATTTTCCTATTGGTCAAAACAGTTCATGTAATCCTCCATTTGTTTTAAACATACATGTCTGATATTGTGATTTTCACGATATGCTCGTGTCCACTCGATCACTTTATCGATGGCTTGCTCCAGATTCCATACAGGGTGCCAACCCAATTTCGTTTTTGCCTTTGAACAATCCAATGTCAAGTAATGTGTCTCATGCGGATGCTGATTCTGGTCGATTTCATAGATCGCATCAGAACCCCATTTTTCGCATATTTTCCCGACTACCCATTCAACCGTTCTGGCATCATTGTCATTTGGCCCAAAATTCCATTCTTCCGCAAATTGGGTGCCGCACTCATATAACTTTTGCGCCAGCATCAGGTACCCGCCAAGCGGCTCAAGCACATGTTGCCAGGGCCTTACAGCTGCAGGATTTCGAATCGTAATGGGTTCGTGCTTTAAGAGCGAACGCATGCAATCCGGAACCAAACGCAATGCGGCAAAGTCCCCGCCGCCGATCACATTTCCCGCTCTGGCAGAAGCAAGCGCCACGCCATGTACGGCAAAATCATCGTGGTGAAAGAAAGAGTTTCGATAGGAAGCGGTTATCAACTCTGAACAGGCTTTGCTGTTCGAATACGGATCAAATCCACCGAGCGGGTCATTTTCCCGGTAACCCCAAATCCACTCTTGGTCTTTGTAGCATTTGTCGCTTGTGACATTCACTACCGCTTTTGCACCTTTTCCTTCCCTTGCTGAATGTCTGATTGCCTCAAACAAATACACTGTGCCCATGGCATTAATTTCGTATGTTTCTGCGGGATCGTGATAGGATTCCTGGACGAGTGGCTGTGCTGCCAGATGAATGATAATTTCCGGACTCTTTTCCGATACGATTGCTTGCAATCTCTGTTTATTTCTTATATCGTCAATCACAGAAGTGACGAGATCGCCAATTTCACATAACTGGAATACATTTGGGCGGGATGGTGGAGATAGCGCATAACCTGTGACTTTCGCACCTAAAGCATGGAGCCATAAACACAACCACGAACCCTTGAACCCTGTGTGGCCTGTAACCAATACATTTTTATTTTTCCAGAAATCAACGTCCAACATGGTTGATCATCTCTTCCTTACTCGTGAATCATTTTTTCCTCCCATTTTTTCCAAGGCGCTTTTCCTGTTTTCCACAATTCTTCCAGGTATATTTTGTCGCGCAGTGTATCCATGGGCTGCCAAAAGCCGGAATGTTTATAGGCAATCAGTTGTCCGTGATTCGCAAGGTTTTCCAAAGGCTCTTTTTCTAAAATTGTGCCGCTTCCCTCGATATAGTCAAAAATCTCCGGCTGGAATACGAAGAACCCAGCATTTACCCACCCGCCGTCACCTTTTACCTTTTCCTCAAATTTCTCCACCCTGCTATCTTCAGTTATACGCAACGCTCCAAAGCGTCCGGGCGGTTGTGCAGCCGTGATTGTGGCAAGTTTCCCGTGAGAGCGATGGTATTCGGCCAATTCTAGTATATTGACATCCGCTACTCCATCTCCATAAGTAAGCATAAACGGCTCATTTCCTACATACTTTCGAATCTGTTTCACACGGCCGCCTGTCATGGTCTCTTTCCCGGTATCTGCCAATGTAACACTCCAAGGTTCGGCCGAATAGTGATGGATCATTCTTTTATCCGGTTTTTGAAAATTGAAGGTAACATCTGCTGCATGCAGGTAATAATTTGAAAAATATTCCTTAATAACATTTCCTTTATATCCCAAACAAATGATGAAATCATGGAATCCATAATGAGAATAGATCTTCATAATATGCCACAAAATAGGGTTTTCACCGATTTCGATCATTGGCTTTGGCTTCAGGTGGGATTCTTCACTGATTCTTGTTCCAAATCCACCGGCGAGGATTACCACTTTCATAAGCGACCCTCTCTCCCAAAAATCTGATATAGAATACCGGCCATATACTGAAGCATGTCGCGCGTCAAACCGGGATAGATGCCGATCCAAAACGTCTGATTCATGATCCGGTCTGTATTGGACAGTTCGCCCACAACGCGGTGCGGAATATTTTTGTAGGCAGGTTGACGCAAAAGATTTCCTCCGAAAAGAAGGCGCGTTCCGATTTTATGCTGATCCAATCGTTGTACAAGCTGATTTCGGGAAATTGGAGCAGCTTCGCGCAAAGTAACTGGAAATCCGAAGTAACTCGGTTCACTATCGGGCGTATCTTCCGGCAAGATCAAGACATCTTCCAGTTGAATCAGCGCCTTACGCAAAAACATGTAATTTTCCCGACGCTTTGTAACAAATGCAGGAAGTTTCTTGAGTTGAGCCACTCCTACCGCCGCTTGCATATCCGTCAATTTGAGATTATAGCCAATATGGCTATACGTATATTTGTGGTCATATCCATACGGCAAATCACCCAACTGCCAGCCGAATCGTTTTCCGCATGTATTATCTTTGCCGGGTTCGCACCAGCAATCACGTCCCCAATCGCGGAAAGACTCTACGATCCGTTTCAAGAGCGGATGGGAAGTAAGTACGGCTCCTCCTTCACCCATTGTGATATGATGTGCGGGATAAAAACTCACGGTGGCCAGATCGCCAAAGGTACCGGCCATTTGTCCACGGTATTTGGCGCCGACAGCATCACACGTGTCTTCGATCAACCATAAATGGTATTTCTCCGCGACGCGTTTTACTTCATCCAGATGAAAAGGATTGCCCAGCGTGTGAGCGAGCATGATCGCCTTTGTGCGCTCGCCAACCGCCGTTTCCAATACACTTGTGTCAATGTTGTAAGTTGGGATCTTGACATCCAAAAAAACGGGAACCAGTTGATTTTGCAGAATCGGGTTTACTGTAGTCGGAAATCCCGCTGCGACCGTAATCACCTCATCACCCGGCAGCAATCTTCGTTTTCCTAATTGTTCAGATGTAAGGGCGCTAAGGGCAAGTAAATTGGCGCTGGATCCGGAATTGGTCAAAATCGCGTAACGTCTGCCCATAAAACGTGCAAACTCTTTTTCAAATTCATCCGCATACCGTCCGGTCGTCAGCCAAAAATCAAGAGATGCTTCTACAAGGTGGGCCACCTCATCATCATCAAACACTTTCCCGCTTACAGGAATGTGGTCTGTTCCAGGACGAAAGGAACGTTTTGGCCAGTTTTCGCGATAATATTGACGTGCAAGTTCCAGAATTTTTTGCCGAATCTCCATTGCGGTTCTGTTCATGTTCATCACCCGACAATCTCGGCAATACAACTGCCTAGAATTTCGCCGACCCGGTTTGTTTTTAAAATGCTGCAGTCATTGGAATGAATCGCCTGTTGGATGATTTGGCTGCAATGTGTCAAATATTGATTGAGGGCCGTTTTATATGCTGTATCATGATCCAGAAAACCTTCAGCTCTGGCATCTCTGATTAGATCCAGCCATTCCTGGATCGCGGATACACTCGTGGAAATTGACTTTTGACTTTGATTCGAATGAAGTCTGAATTGGCTTAAGGTTTCCGAAATATAAACGGCATTGCCTTTCGATAAGAGGGACATCCAGGAAGCGACATCGATCAGCATTTTGTATGATTTTCCTTTGTAAGCTCCAAACCTTTCGAGGTCTTTTCTTCTAAACAGTACTGTTGTCGGTTCGCCAATCACATTCAGACAGTTCGAAAGTACGAAGTTCCCTAACACCTTTCCATCCAGCATTGCCGTTTCTTCAAATAATTTCCTGGTTGCAGCGATTGGCGCAAGCGGATTTCCGGCTTCGTCCATCAATTGTCGATACGATGTTACAAGTGTGATATCAGCATGCTGCAAATAAAATGACAGCATTTTTTCTATTTTTTCTCTGCAAAAGAGATCATCGTCCATAAGATAATTGATGTAGTCTCCGGATGCTAATGCAAACCCCCGCTGACAGTTCTCCACGTAACCGAGATCCCGCTCATTTTTGACATACTTGATTTGCGGGTGTTTTTCCAAGTATGGGGCAAGTCTTGCCTGTGACTCAAGATTCGTGCTATTGTCGGTAATAATGATTTCAATCTTTTTGTACGTTTGCATAAGAACGCTTTGTACTGCAAGTTCCAAATAGTGCGGTCTGTTATATGTTGGTATTAACACGCTGACCAAAGGGGACTCATAAATCAGAATCGGATCTTCCTGTTTCGCATCTCCCGGCTGATTCGGCGGTTGTTCGTCCTTGATTGGTTCATCATCCGCTTCATTGGAAACAGTTGGGATCGATGTTGCAATATCGTCGGATGATCGGGTAGAATCCGATACCTGCGTATAGTTTTTAATAAAGACACTCCGATCGTGCTGATAACGATTTACATCGAATTCATTGCCGCAATCGTGGATACACCAAGCTTCGGCTTGTGCAGGAACCCCAACCAAGCAGCCATGTTTGTGGAATTCCAGCGATTGCGAAGTATCATAAAAATGAAATCCTTGAAACAGATCTTCACGCCATGGAACATCATACTGTGCAGCCATTAACAGGCCGTCGATCGCTTCGACGGAACTGAAGGGTTCGTCGGCATCCTCAAATTTTAATACACGATACGTATTGCGATGCTCGATAACCTTGCCCACCAAGTTCTTGCCTTCCCACCAAACACCATTTGGGGGAAGTTTTTTGCAGCCAACCATACCTAAAAGGCCAAGCGCCGGCTCATTCTGAAACAATGCAATGACATCATGGATAAAGAATTTATGGATGATAAAAGTATCCTGGTGCAGGTAAACTTTATATTTGGCATCTGACGACCGCATGGCTGTGTTATATGCTTTTGTCATGCTTTCGGCATCCCGGATCGGCAATACGTCCACTTTGAAGCCTTCGGGAATCATTAACCCGCGCAAATGGTTCATACAATTTCGATACATTTCCTCATTATTGACACATGTAACAAACAGAACTTTATGTTCGTCCATCCGACGGTCTCCTTTAAACTTCTTACAGGATGCAGCAACATTTTGCAATCCTTCGAGCTCCCGTTTCTTTGGATTATCCCATCTGTGCAATATATACGGTGTACATGTCAAATGTGACTCTCACAAGGCTTCTTAAGCGGTGCCTTATCTCTTAATCGCACGAATATAATATTGCTTCGTCTTCCATTGATCCAGCGCCGAAGGAACCAACTCCCCAAGCCCCAGGCGTTCTCGAAGCTGCAGCAATTCATGAACCATGATTTCCAATTTGTCATCCATTTCTTGCATCCCGCCGATGGTCTCGATTTGCAATCCGGCCTGTTCGAACAGCCATATGATCTCATCCAGAGAAAGGAGCGCTGAGTTGCCGTTGTATTGCCTGCCAAGCTCCAGACGCATTCCGTTTCCTTCCAACAGTTTCTTGATCACGCCGACATAGGTGGCATTGGAAATGGATGCGACCACATATCCGCCTTGTTTTAGATATGTCGCCAAATGTGCCAGCGCCGCTTTAGGATTGGCAAAATGCAAAAGCGCATCTGCCAGGAGTATGGCATCAAACCATCCGCCCGGATATGGCAGCCGAATCGTTTCCGCATCACCAACCCATACTTCATCGAGAACCGTACGTGCATCGACTGCCAACAACGCATCGCTTTCGATTCCGGCAACGAACGGCATGCCTTTATTTTTCAAATTCAAGCCAAGGCCTCCACCCCCGCAGGCGGCGTCCAGTATCCGATCCGCCGGTGGAAGAAATGCGGCGAGAGCGTCATGATACTGTAACATTTGCAATGGATCGATACCCCATTTGCTTACAAATTGCAGGCGATTGGTTTCCAACAGCTGGGCATATTCCGGATCCATGCGGTTCGTGACACTGCCGTAATGATGTATATACGTGTCTGCGGCTACAACCAGACGGTAGCCCGCGCGCCGCATGCGCATGCAGTAATCGTCATCCTCAAAGTTTCCTTTCCCGAACCGTTCGTCAAATCCGCCCACCTTTTCGTAAACGTCCCGCCGGATGAGCAAGCAAAATCCAACCAGCCTGAGTGTGCAAAACCACTTCGCAGGATCGGAATGGTTATAATCCTTGACAAATTCGAAATACTCCGCAAGGGAACTGTAGCCGACAGGTCGCGCCTGCACACCCGATATATAGTTGGTCACCGGTCCGACTGCACCGTTGCGGGGATCGCCATTTAAACAATGGAGCATGTTGGACAACCACTGACGGCTGACCACAATATCATTGTTCAGGATGAGCAATTGGTCGCCTTTTGCTTGGGCCATCCCTTGATTGCATGCCCGCGGGAATCCCAAATTGGCGTTATTTTCAATCAGGAAAACATCCTCCATGCGGCGCAATTCTTGTACTGTCACATCCTGTGATCCATTGTCGACGACAATCAGCTCATAAGGGGCATCGGTAAATTGTCGGATGCTTTCCAGACATTGCTTTGTATACTCCCATTTGTTGCATGTTGGAATAATGATGCTGGTCAAGCTTGCTTTTTTGCCGGTGATCCGCCCTGTGGCCATCCGCCTGATCCCCTCCTGACTATACGACCCAAAGCGGATCTGTCTGAAAGTACAACAACTTTTCTGTTTCAACTTCGAACAGACGTGTACGAATCTCGAAGATCCCCGTACAGTCCGGATGAAAATCGGTTACCTCCCAGTAGATGCGAATTCTGTCCCAAAAACATGTTCCCAGCGTAAAGGGTGACATCTGCACATGTGCTTCCACCCGCCCATCCGGATTCACCAGTTGAATCTCTTCACGGCAAACAATCGGTTGATTCCTTGAACAAAGCCATTCATGCACGATATAGAACGGGGTTGGATGCTGCCGTTCCATTTGCGATAACAGGCCAATGAATGATAGTCCGTCAGCTTCGTTTTGAATGTTTCTGCAGAAAAGACTTGCTTGCAGCCGAATGAACAGGATATCCGTTACGATTCGATTCGTCATGTCGATCCGCTCTTCTGCCAAAGCTGTCGGAACAAAACCAGATAACGGGCGGAAAAGGCGAAAACGTCTTGCTCCGACTGCAACGAATGACAGACTTCCCCATCCAGCAACGCAGCGAGGGAATTTTTATTCGCGAAACGGGCCTCCGATTGAAGAAGAGAAAAATGAAAGTGCATGTCATGATCATGCACAATCGCCATGCTGCAAATGGTACTGCAATCTTCCCCTCTTTCCAGTTTCAAGTAACAACATGCCAGCGCATAGGCTGCCGGCAGCCAGAACCGTTCCTCTCCGGTTCCGCTGTAAACGACGTGTTCCAAGAGGGGGAGCGCTTGATCCCATTGTTCATTTCCCGCCCGTTCCGTACCCAGACAGTACTCGATCCATGGCGACGATCCATGTTCCGCGATCTCCATCTGCAAAAGCCGTATATTGCGCTCCCGTTTTTGCCGTTTTTCGACGATCGTATCCAGATAACCCAAGTGGCAAACGACGAGCGGAAGTTTGCCAATCGCAAGGCTCTCTCCATAACGGAGAGAAAGGCTTTCCGTCACGTCTTCGTGGACTCTGCGCCGAAAGCGCACCAAGGGATCCCTGCGAAATAACACCACTCGCTGATCTTGAAATACGAAGTCCGAATTCCGGCGCTGACCGAGATAGCTGTGGACTTCGGCTGTAAACGCCTGGCAGGTGGTCGTTTCAAGCATCCGGTGTACATCATCACGGCTGCACGCAAGCTCGATCCGTTCATCAGCGTCGATACACAACACCCATTCTCCAGTCGCATGTTCGATTGCGAAATTGCGGGCTGCGCTGAAATCATCCTGCCACGGCAAATGAAACACCGTGCAGCCCAGCCGCTTCGCAATATCCGGACTGTCGTCAAGCGAACCGGTGTCGACAACCACCACGTCCTTTGTGAATCCATGAATGCTTCTGATACACACCTCCAACAACTCGGCTTCATCCCGGACAATCAAACAAGCTGTTACCGTCATTTTGATCTCTCCAAACACACAGCCGCACGGAGCCAATATCTTCCCATTGCCTCATAAAACCACTGTTCTTGCATGGCCACATCCAACAACCGGTGCGGAAGCTGGCAAAGCAGTGCGGCAACGGTATCGGTTTTATGAAAGGCAGCCAATGCAGCCATACAATTGAAAAAAGCTGGTACGTTTGATTGGGTGCAGACTTCCGGATCGACCCGCCCGGAGTCGATCACTTGGTTCAGTATCGCAAGAAATCGGGTCCAATCCATATCTTTAACCGGCGATGATACGCGATCCAACATGCCTCGTACTTGATCATATTTCCCCTGAATCCAAAAGCATGTACAGAGTTGGGTAATGGACGGAAGATGCTGTGGATTCATCCGGAGGGCCGCCTGGAAATGCCGCTGCGCCAATTCCATATTTCTTTGTTCAAGGGCAATGAGTCCCAAGAAGAATGCCGCCTGAAAGGAACCGCACCCGGCCTGTGACGGATATTCCGGCGGCGCCTCGCCCATTGAGAGACACGTTGCAAAAGCCGTACATGCTCCTTCCAGATCACCGTTTTCGAACAAAATATTGCCTAGCAAAAACCATAAATCTGTGTGTTTTGGAGCATGCGCCTGCGCTTCCTGCAGCACTTGCAGCGCTTTTTCCCCTTGCTCCCGCTTCCACAGGCAGTACGCATATTTCGTCGGCAATTCGGGCAGAAAGCAGCGTCGCTGCTCGCCGTCACACCGAGACTGCTTGAGCGCTTGTTCATAAAAGTCGGCGGCTTCCTCCATCTGGCCCATCCTCAGCATCTCATTGCCCAAATAGTACAGGAGCGCCGGATCATCCGGACAGCAAGCCAATTCTTTTCGCAATATCGCCACATTCCGGCTTATCTTTTGCCGCTCTTGCACAAGCGTATCCAAATACCCGCGGTGGATGATCTTGATCGGCACATACTTGCAGCGAGCGTTCGAAATAGCCGGAATCATTTCATGAATGGCGCCTTGATAGCGGAAATCCGGGCGGTTGCGAAACAAACGCAGTTGCGCGTAGTTTAAAATGGACGGATCGCTGCTGTCACCGACCCAATTTTCGGTCAGAAAGAAATATGCATCGGTTTGCTCACCCTCCGTCAGCAGGCGAATGGTTTGGCGATCCTGGACATTCAGTTCATCATCGGCATCCAGCATGAGAATCCAGTCGCCTGTCGCACGTTCCAACCCGTAGTTGCGCGCCTTGGCAAAATCATCGCACCAGTCATAGTGGTAAATGTCCGCTTCAAAGGAACGGCAAAGCTCTACGGTGCCGTCAGTCGAACCAGTATCGACGATGATGATTTCATCGACAGCCTTCCGCGCACTTTCCAGACATGCTGCAATCGTCTTGGCCTCATTGCGCACGATCATGCATAGACTGATTCTGTTCATGGCAGCATCTTCTTATATTCCAAAGATAATGTCTGCAAGGCTTCTGATTCGGGAAACCGCTGCAGCCCTGTTTCCAAAATCCGCTGTCCCGTCTCTAACAGATGTTTGCGCACCTGCATCCGGATCGCGCCATGCGGATCGCAGTCCTGCAGCAGACGGAACAACTTTTCCTGTTCATTCAGACATGCATACACCACTGCCAACTGTTCCGCCACACGTTGCGGATCGGGAACGGATTCCAAATATTCCTTCGCCTTGACAAAATGGTTCGCCGCGGCAAGCGCCATCCCGATCCATGCATGGCGATTCTCCCCGGCGGCCGCAGCCACTTGTTCCATATAAGCAAGCGTTCCGGCATCGGCTGATTCCGCCAACAACAGCACGGCGAAGCGCACAAACGCCTGCGCAAAACGGGGATTCAACTGAAACGCTTCACGGTAAGCGACGATCGCTTCTACCTTCCGCCCGCTGCTTTGGAATACTTGCCCCATGGCGAAATACGGCCGGTATGTCGAAATCCCCTTTTCGACAGTATAAGGAGGGATCGGCGGATCGCCGATTTGGATGCAATGGCCAAAATTTTGCAGCGCTTCATTCCACTGGCCATGTTGAAAATGATACACGCCCTGCAGATAATATAAATCCGTATAATCCGGAAAGATGGCCAACGCTTCCGTCAAGAGAACATTCGCTTGCTCCCAGTTTCCACATTGCATCAAGGTAGAAATATAGATCTTGAAAAATCGGGAGACCCAGAGAGCATCGCGCTTGCACCACTGACGGGCGAATTCGAAAGCTTCGATGGCTTGTGGCAGTTGCTGCAGGCGCATGTATTCAATCCCCAGATTAAAAGCGCGGAATGCGTCACCGGGATGGCGCTTGCATTCCTCCAGAGCGATCGCCAAATTTCTCTGCGCTTTTTGTTTTTGCTGCACATTCTTTTTTAAATAGCCCGAGTGAAGAATACGGATCTTGGAATCAAAGATCGTTCCCGGCGGTTGGCCGCGCAGAATCGATTCGGCGATTTGCTCGTGCAGGGCGGCGGAAAAACGGTAGCGGGGCTCGTTGCGAAACAGCCGCACATTCAGCGATACTTCCATTTCCTCAATCCCTTCGCCATCCGTTTGATTCAAAATGTGCACGAAAAAACCGTCTGCCATTGGAAACGTTTCGAGACATTTACGAAGCTCTTCCCGGCTTTCCGGAAGCAATCGTTCATCGGCATCCAGGACAAGGATGTAGTCTTTGGTCGCATGCTCCAGGCTCCTGTTCCGCATCTTGGCAAAATCGTTTTGCCATTCTGCCTGGAAACAACAGGCTCCATATTGGCGGGCGATCTCCAACGTCTGATCGGTAGATCCGGTGTCGACGACAATGATCTCATCAACCACCGACTGGACACTTTCCAGACAATCGCGCAAACAATCTGCTTCATTCCGGACAATCATGCACAGCGAAACAGACGGCATATCCTCTCCCCCTCTCTTTGGCTATTTTGTATTTTATGCCAAAACACATATTTCGTTTTAGGCAAGTGTCTTGAGGGGCAAATGCATTGCCAAAAATAGGCAATCATCAATGTGCTGGCAAAGCCTTCCTGAATATCTTCTTTAGTAGAAGCTGTTTAAAAGCGTTCGACAGAGAAAAGGCGCCAACTCTGCTTGTCCACCTTTTTGAACAGATTCTTGCCGTATTTTAGAGGGAGGTCTTTTTATGGCCAATTTTAAAGTCTTTTCAGAAGTGCCTTCACAGTTATTGACACAGGTGTCGCAAACAAATGCCGCTTCCTTATTGTCCACCGTGCAAAACCTGACTGCGGCCAGCCTTGTCATGCAGCCGTCAAACCTGACAGCCGCCAGCATGCTCGTCCAACCGCAAAACCTGACGGCTGCCAGCATGCTGGTCCAGCCGCAAAACCTGACAGCCGCCAGCATGCTGGTCCAGCCGCAAAACCTGACTGCGGCCAGTCTTGTCATGCAGCCATCAAACCTGACAGCCGCGAGCTTGTTGGTTCAGCCGTCAAACCTGACAGCCGCCAGCCTGTTGACACAGGTGCAGAACTTGACGGCTGCCAGCCTGTTGACAACACTTGGCGACAGAACGGTTGTCGACGCATCGCAAACAGTCAGTACAGGCAGCACAACATTCACCGCCGGCAGTATTTTGACAGCCATTTCTTTGAGTGAGGTCACCTTTACTGTCCACAACGCGAGTTCAACAGCCGGTGCCCAGGCTACGCTTTATTTAAGCGCAGACGGTACGAACTTCTCCGTCGATCCGACTTCCACGACACAGACGATCGCGGCAGGAGGCCAATACTTCTTTGCACCGGGGCATTTTGTCAAATATATGCAGATTATGTACGCCGCACAGACAGCAGCGATTACGGCAGCACTCACCATTTACACGCAAGCACACGTATAATGTCTTAATGTTTTAATTTTTTACCGGGGGTGGAATCATGACCGAAAAATTGAAAGGATCCAAAGGACGGCCGATGCGCCACCCTCTACATAATGAGGTGACGAGCCATACAAAGGGGCGCAAGCAAGAAACTGCAAGCGGCAAATCCCGCTGCCGCAAAGAGTCGAATAGAGAATCGAATAAAGAATCTAACAAAGAGCCGAACAAGAGGAAAAAGACCCCTTCTATCCTGGCTGTTTTTCTCGCACCTTCCCCTCACACGGGAACATTGCGATCCATCTCCAAACCGGTTACAGTCAAAAAAATTGAACAGCCGATTACGGTAAAGAAAATTGAACAACAGGTAAAGGTGAAAAAGATTGAACAACAGGTCGATATCAGACCGTTGAATCCCTCCGAGGATGGAATCACGATTTTTGGATCGAATCCGGAATTGCCTGTCATGACCGACGACGAAGGCCGGCTGATCTTCTCCGGAGAGGTCAAATTTCCGCCGGTTACATTTACACAAAATGTTTTTACCGGATTGCTGTCTGAAGATCTCCCCCAGCTTTTACCGTCTCAAGATGTGTCAATCCAAACCACATTCTCGTATGCCATCATCAATCGTTCACCGAATCCGGTGCTTGTTCAACTGGAAATCAGTCCGAACGATACGGATTATACAGTGGATTCTGAAATGACGATCGACGGGCAAACAATGAAGATCTTGACGCCTTTGCGCTTTCTAAAATATTCGAGAATCGCATACCTCTCGGCCGAGTCGGGAAAACATGCATCTTTTGATGTGTATTACCAGGCACAATCCGGCTGATTCCTTACAACCGCCCGCACCATGCAACAGCAGGATTCATATATCAATACTGCCATCATCTATGAATGATTGAAGTCCCATCATAAAACCGCTTCGCCTGAAACCGCAGAATTCCAACGGGAGGCATATAGAATGAAAGGAATTATTTTGGCTGGCGGCGCAGGGTCCCGCCTCTATCCGTTGACAAAGATCACGAACAAACATCTGTTGCCTGTCGGGAAATATCCAATGATCTATTATGCGATTCATAAATTGCGGAAAGCGGATATTCGGGATATTTTGATCGTAACCGGCCGCGAACATATGGGAGATATAGTCACGCTATTGGGAAGCGGAAATGAATTTGATGTCAATTTCAGTTATAAAGTCCAGGACCAGCCGGGAGGAATCGCACAGGCGTTGGGGCTGGCAAGGGACTTTGCAAACGGCCAGCTGATGACAGTGCTGCTTGGAGACAATGTATTTGCCGATGAACTCGCCCCTTATGTCAGAGCATTTCAAAAACAAGGGAAAGGCGCCAAGCTATTATTGAAACAAGTGCAAGATCCGAAACGCTATGGAGTGGCAGAAATGGAAGAAAATAAAATTATACGTATTGAAGAAAAGCCGTCGAACCCTAAAAGCAACTTCGCTGTTACCGGGATCTATATGTATGACTGCCAGGTATTTGACATCATTCACACATTAAAACCGTCTACCCGCAACGAGTTTGAAATTACGGACGTCAACAACGCTTATATTCGCCAAAACGAACTGACATTCGATATCCTGCAGGGATGGTGGATTGATGCAGGAACACACGAAGCGTTGTTTCAAGCAAATCAATTGTCTCAGGAACTTGATCTGTAAGCAGCAAAGTCTACACGTTCAAAATCAACTGCAAAAAATGGAAAATGTTTTGTTATTTTGTAAATAAGCAATATTCCATGAAATAGTGTGGTAAACTGAACCAATAACAACCTGATCAAAAACGATCGGATGAAAAACAACCTGCATGCAATTGCTGCATGCAATTGAATTTTTTGTCACAGAGTTTTAAACGGTTTGTAACCAGACTGCAATATTGGCGTGATACTATACAGACATAACATTTGACCCCCTTTTTCACATATAGACTTTTTCGAAAGACGTGAACATTCACGTCTATTTTTTTATACAAATCGTGTTCAAAAAGTGGTAAAGCAATCCGCCGTGGAGTTTTGACTGCTTTTTGAACATCCTCTACAAAAAAACAGCCCGCCATGGTATGTGCAAGAGAAAATGGCAGGCTGTTTTCCTTTATTCGTTGTTGTCTTGTTTCATTTTCATTTGTTGTCCGGTTTCTTTTTCGGCTGGATGTGCAGTTCGTTCCACTGCCTGTCAGCCACTTCGGAAGGTGCTTGTGTCATGAGATCTGTCGCGCTCGCCGTTTTTGGAAATGCGATACAATCCCGCAATGACTGTCTGCCGGCGAGAATCATGACGATCCGATCCAGACCTAGGGCAAGTCCGCCATGCGGAGGTGTGCCGTATTCGAAAGCATCCAGCAGGAATCCAAACTTCTGATAGGCTTCTTCTTTGCTAAAGCCAAGCGCTTTGAACATCGCTTCCTGGATTTCCCGCTTATAGATCCGCATGCTGCCGCCGCCGATTTCGTAACCGTTGAGGACGATATCATATGCTTGCGCGCGGACTTTTCCCGGATCTGTTGCCAATAGATCAAGATCTTCCCACATCGGCATGGTAAACGGATGGTGCATGGCTGCATACCGTTTTTCTTCTTCGTCATACTCCAGCAATGGGAACTCTGTCACCCACAGGAATTTGAACTGGGACTCGTCGATCAGCTGCAAATCGCGGCCGAGTTTTAACCGCAGATTGCCCAAAGCATCCGCAACGATCTTCGGCTTGTCTGCCACGAATAAAAGCAAATCTCCTTCTTGCACGTTTGCCCGCTCTTTGATTTGTGCGATTTCTTCTTCCGTGAAGAATTTTGCAATGGCAGACTTTAGCCCTTCCTCCGTAAACGCCATCCACGCAAGACCTTTTGCGCCATAGCGCGCCGCGAACTCTCCGAGCAAATCAATATCTTTCCGGCTATAGGATGCACAGCCGACTGCGTTAATCGCTTTGACCTGCCCGCCGCTTTTTGCTGCGCTTGCAAACACTTTAAAATTGCTGTCCACCATGAGATCCGTCAGATCGACCAATTCCAGGCCGAAGCGCAAGTCCGGCTTGTCCGAACCGTAGCGTTCCATCGCCTCCCGATACGTCATGCGTTGAAACGGATAGGAAACGGTGCGCCCGATAGCTGTCTGCACCACCTTGGATACCATTTCTTCAATTAACGCATGAAACTCTTCCAGACTCATAAACGACATTTCGATATCGACTTGCGTAAATTCCGGCTGCCTGTCTGCGCGCAAATCCTCGTCGCGGAAACAACGGACAATTTGGAAATAGCGTTCATAACCGGACACCATCAACAACTGTTTGAACAATTGCGGCGACTGCGGCAATGCAAAAAACTCTCCCGGATGGACGCGGCTCGGCACAAGATAGTCGCGGGCGCCTTCCGGAGTGCTTTTCGTCAGCATCGGCGTTTCGATCTCCAAAAATCCGTGCTGGTCGAGAAAATTCCGGAACGTTTTCGTGATTTCATGACGCATGATGATTGTTTTTTGCAGTTCCGGCCGGCGCAAATCCAGGTAGCGATATTTCAAGCGCACGGATTCGTCCACATCCGCATCTTCTTCAATGGGAAAGGGCGGCGTTTTTGCGGCGTTTAAAATTTCCAGCTGCTTGACGTAGATTTCAATTTCTCCTGTTGCAATCTTTGGATTTACCGTATCAGTGCTGCGTTTGACAACAGCACCAGAGACGGAAATCACATATTCATTGCGCAGCCGCTCTGCGGATTGCAGCGCTTCCGCATCGATTTCCGGGCTGAAAACGATCTGCACGATGCCGCTTCTGTCGCGCAAGTCAATAAAGATCACGCTGCCCAAATCCCGGCGGCGGCTGACCCAACCGCTGAGTACAACTTCCTGTCCGACATCGTCCAAACGAATCGATCCGGCTTGACGATTGCGGATCAATGTATGTTTCTTTACTTGTAATGGTGTGGCAGTACTCATTTTATTTCTCCTCCTAGATGTTTTTTGCAATAGGAACCAATATCGGCAAACGGCACATGCTGTTGCTCCCCTGACGCCATTGTCTTGACAACGGCAGCGCCTTTCTGCAATTCTTCTTCACCGATCACAACAGTAAATTTCGCCTGCAGGCGATCTGCTGTTTTCAACTGCGCCTTCATGCCCCGTCCCGCATAATCCTTGTCGGCACGAAAGCCTTCTGTGCGCAGCGATTGCAGCAATTGAACGGCCTGCGTCTCTGCTTTGGGGCCGAGTCCAATCACGTATAGATCGACTTGGTCGGCAAATGTCAAGGATACGCTTTGCGCCTGCATCGCTAAAATGGCTCTTTCCATACCGCCGGCAAAACCAATCCCCGGCGTATCCGGTCCACCGACTTCCGACACGAGCTTGTTGTACCGCCCGCCGCCGATGATGGTGCTTTGCGCGCCAATTCCAGTCTCGATAATTTCAAAGGCGGTTTTTGTATAATAGTCCAACCCTCGAACCATGCGCGGGTTAACAACGTAAGAGATTCCACAGGCATCCAGGAAAGTCCGGACTTTTGCAAAATGCGTGGAGCACGACTCGCACAAATGGTCCAATACTGTCGGCGCATCTTTTGTCAGAGCTTTGCAAGATTCGTTTTTACAATCGAGAATCCGCAGCGGATTGCGTTCGAATCTGCCTTGGCAGTCCTTGCACAACTGCTCCCGCACGCCTGCCAAATGCTCCATCATGTGTTCCCGATGGGCTGCCCGGCATACGGAACAGCCCACGCTGTTGATTTCCACTTGCAGTTGTTTCAGTCCGATTTCCTGTAAAAACGCAACTGCCATCATGATGACTTCCGCATCTACAGCCGGATCATCGGAGCCGATCACTTCAACGCCGTATTGGTGAAATTGCCGCTGTCTCCCCGCTTGCGGACGTTCATACCGAAACATGGGACCGATGTAAAAAAGCTTCGACGGCTGCGGTCCGCCGTATAGTTTGTTCTCTACATACGCCCGAACGACAGATGCGGTTCCTTCCGGCCTAAGCGTCAGGCTGCGATTGCCGCGATCCTCAAACGTATACATCTCTTTTTCCACGATATCGGTGGTTTCACCGACGCCCCGCTGGAACAATTCCGTATGCTCAAAAATCGGTGTTCGCACTTCTTGATAATGGAAGCGACCGAAAACATCCCGCACCGTTCGTTCCACGAACTGCCATTTTTCAACTTCGCCGGGCAGAATATCCGCTGTGCCCCGTGGACGATTCATAGCCACACTTTTCACTGCCTTTCTTCAGGAAAAATAGTAAAAAACCAGAATAATAGTAAAAAAACAGCCCTGCAAATAAAAAATCCCCCGCCCCCGACTGCAATTGTCAGGGACGAGAGATATCTGTCTCCCGCGGTACCACCCTAATTGGACATATTTGTCCCGCTTTTGCCGAAATAACGTCCGGCGCCACGTCTTCTGCTACGATTGTACCTTGCCGACTGTAAACCCGCTTCAAAGCAGTCAGCAAATGACAGGTTCGCAAAAGATTCTCCAGGGTGTCTTTCCCTGTTTCCACTAGAGAAATGATTACAGCCTCGTCATTTCCTCTCTGGCTAGTGAATGCGCCAGGTACTTTCCCTATCATCAAATATCAGCGATCTTCATATATTCTAAAACGATACAAATTTGTACATGTTTTGTCAAGCAGGATTCCCCGCACACGTATGCGCGACGCTTAGGATTGCATATGAGTCACATTGGCATTTTCGATCGATTCGAATACAGGCCGCAGTTTTTGATCTTTTCTGGCAAGAAAATCATCGACTGTCTCCACATATGCTTTTGGCTCCCGGGGATTGGCAAAGCGTCCCATATGCCTGCCGCCCGCTCCGATACACTTGGATACGGCGCCGCCGCCAATGCCGACTATGGTTTGCCTTTCCTCCATGATGCAGATGTTATAGATGCTGTCTTTGCCAGGTTTTGCAAAACCGACATTTTCCATATTGCCGAGGATATCTTTTTGCCGATACACATAATAGGGATGATAGCCAAGCCCCTTGGCCCATTGACTTGCTTCTGCCATCATCCGGCGCACCAATTGGGAATGAGGGATGGCAAAGCGCTCCCGTTCGTTTTTCACGACAGCCGATCGCTTGAAAGACATCGTGTGAACAGTCACCGATTCCGGCGCAAGCGCTTCGATCCGCTCCATCGTATACCGCACATCATCCAGCGTTTCCCCCGGCAATCCGAGGATCATATCCATGTTGATATTTTCAAATCCCGCTTCTCTGACAAGATAAAAACGTTTGTCGATAATCGCCGGTGAATGTCCGCGGCCAATTTCTTTCAGCGTGCTTGCTTTGTATGTCTGTGGATTGACACTGACGCGATTCACGCCATATTTCCGCATGACAGCCACCCGATCCGGCGTGATCGTGTCGGGACGCCCGGCTTCCACCGTAAATTCCCGCCATTGCCCGGGATTGGGAATTTCCCGATAGATCGATTCCATCATCCGTTCCATTTCCGGCGCTTTCAAGCTCGTCGGCGTGCCGCCACCGACATAGACACTCGTGACGGGAATACGATAGTCCCGCAATAAACGCCCAAGATGGACAAGCTCCAAATCCATCGCCTGTAAAAAATCATCCACATACGTAGCTTTTTCCGTCATCGAGTAGGCTGGAAATGTACAATACGCGCAATGTGTCGGACAGAAGGGAATTCCGATATAAATGCTGACTTCCCGATCCAGGCGGTATAAATCCGGCACCACTTGCAATTGGATATCCGCGATCTCCAGCAGCAATTCCGCACGTTCCGGAGATAGCAGGTATTCTTGCAGCAGTTGTTGGCGAATCCGTTCCGCCGGCAATCCCTGCTCAACCATCTGATGAACAAGCTTGAGCGGACGCACGCCCGTCAAGATCCCCCAAGGCTGGTGCTCGCCTGTCAGCTTCTCCAACAGTTGATGCAATACATGCAGAACCGCTTGTTTCCCGCGCTTCCGCCAGGCAGCATGCTCTACATGTGCCGGGATTGCTTTGGCATGCTGTGCCTGAAATACCTGTTCCGAGATGCGAAGCTCACCCTGCACATGAATAGCATCCACACGCTGGGAAGCCTGTAATTGTATGATACAATCAAACGGTTCCGATTCCCCTGTTCCTGCGGAGTGATCCTGAAATATGATTTCAGCATCCGGCAAAAACAAGGAAAGGAAGCGTTCCATTTCGTCGTAATAGGGACATCCGTCCGTCCGGATTTGCACTTTCATAAAGTTAGGAAACCTCCATTCATACGCTCCTAGTGTAGCGGAACGTTAGGAACGGCGTCAACGTTTCGACTGTGACCACTTTTGCTTCAATAGCCGCACTTCATCTACTGTAAGGCCAAGGTCATCAGACAATTCCACATCCTGCATAACCATCGATTTTTCCAAAAAATCATGAAAGTCCAACTGCATCAAACGACTATTCGCCATCTGCGCGATCTGTTGTTTTGTATGTGAATGCATGGAAGTTTCCCTTCTTCCCTTTTTTTACCCACTCGCTCACAAGCATAGAGTTATACATAGTGTTGCCTGATCGACCATTTGCATGCACTTCAAAAACCCTCAAACATAATAAAAACATCAGAGAACACAGGTTTTTATCTGAAAATTCCCATATTTAAAGAAAATTTGCGTGCAAAGAATAATTTTCCAAAAAACAACCGACAATGGTTCACATGTATTGTTTGTGATGGAACAGGACGGATGTTCATCTATTTGGCCTTATTTGGAAAGGTGTAACGTTTTATGCAGAAAAATCGATGGCTCCCCGTTGCAGTAACGATTGTATTGACGCTGGAGCTATTCATGGGCAAGCCATTTGCTCATGCGGCGAACCAGCCAGACCAACAAAATCAAAACGAAGTCGTAGTGAACGCATACGATGTCCATATTCGCAGCGGCGCGGGAACAGACTATCCGATTGTCGGACAAACCAGCTACGGCGCTCATTATTCTGTCATCTCACAGGATCAGGGATGGTTTGAAGTGCGTTTGCCAAATGGCGGGAGCGGCTGGATTGCAGGATGGTTGACAACTTCCACGCTGTCCACAGGGCAAGGAAACGTAACACAGACAGCTTCTGCCTTGGAGAAAGATACGCATGTCCGATCCGGTCCCAGTACAACCTATCCAATCGTCGCAACGATTGATCCTGGAACTGCGTATTTGGTTTCCCAAATCAGCGGCGACTGGATTCAGATCCGCTTGCCGAATGAACGGAGCGGATGGGTGGCCAAATGGGTGGTAAAACTTTCGGATCAAAGCTCACAGCAAGCCGCGCACTCGGAACTGTCGCAAGGAACGATCACAGCTTCGGATGTAAATTTGCACGATTCGGCAAGTTTGCAAGGGAAAGTACTGGCACATCTACAGCCTGGAACGATTGTTCAAGTCATTGAACAGCAAAAGGATTGGACAAAAATACAAGTGGACAAGCAAACCGGTTGGGTAGCATCCAATTATGTGCAGACTGCGAACCAAACCACGCCCCTTTTGCCTGGGCCTATCGCGATAGCTTCCGGTCAATCAACAGCCGGAACCGTTCAGCCTATGGGATCAGGAATCAATATCCGCATGGGTCCGAGTCAGAATGATGCCATTCTCGGCATAGCGGATCCGCAAACCGCATATCCGGTTGTCGGACAATCCGGAAAGTGGTGGAACATTCAACTGCAGTCGGGCAAGACAGCATGGATTGCCTCATGGGTAGTGCAGGCAAATCAGGTGCAAAATTCCAAGGCGCAAAGCGGCAGCGCCAAGCCTTTTGCAGATCAATCCCTGCGCGGCAAAACAATCGTCATCGATCCCGGACATGGCGGTATCGATGTTGGTGCCATCGGCACGACGACTGGTTTATATGAAAAAGACATGGCGCTTGCAACAGCCAAAATCCTCTATAACAAATTGCAAGCGACAGGTGCGCATGTGATTATGACACGTACGAACGATACGTATGTTTCATTGAAGCAACGAGTCGATGATTCCATTGCAGCACATGCGGATGCATTTATCAGCATCCATGAAAATACCAATTCCAATCCGGACATCGCCGGTACGATTACGTATTATTACAATGCAAAAGGCCAGGATGCGAAACTTGCAGAGGATATCGAACAGTCGATTGACGGCGGAGTGGCGCATCCGGATCTCGGAACACAATTTGGCGATTACTATGTGCTCCGTCAGAATCCGCAATTGGCTGTACTCGTGGAATGTGCGTTTTTATCCAATGCTTCCGACGAACTGCTGGCGGAGTCTACTGATTTTCAGGAACGCATTGCTGACGGTATTCTGAAAGGCGTACTGAAATATTTTCAAGACCGGCAATCCGGCCAGTCGACGACACGATAAATAAAGATAAAAAGGGTGCTGAGCCGCTTTATGCCCAGACACCCTTTTGCCATTCTTACCGCTGTTCTTATTGCTGCCCTTATTGCTGCCCTTATTGCTGTTCTTATTGCTGTTCTTATTGCTGTTCTTTCATCTCGTTATTCTCATCTTATTATTCTTATGATCGAACGGCAATCCGCCCGATATTGTCTTTGATGACCCGGCCGATCACTGTAGCAGCTTCCACACCCTCTTGCCGGAGCTTCTCCACAAGCGCATCCGCCTGATCCGCCGGCACGGACAGCAAAAGTCCGCCAGATGTGATCGCATCGCAAAATACAGTCCGCGTAATCGCATCAATCGAATCGGCAAAATCGATGTTGTCTGCCAGCCATGCCATATTTTTCTTTGAACCGCCGGGAACTGCTCCCTGCTCGGCAAATTCATAAGTGCGCGGCAATACCGGCACTTGCTTTGCTTCAATTTCAATCCCCACTTGCGAGCCGCGGGCCATTTCCAAAGCATGACCCAAAAGGCCAAACCCGGTGACATCTGTACATCCGTGAACCGTAAATGCGCTTGCCACTTCTGCAGCCACTTTGTTTAATGCAGCCATGACTGTTTGTACCCGGTCTATGTCTTCCTCTGACACGATAGCCCGTTTGATCGCTGTCGTAATAATACCGACACCGATCGGTTTTGTCAGGATCAGGGCATCCCCAGGTTTCGCACCGGTATTCGTCCAGTATTTTTGTGGATGCACGATGCCCGTAACGGCAATTCCATACTTCGGATCTTTGTCATCGATAGAATGACCGCCGATAATCACGGCGCCCGCTTCCCGGATTTTATCCGCACCGCCCCGCAAAATTTCCGATAAAATCTGCGGATCCAGTTTTGTAATGGGAAAACCGACAACATTCAGAGCCGTTATGGGCTTTCCACCCATTGCATAAATATCGCTGAGTGCGTTTGCCGCTGCGATTTGACCGAAACGATAGGGATCATCGACAACCGGTGTAAAATAATCGACGGTCTGTACGATTGCCATATCCTCCGTTAATTGATAGATGCCCGCATCATCTGACGTGTCGATCCCGACAAGCACATTCGGGTTTTCCATGTTTTTGGGAAGACTCGCCAAAACTGCCGAAAGGTCCGCCGGACCTATTTTGCATCCTCAGCCGGCTTTATCTGTCAACGTAGTTAAACGTACAGAGTTTTCCATAAACATCTTCACATCCTTTCACAAATGCATCAATTTGCTCGGGAAAAACGGTACGCAAATCGAATATAAGCGCATCTTTATGAAACCTTGCAATGATCGGCAGTGGCAAGTTGCGCAACTCATATTCAAAATCGGTCAGTGAAATGCTGCGGCTTTCCAATTGCAAGCCATAAGAAGGCAGTTCTTCACCTGGCAAAGAGCCGCCGCCGATTTGCGATTGAATCGGCACAACCTGAATGTCCAACCGTTCATTCATCCCGCTTTCCAGGAAACGTTCTTGCAACTGCATAGCAATGCCTTGAATATCGGCAACCGGACGTTTCATCAGCCAAAGTGTCGGTATCTTGTCAACTGCCTGCTCCGGCGTCAAATACAGCTTTAGCGTCGCTTCCAATGCTGCCAGCGTCAATTTATCCACACGCAAGGCGCGTGTCAATTGATTTCTTTTCAAGCGTTTGATGTATTCCGCTTTACCGACGACAATTCCCGCTTGTGCACCGCCGAGCAGCTTGTCGCCGCTAAATGAAACGATGTCCACACCTGCCCGAATGCTTTCGGCCACCGTCGGTTCTGATGAAACGCCAAAGGGAGCCAAATCGATCAAACAGCCGCTGCCCAAATCTTCATACAAGGGTATGTGTTTTTCCTTGGAAAGACTCACCAATTCTGACAATTCCGGCTCCTCGGTAAAACCGATGATCCGAAAATTGCTCGTATGTACTCGTAACAACAAAGCAGTCTCAGGCGTGATGGCACGTTCATAATCATACAGGTGCGTCTTGTTGGTTGTACCCACTTCCACAAGCTTGCCGCCGCTTTCCCGCATCACTTCGGATATGCGAAAGGATCCGCCGATTTCTACAATTTGCCCCCGTGAAATAATGACTTCCCGATCTGTCGCCATTTCCCGCAGGACCAAAAATACTGCAGCAGCGTTATTATTCACGACAAACGCCGCCTCCGCTCCTGTCAGCTTGCACAACAACTGCTCGACATGCTCATACCGCGAGCCGCGTCTGCCCTCTTCCAAGCGATACTCCAAATTGCTATAACCGCCGGCCGTATCGACAATCGCCCGGACAGCGTCATGTGCCAATGGTGCACGCCCCAGATTTGTATGCAAAATGACGCCCGTCGCATTGATGACCGGGCGGTAATGCATTTGCTGTATCTCTTGCAATCGGGTTTGCACCATATCGATCAACCGTTCGATTGTTGGAACTTCATCCATGCATCCGTTCACAAGCTGCTCTCGAATCTCCGCAATCGTTTGTGCCGCCACTTCGGATCGCAACGCAAATGGATACTGTTCTTCCAGATAGGAAGTTGCAGACAAAACTTTGTGAACGGCAGGTAAATGACGTAACTTAACATGCAATTGGGACTGATCCATCCGATTCCTCCAGCATAATCCTATACGATTCTTATTATGAAGGAATTCACTTTAAAAAAGCAAGTGAAGCATGCAATCTCATTGCTTTTTCTTTTTTGAATGAATTTAATCGTCATTGCCTTCAGAATCTTTTTTGTCGTGTTCCTGCTCCGTCTCTTTTTTATCAACTTTATAATGGCCTTTTCCTTTATTCCATACTTTCCCATGGATATAGGCAGCTTTATTTGGAGCATACGTTTTCGCGTCATCTGATTCCATGTTTGCGGCAGATTGCGCCATCGTATTCGCTCCCGCCGGATTGGCGCTCACAGTTTGCGATTGGGATTGTGTTTGCTGTTGCGTTGGTGATTGTGTTTGCGTTTGTGACTGTGTATTTGTTAAAAACGGATTGCTCACAGAACCTGTCGTTGCCGAACCTCCTGTTGAGGTGGAAGCATTCGCCTGCGTCGTGACAGATGAAGTGGAAGGAGCAGTCGTCCCTTGTTGTGTTGTGGCTTGATTTGTGGTTCCTGAATTGGAAACAGAGTGAAGTGTAAACGAGACCCCATTTGATCCGCTTGCTGCAAACGCGTAAACAGAACTTGCTACAAGCAATGGACCGACAATTGCTGTTACTTTGACCCAATGTTTCATTGTATACCTCTCCCCTCGATGCAACAATGGTTTTCACCATTATGTTTCTTCCTATGTCTTGCTCTCAATTGTAAACATTTCGTCAGATTTCCTGCTTATCTATACATTTCGAACCAAAGCTTCGATTCTTGAGGGTTAGCGTTCACTTTTCTTCCCACCTATTCGTTTGATAGTATAGATGACGAGCGAAGGAGGGAATCAAAAATGAATCGTCATACATCCGATTTTCATTATCAAGAAGCATTGCAGTACATCGTAGGTGGAGTCAATAGCCCATCCCGTTCCTATAAAGCGGTCGGCGGCGGTACTCCTGTATTTATGGAGCGTGCGCAAGGAGCGCATTTTTGGGACGTGGACGGAAATCGTTATATCGATTATCTGGCTGCTTATGGACCGCTTGTACTGGGACATGCAAATCTGCATGTGGCAGAGGCGATCACAAAAGCAGCACATACGGGGGTTTTATACGGAACACCGACAACCCTTGAGGTTATATTTGCGAAACGGCTGCAGCAAGCCATTCCCAGTTTGGAAAAGGTGCGATTTGTCAATTCGGGCACCGAAGCTGTCATGACGACAATTCGCGTCGCCAGAGCCTATACCAACCGCTCCAAGATCATGAAATTCGCCGGTTGTTATCACGGCCACTCCGACCTTGTGCTGGTGGCCGCCGGATCTGGTCCGTCGACCCTTGGCATACCGGATAGCGCCGGGATTCCCACGAGTATTGCAGAAGAAGTCATTACCGTCCCTTTTAACGATTTGCAAGCGTTTCGAGAGGCCATGGCAGTATGGGGAAAGGAAACGGCTGCTGTTTTGGTTGAGCCGATCGTCGGAAATTTTGGCATGGTCATGCCGCAGCCTGGATTTTTGGAAGGTATTAACGAAATTGCCCATTCGTATGGAAGTCTTGTAATTTATGATGAAGTGATTACGGCATTCCGTTTCCATTACGGCGGTGCCCAAGATTGGCTGGGAGTCTATCCCGACATGACTGCGTTGGGGAAAATTATCGGCGGCGGGCTGCCGATCGGCGCATATGGCGGCAAAAAGGAAATCATGGAGCAAGTGGCACCTCTCGGCCCTGCATATCAGGCAGGAACGATGGCAGGCAACCCCGCTTCCATCGCTGCCGGCATTGCCTGCCTGGAAGAACTGTCAGATCCGGAAGTGTACAAACGCATGGACCGTTTGGCTCAAACGCTCGTGTCCGGCATTGAATCGGCAGCAAAAGAAGAACGGCAAAGAATTACAATCAACCGGATCGGCGGCGCATTCACCGTATATTTTTGCGATCATCCGGTGACCAATTACGAAGAAGCACAAGACACGGACGGAGAACGTTTCGCTGCATTTTTCCGCGGCATGCTGGAACAGGGAATCAACCTCGCTCCTTCCAAATACGAGGCTTGGTTTGTATCAGCCGCACATACGGACGAAGACATCCATGCCACGATCGCGGCCGTACGCCTTGTGTTCAAACAGATGCGGCGCATGTAGATCCGAAGCGCGGACCATAACCTGGAGTGTGCATGTGTACGATGAATGCGTATGTATGTATGTGTACGATGGCATATGAATGTGTATGGATGCACATGCCACTCCCAACTGCAAACGCAGTTGTTTTCCAAACGTTTTTCAAAGGAATTCCGGATATACAAAAGGCATCTGCAGGACATGCAGAATGCCTTTTGTATATCCGAAAACATGTAATTACATTTGCAATTGCATGTTCATTTCAGTTGCAGATGCATGTTCTTACAGAACGTCTGCCAATTTTGCTTTCAGATCGTTTTTGGACATATACCCAACCAATTGTTTTACCACTTGGCCGTTTTTGAACACCAACAATGTTGGAATCGACATGATTCCATATTTCTGTGCTGTTTGCGGATTTTCGTCCACATTTAACTTGCCCACGACCAATTGGCCGGAAAGCTCATCGGAAACTTCGTCAACAATCGGTGACAACATTTTGCAAGGTCCGCACCAAGCTGCCCAAAAATCTACTAAAACAGGTGTATTTCCTTGAACGGATTGCTCAAAATCTTGATCGGTAATCGTTTTGACCGCCATGTTTACAAACCCCTTTCCTTTCATCATCTCCCACAGTCGGCAAACACACAAGCCCGTTAAGAAATCGGGAACCGTGAATGTCGGGAGCAACAATGATTCTGTATGTAGTATATCCAATCTCCATCGAAAACTCTGTAATGCACCTTACAAAATCATCTTTTCCTGGCACATTCTCCACATAGGATTGACCGTGGATTTGTCGTTTTTCTGACAGGAATGCAGTACGTTTATCAAACGCTTCAAAAACAGGCAACCGGCCTTTGCCACGTGATATACGCGTTGTGTGAGAGCAATCAACCGTAGTCCGGACAATGACCGGTAAGGGAACGTGCTTTGCCAGCCACAGACTTGCAGACTATTTAGATCCTAGATATTGGGCAAATTCAGCAACCGCGCGGAATGATTTCTTGCGCATTTCCGATGTCAGCAAGGAACGGGCCGGCTTTGGATTCATCTCAATCATCCATACATTGCCATGTGTGTCCAACCCCATATCAAACCCCAAGATTCCCAATGTCGGCAAGCGTTTCGACCAAACATTCGCAATTTCAACTGCGGCATGTTCCAACAGGTGAACCGATAATGGCTGTCCATGTCGATTGCTCCAGTCGATCAGCCAGTGAAGAGTCGATTTTCTGCCGCCCGCCACCAAATTTGTCACGACTCCTCCTTTTTTTGCGATCTTCGGAACAATGCCGATCAATTCCCATTTCCCTTGCTTTCCTCTTTGGACAACGACCCGAAAGTCGACATTTCCTCCATCCACTTGAATCAAGGAGATGCCTTGTTGGACGACATGAGGAATGTATTTCTTTTTATTTAACCATGCAAGAAGTTCCTTTTCTGACATCATCTTATGAAAATCGATCACTTTTCCACCATTGCGATCCATCTTCACTCGATATCCTTCTGTTGACAGCTTTTCTATTCTCGTGACACCCTGTCCGCCGTAGCCGCCAGAAGGCTTGACATAAACCGTTTTAAAACGATGTAACATTTCGATGGCGTCATTTCCTTGTCTCAATATTTTCGTTTTCGGAATATATTGCTTAGCATCCGTGTTGATCATGATATGATTGACAGAAAACTTACCAGGGCATATCGGATTAAATAGAGGGATATGGAATGTCTTGCACATCTTCCGTACCTTCGCTGTTTTTCCTTGCACTACAAGATGTACAAACACATTATCATAGACGACATCTGGAAGCGGAACCGTTTGTTTGAACCATTTTTCCTTATCTGTACCGATATCCGATCCTGTCCAGCCGGTCATGCGTTTGGCTTTCCAGTCAAACTGATCCGGATGAACAAGATATGCCTGCACTCCGAGGCGCTGTGCCTCGGAAACCATCATCCGGAAGCCGTAGGACGGACGGCGCACCCCGTTTGCTCCCTGCTTTTTGGGCATAACTGTCGTAACAATCGCAAAGCGGACGACCTTTTCCAAAGGTCATGCCCTCCTTTTCTCTGCATCTGACACACTATATGCAGAAGTGGAACCGTTTGAGCGGGATGTTTGCCGAGGCTCCAAATGCTTCTATGCTTCATACACTAGGGTAGCGTGTATACGCAGAAGTCCAAAAGAAGGTGAAACGTATGCTTCGCAAAATGTGCAAAGGGAAGCTTCATCGCGTCAAAGTCACTGAGGCAAAACTCGAATATGTCGGCAGTATTACCATCGATACGGCGCTCATGAAAGCTGCCAATATCGTGCCATATGAAATGGTGCAAATCACCAATGTAGCAAACGCTGTTTTATGGAAAACATATGCCATACCCGCACCGGAAGGATCCGGTACGATTTGTTTAAATGGACCTCCGGCGCGTCTGTTTCAACCGGGCGATGAAGTGATCGTTTTGTCCATGGCCTGGCTGGATGAAGAAGAAGTGCAGGAACTGGAATCTGCTGTTGTATTTGTAAACGAGAAAAATCGCATTGTCAGCGTGGCAAAACACAAACCGCTGGAAGAATGGGAAACCATCTTACATCCTGAAAAGTTAAATTAGTGAATCAAGAAAAACATGGAATCGTACAACATGTGGCAAAATTTTTTTTCGATCATTCAAAAAGAGCTGTTGCATGCGGCTTGGCACCGCGCAACAGCTCTTTTTGCCAGCAGACATTCTTATGTTTGCAGCGTTTTTTATGCCTGCAGCATTTCAACGGATTCAAAGTTTCCCTTTATAATCCGGCGCCTGATAGCTTGCTTTCACATTTGTATAAATACCGCCGCGCACGTTGAACTTCCCTATCACTTCCAAAAAACGCGGCTTGGCAAACTTCACAAAATCATCCAAAATAAGATTTGTCACATCTTCATGAAAATGCCCTTCATCCCGAAAACTCCAGAGATACAATTTTAATGATTTCAATTCGACAATATATGGTCCAGGTATATATCGCAATGTAATTGTGGCAAAATCCGGCTGGCCGGTTTTCGGACATAATGCGGTAAATTCCGGGCATTCGATTTCCACTTCGTAATCCCGATTCGGATGCGGATTTGGTACCACATCCAATTCTTTCGCTGGCCGTGTTGACATGTTGCCCCTCCTTCCCTTTTTCAATCAAATAAATCTACCGAAAACAGAATACTTGTTCTTTCCCCATCGGTCAAGCTACTGTTGTGGTTTTTGCCCTTCCACAACGGCAACAACGCCGCCCATCAAATTATGATATGCCGCATGCAGGAAGCCTGTCTTGCGGAAGCGCTCTGTCAATTGCTGTTGGGAATCAAACGCCTTTGACGAATCATGCAAGTACTGATACGCACTCTTCTTGCCTGCAGTCACTTTGCCAAGCATCGGCACCAGCCAATCAAAATACAGCCAATACGCTTGTTTAAATACCGGTGCAGTAGGCTTTGCCATGTCCAGGGAGACGACCCAGCCGCCCGGTTTTACCACGCGATACATCTCCCACAGCGCTAGCTCAATATCCGGGACATTCCGCAACCCCCAGCCGACTGTTACGGCATCAAAGGACGCATCTGCGAAGGGAAGATTCATGGCATTCCCCTGAAGCAATTGAATGCGAGCATCCATATGCGCTTGCTTTACATTCTGCGCTCCGATCTCCAGCATCTTTTCGGAAAAATCAAGTCCTGTTACGAGTCCTTCCATTCCTACGCTGCGCGCAATCTCGATCGAAAGGGCAGCCGTACCGCAACAGACGTCAAGCACTTGCATGCCCGCTTGTATCCTTGCTCTTTGTACTGCATATTTGCGCCATGACTGATCCCGGCCAAATGTCATGAATGTATTCATAATATCGTAACGATGTGCGATTCCGTTAAACATGTCACGAACGTAACGTTCCTTTTGATCCTTTGAAGGCAATGCCATTGGGATTCTCCTGACTTTTTGTTGAACTTGAATCTTGAAAATGAAATTTCAAACGCAAATTTTTGTTGCTTTATTAATAGTACTGTCATATACTAAGACCGTCAACAAGATGTGTTTAAGTAATGAGGTCCCATGACGGGATGATGCGCTTACATTCAGTACTTTTGTCCTATTTGTCGGCTAGATTTGAGAAATAATTCACATATAGTTCACATCCTTCGTGTAGATTCATCTGGATTTTTATCAAAAAACATTGTTTAATCATAGTAACAGAATCATTTACTTGCAGCATATGATAAGGTGGTGTTTGGATATGGGTTACTTTTATAAACTGATCAAGACGATGCGAGACAATCATTTATTAGACGACGAAACGGATGCCGAGACGGATACTTGTCCACATATATTTTATAACGAGCCTATGAAAGCGCTGTCCGATAATGAAATCGAACTATTGAAATCGCTTTCAGAAGAATCTGAAAAACTTCCTTCCGTTTTGCCCGAAAAAGAGACTGCAAAGTAGTCGGGTTCCCAGATATTTTTAATAGACAAGTAAGCGTTTACCTGCATTTCGACACATGACATGAAAGCCGGTCATTCAAATTTTCACCTAATAGTGCGTGTTCAAAAAGTGGTTAAGTAAGACACAAGGAGTGCGAAGCCGAAACACGAAAAGGCGACGGAGTGTACGCGTTTGGTACATGAGTAAGCCTTTTTGGGATTCGGCAAAGCAATCCGCCGTGGAGTTTTGACTACTTTTTGAACATCCTCTAATAGCGCCTTCGCGCAAAAAACCCTGCCATATGTGGTCAGCCGCCATAGCAGGGTTTTTTTGCAATCCTTTTTCATACAATCATTATGCTTTTACAGTCATTATACTTTCAAGACAGCCCCAGTATTTGCGGATGTTACAAGATGCTGATACCGGCGCAAATAGCTTGTTTCGCCTTCCAAATCTTTTACGATCGGTTTCCAGTTCTTGCGGCGCTCTTCCAGCTCTTCATCTGTCAATTTTACTGACAATTCCCGATTGGGAATATCGATGACGACAATATCTCCATCTTGCAGCAAGCCGATCGGACCGCCTTCCGCAGCTTCCGGGGAAATGTGGCCGACACTGATGCCGCGTGTCGCTCCCGAGAAACGTCCGTCCGTAATCAAAGCAACTTTTGTTCCAAGACCCATCCCGACAATCGCAGATGTAGGACCTAGCATCTCCGGCATTCCCGGTCCGCCTTTCGGGCCTTCATAGCGGATCACAACAACGTTGCCCGCTTGAACCTTGCCAGATAAAATGCCCTGGTACGCATCGTCCTGAGATTCGAAAATCACGGCAGGCCCTTCGATTCGAGATACGGATGGATCGACAGCGCCGCTTTTGATAACAGCACCGTCCGGCGCCAGATTTCCTGTCAAAATGGACAATCCGCCGACTTCGCTGTGCGGGTTCTCGATCGTATGAATGACTTCCGGATCCTTGATTTCTGCATTTGCAATCGTTTCACCCAATGTTTTTCCTGTTACTGTCAAACAATCCAAGTTAAGAACGCCTTCTTTGCGGCTGACTTCTTTTAAGATTGCGCTGATGCCGCCAGCCCGATCGACATCTTCCATATGCCAGTTGGACGCCGGGCTTACTTTACAAATATGGGGCACGCGACGGGAAATCGCATCAATGCGCTCCAATGGATATTCAATGCCCGCTTCATGCGCAATGGCAAGCGTATGCAGCACCGTGTTGGAGGATCCGCCCATAGCCATATCCAGCACAAACGCATTGTCGACCGATGCCAATGTGATCAAATCACGCGGCTTCAAATCTTTGTCGATCAACTCCATGATAGTTGTCGCTGCCTGCTTCAACAGATCCTTGCGGCGGGGATCGATCGCCAGAATGGAGCCGTTGCCCGGCAGTGCAAGGCCGATTGCTTCCAGCAGGCAGTTCATGGAGTTGGCCGTAAACATTCCCGAACAAGAACCGCAGCTTGGGCACGCAAATGTTTCCAATTCCAACAGTTCTTCTTCAGTCATATTCCCTTGTTGATGCTGGCCGACGCCTTCAAACATGGAAACCAGATCCACCGCTTGACCGCTGCGGGTTTTACCTGCTGCCATCGGACCGCCTGTGACAAAAATCGTCGGGATGTTCACGCGGGCGGCGCCCATGATCATGCCAGGTGTGATCTTGTCGCAATTCGATATGCAAATCAATGCGTCGAACCAATGCGCTTTCGCCACCGTCTCCAGCGCGTCTGCAATCAATTCGCGGCTTGGCAATGAATAGCGCATGCCGATATGTCCCATGGCGATTCCATCGTCGACACCGATCGTATTAAATTCAAACGGGACACCGCCAGCTTCCCGCACTGCTTCTTTTACAAGTCTGCCAAATTCCTGCAAATGAACATGTCCCGGAATAATATCGATATAGGAGTTGCAGATCCCGATAAACGGTTTTTTAAAATCATCGTCCTTCACCCCGGCAGCCCGCAACAAACTGCGATGGGGCGAACGTTCAATTCCTTTTTTGATCATATCGCTGCGCATCTTCTTACTCCTCCTCAAATCTATTTCCTTGTATGACTATGTTTCATGTATTGTTCTATTGCTTTCTGTGTACAAAAGGAAAACCGCGACACAATACACGCTTCTACTATTATGCCATACTTGCTGTCTTCTGCTTAATTTTAAAATATTATGTGAATTCAGTATAGTAGTATTGCGAAATATTCGTCAACCCTATCGGCGCCTTGACAGATCCTCCCACTGCCAGGGCGATTCGACTAGTATCGCTTGTGTGCAATCAAATTCCGCACTTTTGATAAATTATCAAACATTTCCTCTTTTTTTGTCAGCGAAACACCTACGTACAGCGTATCCAAAATACTGATTTGCGCCAGCCGTGATGACATTGACTCTGTCCGGAACATAGATTCCTTTGATGATGTGTAAAGTACGATATCCGATACTTTTGTCAACGGAGATTTTGCAAAATCGGTGATTGCAATGGTTGCGGCCCCTGATTGTTTGGCGGCTTCCAATACATCAATCATGTCCTTATTGCTGCCGGAATGGGAAATCCCTACAGCCACACAATTGCTCTGCAAGATTCCTGCTGAAACGATTTGCAAGTGGGAATCCGTAAGGGCAATACAGGGGATACCGGTGCGAACGAATTTATGATACGCATCCTCTGCGATGGGTCCGGAGCCTCCACAACCATAAAATTCCACTCGACTTGCCTGCGCCAACATTAGAACGGCCTTTTTCAGCTCACGTTCATCTAAAACGCCTAATGTATCCTGCAATGTCTCGGCGTTTGCAGTAAAAATTTTTTTCGCAATCACAGCCATACTGTCATTTGAGTCAATTTCTTGATGAATGCCTTCCAATGGCGTCACCAAATCAGCCGCTAAAGAAATTTTTAACGCTTGATAGCCCTCATAGCCTAGCCGCTTGCAAAAACGAAAAATCGTTGCTTCTGCACATTCTGTCAATTCTGCCAATTGGGTGATCGACAAATGAATAATATCCTTCGGCTGCTCCAAAATGTACGCGGCTACTTTCAACTCCGTACTTGTAAAATGTTCATATAAATAGCGAATTCGGGCCAAACATCCCTGCTGTGCAAATTCCTCGCCTCTTGTTTTCATCCTGCCGCAACTCCCTAAAGCTACGTATCTTCCACTTTGCATACTCGATTTGTATACACGAAAAACTATAACACAAAATCAAAGCAGGCGCTTTCATTGATCCATTCCAAGCAATTCAATCAGAAGTTGAGTTGTCCAGGAACAGATCGGTACAGATGAGATAGGACTCGGCAGCATTCCCGTAATTGCATCTATGGATGCGGATTCGCAGCAAAGGCGAAAAAGGCTCGGCAATCGTTCCCAAGCCCTCCCCTCCAAAATCCTTATACACGTTATACACGTTATACACGTTATACACGTTATACACGTTATACACGTTATACACGTTATACATGTTCACCTCAGTTGACATTCAGAATTACGCCTTTTCCACTGCATGTCCGCCAAACTGATTGCGAAGGGCTGCCACCACTTTTCCGTGGAACGTGTCTTCTTCGAGGGAACGATACCGCATCAATAACGACATGGCGATGACTGGCGCGGGCACTTGCAGATCAAGAGCTGTCTCAATCGTCCATTTTCCTTCGCCGGATGAATGCATCACACCCTTGATGCTGTCAAGCTTCGGATCCTCTTGGAAGGCGTTTTCCATCAATTCCATCAACCAACTACGAATGACTGAGCCGTGATTCCATACTTTCGCCACTTTTTCATACTCATATGTATATTGGCTTTTTTCAAGGATTTCAAAACCTTCTGCAATGGCCTGCATCATTCCATACTCAATGCCATTGTGCACCATTTTCAAGAAATGGCCGGATCCGGCCAGGCCTGTATACATATAGCCATCCGCAATCGCAATATCACGAATTACCGGCTCCACAAACGTAAATGCCTGTTTGTCGCCACCGATCATGAGACAGGCGCCATGGCGCGCACCTTCCGTTCCACCGCTCGTACCAATATCCAGGAAGTGAACGCCTTTCCTAGCCAAGTGCTCATATCTGCGAACCGAATCCTTATAGTGGGAATTCCCGCCATCGATAACGATATCCCCTTCCGACAAATAAGGCTCAATCTCTGACACAATTCGGTCAATGAGTGTTCCCGCCGGCACCATCAGCCAAATGATGCGCGGCTTTTCCAATGCCTCTATTACCGCAATCGCTGTAGAATGTCCGCTTCCGCCTGCTTCCTGCAACGATGCAACAGCAGCTTCATTTACGTCGAAAGCTTCCACTTGATGCCCTTTATCGATCATATTCCGCGCTAGCTGCAATCCCATTTTACCAAGACCCAAAAGTCCAACTTTCATCCAAATCTCACCATCCATTTTGAAAAAATTTTCTATTTTAATTATAACAGTGAAAATTTTTTTCTCAAGCATTCATGTTAACTTGGCATCCAATTTTATCAATTTAAATCACACTCCAACTAGCTTTCCCCAATCAATTTTGTAGTATGATAAGAAGAGGCAAGTGAGCCAATGATCAAGGATTGGAGGTAATACATGTGCAAAAAGCCATCGAGTT
The DNA here is from genome assembly GCF_022818495.1 of Fodinisporobacter ferrooxydans. GTDB lineage: Bacteria > Bacillota > Bacilli > Tumebacillales > MYW30-H2 > Fodinisporobacter > Fodinisporobacter ferrooxydans. Next base: position 2,673,138 of record NZ_CP089291.1, on the reverse strand, counting down.
GTTACATAACGGAATGACATTGCGGGGAATGGAGCACATTCCAAAACTCCGGGACGAGGAAAAACTGCCTGCAGTCATCTTGTTTCATGGATTCACAGCAAACAAATTGCAGGAACACCGGATGTTCCTGAAGCTTTCCCGCTCACTGGAGAACTTGAGGATCGCCTGCTTCCGCTTTGACTTTCTCGGCAGCGGCGAAAGTGACGGAGATTTTGAAGACATGACCGTCAGCAAAGAGCTTGAGGAAGCAAAGGCCATTTTGCAGTTTGTGCGGCAAGATCCCCGCATTGACCCGCATCGGATCAGTCTCCTTGGATTAAGCCTTGGCGGTCTTGTCGCAAGTGTTCTGGCAGGAGATCATCCTGCGGAAATCGACAAGCTTGTTTTGTTGGCGCCCGCCGGAAACATGTATGAGATCATTCAGGACATGGCGCATGCGTATCTGGCTAATCCGGATTTGAAAGTCATCGACATTGGCGGCAATCTCGTCGGCCGCGCGTTTCCCGAAGACTTAAAGACGATTGCGGTATTTGAGCGGGCGGCGCATTTTCAAGGACAGGTATTGCTGATTCACGGCATGAAAGATGCCTCTGTTCCTTATCAAATTGCCGACATCTACCGGGAACGTTCCTATGGATCCCGATTGACGGTAAAATGGATCGAAGATGCGGATCATACATTCAACAAGTATGAATGGGAAAAAGAGCTGCTGGAAACGGTGTGTGTGTTTCTGAAGTGATCCCCCGCCCCCCTGGAATTGATTGTCGGGCGGCAGTCGGGCGGCGCATGGTGCGCGTTTTTTCGATTGTATCGTTTGCAAGGCATTTTTATGAAACAAATACAAGATATTTTTATAAAACAAAATCCGTGAATTCGAGTATAATGAAAGAATATTCTAACACAGACAAAAAGCATTCCCTGTCATGAATGCAACTATTTAACATTGGAGAGGAAACTGATGTCAACACAATTAAGGCATGACATTTTGCAATTGCTGCACGAAAACAGCAAACTGCAGCCAGATACGATTGCAGATATGTTAAACGTTTCCAAGGAAACGGTGGAAAAAGCGATTGCGCAACTGGAACGGGAACACGTGATTTTGCGCTACTCCACGATTATCAACTGGGATAAGGTGGATCATCAGCGTGTAACAGCCATGATCGATGTCAAAGTGACACCCCAGCGGGAAGTGGGATATGATGCACTGGCTGAGCGCATCTATCGTTTTCCCGAAGTGAAATCCTTGACACTGATGTCAGGAGCGTATGATTTTAGTCTTGTCGTCGAAGGATACAGCGTCAAAGATATCGGACTTTTCGTATCCGAAAAATTATCGACGATTGAACATGTGCAATCCACGACCACTCACTTTATTTTGAAACAATACAAAGAAGATGGCGTGATATTCGAGGACCGGGAAGAAGACCAACGGCTGGTGATCACACCATGAATGGACGTTCCAACCTTTATGACCGCTTGTCGCCCGTCGTCCGCTCTTTGCCTCCTTCAGGCATTCGCAAGTTTTTTGATCTTGCCAATCAGATGGAAGACGTGATTTCTCTGGGTGTTGGAGAACCGGACTTTGTCACGCCCTGGCATGTGCGGGAAGCTTGCTTTTACTCACTGGAGAAGGGGTTTACCACATATACATCCAATTATGGATTGCCGCAATTGCGGGAAGAAATCGCAAATTATCTGGCAGAAACCTGTCAAATCACATATGATCCCAAAGATGAGATCTTGGTCACGGTCGGTGCCAGCGAAGCGATTGATTTGGCGCTGCGAACCATTCTTTGCCCGGGAGACGAAGTATTGTTTCCGGAGCCGGCGTATGTGTCGTATCAACCTTGTGCCACTTTGGCTGGCGGCATATCTGTCGGAATTCAAACATATGCGGAAGATGATTTTAAATTGACGCCGGCTGCATTGGAACGAGCGATCACCCCCCGTTCCAAAGTCTTGTTGCTCTGCTTCCCGAATAACCCCACGGGAGCCACGATGAGCCGGGAAGACCTGCAAGGGATTGCCGATGTGGCAATCAGGCATGATTTATTTGTTATTAGCGATGAAATCTACTCGGAATTGACATATGACGGCTCCCATGTCAGCATCGCTTCCTTGCCGGGCATGCTGGAGAGAACTGTCGTTGTCAACGGCATGTCCAAAGCATTCGCCATGACCGGTTGGCGCATCGGCTATGCAGCGGCGCCCAGAGAAATTTTATCGATGATGGTAAAAATCCATCAATATACGATTCTTTGCGCGCCCATTATGGGACAGATGGCTGCACTCGAAGCGTTGCGCAACGGGAAGCAGCACAAAGATGAGATGGTCAAACGATACGATCAGCGTCGGCGCTTGATCGTCAACGGATTCCGGGAGATCGGCCTCTCCTGCCATGAGCCAAAAGGCGCATTTTATGCGTTCCCGAGCATTCAGAACACCGGATTGTCTTCCGAACAATTCGCTGAGCTGCTTTTAATGGAAGCAAAAGTCGCGGTCGTGCCTGGCAACGTGTTTGGCAAAGGCGGCGATGGATTTGTACGCTGCTCCTATGCCACATCCCTCGACCAGATTACACAAGCATTGGAGCGCATGCAGAGATTTTTGGAAAAAGTGAAGCAAGGGGATTTTGTGGAACAGTTGGCAAGCGTATAGGTTTTGTTGCAGTTTTTGGCAAGATTTTTGCAAAATTTTTGTCGCATACCTTTTCGTATTTAAAAACCAGGGATGGGTCAATGGAAAATTCCATGAGTCCATCCCTAGTTGGATTCTTTGCATCATGACAACTTGTCTCCTCTATTCCTTTACAATTGAAACGCTTGCTTGATGTCTTCCGGCCATTCGATTTCACAGAAAATGGGTTCTCTCGTATAGGGATGATCGAATTGCAGCGCATATGCATGCAACGCTTGCCTTCCAGCCGGGAGCAGCGGCACCGCTGCTCCACCATACAAGGAATCCCCCGCAATCGGAGCGCCCAGATGGCTCAGATGCACGCGAATTTGATGGGTCCGTCCAGTCTCCAGCTGCAATTCGATGATTTTACATGAACCGATCCCAGGCGCATCTTGCGTTTTGATGACCTGGTAGCGCGTGATTGCAGGAAGCCCTGACTTGCTGATCACACGCTTTTGTCGATAGTAGCGATCACGGCCAATGGGTAGAGAAATCGTTCCTTTGGTTTTCGGCAATCGACCTTGTATAATGGCCCAATAACGACGCAATATATGTTTGTTTGCCAGTTGTTGATCAAGCAAGCGATGGGATTCCGCATGTTTTGCATACAATACAAGTCCTGATGTATCTTTATCGAGACGGTGCACATGGCGAGGTTTGATCATGACCCCTTGCTGCAAGTAATGAAACGCCACCACTGCATCCAAAGTTCCCCGCCGGCCCGGTCGATCCGGATGCACCAACATGTCTGCCGGCTTATTTACAACCAGACAATGCTCATCTTCAAAGACCAATTCCACATCCGGATGGTAGTCCGGTTCGATGCCATATCCATTCTCCGGCACGATTGGCAATCGTATACGCATGCCCGGCTGCAAAACCATATCCCGGTCTTGCCAGGCAATCGCAGAATCGCCAATCCATACCTTTTGCTCCTGAAACAATTGCCGGAAGCGACTTTCCTGCAGGCGAAATCCCTCTGCCAGACAGGAAGCAAGCGGCTTCCCCTGCCATCTTTTATCAATTCTCGAATGCAGCCAATCCCCATCCCGATGTATTTTCATGCTCGTAAACCTTTCTTTATACAGTTCTGAATATTTTATTACTCAACATATTTTTTATATTTCCGTATGCTCATATCGCCATAAGCCTCAAATTTCTATAAACCCCATATTGCCATAAGCCTAATAATGCGTGTTCAAAAAGTAGTTAAGCAAGACACAAGGAGTGCGAAGTCGAAGCACGAAAAGGCGACGGAGTGTACGTATTTGGTACATGAGTAAGACGTTTTGGGATTCGGCAAAGCAATCCGCCGTGGAGTTTTGACTACTTTTTGAACATCCTCTAATATTGTTTGCATATACTTGATACGCTTTTTTTATATGCTTGTTTCTTGAACCACTGCCTTTCCGGGAACATTTCCCTTCTACATCTCCTTAATCCATGCATTTCCACATACGTTTCCATTTGCAAATAGTATCTGCATTCTTTCTTTATACCCTTTAAAACCGTCATATGCTCTTTTCGTAATGTAACGCACTTTCCTTCCAATCTCAACTTCACCACAAGAAGAAAACCCTTTCATGAAAGATGTTTTGTGGTACTATAAACATAAGAAAAAGATTTAGGGGTGCGAACAAATGAAACAACATCAATTTACGCTTACAGGCAAATGGCAAGGTGGTCGGAACGGTCAAGGAACCATTGTTACAAACGGCCTCGAAACAACTGTGTCAGCCCCTCTCAATATGAACGGATTGGGAATCGGAACCAGTTCCGAAGAAATGCTTTTAGGCGCTTCTGCTACTTGTTACCTGATTACACTTGGACTTATGTTACAGAAGCGAAACATCGACGTAGAGGAATTAACCATTCAATCCCAAGGCATTTTGGTAGAAGATCCCGTATTGCGTTATGACCGCATCATTCATCGCCCCATAATCATAATCAAAGAAAACGATCCGGAAATGATCCAACAGGCGCAAACAATCGCAATACTTGCAGAACGAAATTGCATGATATCTGCCGCGATCCGCGGCAATGTGGATGTACAAGTAGAGCCAACCGTAACGTCTTCATGAAGGCATTGGTGTAACGAAAGTATTGGAGTGCCGCAATCAAGCCGAAACGGTAAAAGTAGTCAGCAAAACCACCTATACAAGCAAAGAAGACTTACAAATAAACAAAAATAAAAGAATCTAGAGAATAAGAGCACACACAAATTCACTGAACTGTGAAATACGCAGTAGACAAATGTTGTTAAGAAGATGGAAGGAAAACAAACAACAAATTTACATTTCACAGTTCTCTCTTCACAGCACAACGAAACATCTTCACAGCCTTAAGTTGAATTTTTTCTTTAAACATGTTATTTTAGATAGCGATGTTTCAATTACTTTTCGTTACATTTAACAAATGGGAGCGGATGGGTAGCTGGTGCGCCTCGCGGTCTTCAAAACCGAGTGCGTCGGATGGTGTCCGATGGGTGGGTTCGATTCCCACACGTTCCCGCCAAAAATGTTGATTTGACGCGGTTTATCGGGTGTGAATACGATGTGTGAAACGTCGTGTGAACGCTGGTTAAACCGTGTGCGTACATTTTAAGCACACAGTCTCGCTTTTCGACTAAGCCCACAGTCTGGGTCGTTCTAAATGTTGAAAAGGAGGCTTTTTTTTATGCCAAAAATGCCATTTGAAGAACGTAATAAAGAACGAAAAGATGCCGTCGGAAGTGATTTTGATAAAGCATTACAAGTTTTTATTGCCGACAGGAAACGAATGGGACTAACTGACAGAACGATTGAATGGTAAGAGGAAGTTCTAGGCGATTACTTTCGACGGTTTCTACAAGAGAAACAAATGCCCCTTGAACCAAACAAATGGATTTCTACAGATATTGAAGATTACATGGATTATCTGATTCACGAACGTGGCTGTAAACCTGTAACGTGCAAGAATCGTTTTTCCGCTATTCGTGCATGGTGTAACTTCCTCTATCGTAAAGGTTACATTGAATCAAATCCCGTTGCAGATTTGGCTCCGATGAAAGTCAAAAAGGAAGTCACAGTACCACCCGTTCAACGGGTGGCTTGATTTTGCCCCTATAAGGGGCATGGTACTGGCTGCGCCTAAAGGCGCGGTTTCGCCAGCCATTTTTACCGGCTACCCCTAAAGGGGTTTATTTAGATGCCTTGTCTTCGATGATATCCGCTTCTTCTTGCTTCTGAATGTACTCTCGAATCACATCTTTATGGATTCCGACCGTACTTACATAATATCCTCGTGCCCACAAATGTCTGCCGCCCCCTTGTTTCATTTGCGGGAAGCAATCAAATACCATGAGGGCACTTTTCCCTTTCAAATATCCCATGAATTCCGATACACTCAGTTTTGGCGGAATCTTCACATACATGTGTACATGATCCACACTGATGCTGCCCTTAACCAACTCAACATTCTTATATTCGCAGAGTGTCCGCAGAATTTCTCCGACTTCCTTTCGAATCTCTTTGAAGAAGACTTTTCGGCGAAATTTCGGGATGAATATGATATGATAACTACAATCCCACCGGGTGTGGGCTAGACTACTACCACCCATGGGTACCGTCCCCCTTTGCTTGAGAATTTGGCTGGCGAAACCAATTCCCAGTATAGCAAATGGGGACTTTTTCATATCACGTCTCACGGCACTTCCTGTTCAGTTCTCCCAGGCATAGCCCTATGCTTAACCCACTACGTTTCCAATTAATAGGGATCCATGATTCAGTTCCTCCTCATAGACGCCTTAAAATCTCTGCTGAACTCAGCGGAGATTTTTTTGTACACTTGACTCATGAAGATACAAGGACGAAACCTCTCCCAAGAAGATATTCAGTGGATTTGCACACTCATGTCGGATCACCCGGACTGGCATCGCACCCGTCTTTCACGGGAAATTTGTAGTGCATGGAATTGGGTTAACGCGAAAGGTCAACTCAAAGACATGGCTTGTCGCACGATGCTTCTCAAATTAGAACGACTCGGATACTTTCGTTTACCCGCTGCACGCACCGTTGGCGTTGGAAATTCGGTGATAGATCGCACACCCGTTGCCCATTCTTCAACCGACATCGTCTGCTCTCTTCGTGAACTTACGCCTCTTCAAATCAACGTGGTTCGGGATGCCGCATCATCAAAATTATTCAAACATCTGCTGGCGGAGTATCATTACCTCGGTTTTAACGGTATGGTAGGCGAGAATATGAAATATATGGTATACGACTGGCAGAAGCGTCCACTGGCCTGTTTCCTTTTTGGCTCTGCTGCTTGGAAAGTCGCTTCTCGCGATGAATGGATCGGTTGGGATCCTTTAACCCGGCAAGCGGGCCTGCACCTCATTACCAATAATATGAGATTTCTGATCTTACCTTGGGTCAAGGTTCCTCATTTGGCCAGCCACTTGCTCGGAAGATTAGCCAGACGTATAAGCGACGACTGGATGCAAAAATACGGACATCCCATCTATTTACTCGAAACGTTCGTCGAACAGAACCGTTTCTGCGGCACTTGTTACCTAGCCGCTAACTGGATACGTGTCGGTCAGACCCAAGGCCGAAGCCGCAACGATACCGACCGTACATTGCAAGTCCCTGTCAAAGACATCTATCTTTATCCGCTTATTCCTGACGTGCGTGAGGTGCTGACTCATGAAACGTGACGAGCCAAAGGCTGACGTGAATCGTTACATCAAAACTATGCCCATGGCAGGTGAAGATAACTATGTCATCAACTACAGAACGCATGGACGTAAAACACTGGGCCTATGAAGAGTTTAAAAACTTGGGAATTAACTGTGGCAGAACCATCAAACGGTTCATCCGAACCATGGGTACCTTGTCCAATAAAATCAACGAGTCTATCGCGGCGGCTAGCGCAAAGAAAAACGTCAGAAACCGATTGAGGACAAAGAAAGCTATAAATGGTTGGAAAGTATGGACAAAAGTCAGCTTGGCATTCCGAAAGGAATCCGATTGGTGCACGTTGGCGACCGCGAAGCGGATGTGTATGAGTTTTTTGACCATGCCACCATGAGCCATCAAGACTTTCTCGTAAGAGTGGTGCAGAATCGAAACACAACCGAAGCTTGCAAACTGTTTGACAAAGTGAGAAATGAGCCGCCAGCGGGTGAAATCGTCGTTGACATTCCTAGGGATACCCGCCGAAATGTACCTCAAAGGACGGCCACACTTGCAATCAAATATTGCAAAGCGAATGTACACGCACCTGCCAATACACCCAAAGAATTTCGCAAAAACGCAAGCGTGACCTTGTGGATCCTGCTTGTCCAAGAAATCGATCCTCCCCAAGGCATGGAACCCATCGAATGGTACTTAGCCACAAGCATGGACATTACCAACGTGGATGAAGCCATGGAACGGGTGACCTGGTATATGCACAGATGGAAAATTGAACGATTTCATTACATTTTAAAAAATGGCTGTGAAATCGAAGAATTACAAAATAAAAAAGCCGAACGTATCCAAAAATTAATCCTCATGTATTCGATTATTTCCATTCGTATCTTGAGTATGACCTATAAAGCAAGACAAAATCCGGAGACCCCCTGTACAGAGTTCTTAGAGGAACAGGAATGGAAGGTATTATATTGCATTGCCAATCGGACTTCCACGATTCCTCCCATCGCTCCAACGATCAAGGAGGCCGTATCGTATCTGGCCAAACTTGGGGGATTTTTAGGCCGTAAAGGAGACGGTGAGCCCGGTGTTAAAGTAATTTGGAAAGGATTGACCGAGCTCAATATTGTTCTTAAACATTACAACTATCTGTCTCCATAATTTGTATGCTTTGTGGGTCAAGCATAAGGCATAGCCTGGGGCTTAATATTTGAGTTATTTGATTGAAAAAGAAAGCCAGCCTAGTGATTAGGTTGGCTTTCTGTTAAAGGAGTTACTTATGCACGGTAGGAATTCCTTTAGAATACGCAGAATAGTCAGTGAAATACCCAAGCCAATGTACATAGTTGATAATTGTATGCATGCGGATTTTTTATCTTTATGGATATACGCCGATTCGAGTTTTTGTCCTTCTTAATATAATAACCCATCCGACTTAAAAGGAGGAAAACCAAATGTACGGAGCTTTTGGTCAATCTTCTTGCAAGCGTGATCGTTGGTATTATTATTCATCATTTCTTTTAAGAGATCATGATTACACAAAAAACCACCTAGCAAATAACGTTAGGTGGCATTGTTTTGTTTGGCTCTATCCTGTCTTGATACCAATCGTCTCGGTACATCCTCCCACGTCACCCAGGATTCGCACTATTATTTGCCTATGGGGTCTCTCCTTGACAAACGGAATAGGCACGCTATAAAGTAAAGCTAACTTCGAGAAACAGCTTCTTGAAGCCATCTTTTTTAGGAGGTACATATGAAAGAAGACTTCCGTAGTTTGTTTAAAGACAATCCCATTGTTGCAGGAATCAAAGATGATACGGGACTTGAAAATGTGCTTCAATCCAGTTGTGATATTGTCTTTGTCCTATACGGGGACATTTGCAACATTGGGACGATAGTTGACAGAGTCAAAAGTGCAGGAAAGTACGCTTTTGTAGATGTAGATTTAGTGAAGGGCACAAGCAGCAAGGAAATCGTCGTGGATTTCATTAAACAAGTGACCAAGGCGGACGGTATCATAAGTACCAAAGGGCCGATTATCAAAGCAGCGAAAGCACAAGGATTCTTTACGATTCACCGGTTCTTTCTGGTGGACTCATTCTCGTTCCATAGCCTTCCGAAGCAAATTGAGACGTCCATTCCAGACTGCATTGAAATTCTGCCGGGTTGTATGCCCAAGGTGATTAGCTGGGTACGAGATATCGTCAATGTTCCTATCATTGCCGGTGGGTTAGTGTGTGAAAAGGACGACGTAGTCGCTGCGCTGAAAGCAGGAGCTGTATCGATTTGCTCTACTTCCACAGACATTTGGGACAACGTTTAAGAAATGTCGATTTGGGTGTGGACCAACAAGAAGGTAATCCCGGCGGTTTACAGAGGAACGGTGCTGCCAGGATTGCCTTCTTTGTTTTGTCCATCTATTTTGAAGAGGTTACGGGGCAATTATTTCAAAAAGTCAACCGGGATGATGTTGCCAGCGTTCATGATGTTGTTCGGATCGAACGCGTTTTTCAACGTCTTTAAGATATAGAACGAAGAACCGTATTCTTCTTTAATCCAAGGTGCTCTCGCTTTCCCGACACCGTGGTGATGAACCATGGTACCACCAGCCTTGAGGGCTTCTTCGACGATGATTTTGTTAATTGGATTGTGATACTTGTGAATCTCTTCTTCCGGTGCACAGTTGACATCGTAGTAGTAGACAAAGTACATGTTGGTGCCGTTTAGATAGCTGTGAGACGAGTGGCCACCCATCCAGGTGATGTCTGGAATCTCGTTCTTTACCCGTTCAATCGAGCGAGTGTAGATTTCGTGAATGCAATCCCAACATCCAGCTACTTCGGTGGTAAAGCCCATGTTCTTCGTTTCACTAATTTCAATGCGTTCTTGTTCCACTTGCTCTAGACCCCAGTTCAAGCGAGCGAACCAATCTTCAATCAATTGGCTGTCGACTTTTTGACACTCTGGGTACTGTTTGACGACGGCTTCGATGCCTGCACCGGTAGCCTCTGCAATGCCTTTCGGTCCTTCTGCCATAAACACGAGCACGCATTCATCGTTTGCAAAATGCGAGAAGTGGCCTTGAGCATCGGCCGCATCGTAGAGACGGGCGACGGACGGCTTGTAACCCTCTACCATCACTTGGCGCAGAATCTCGAAACCAGTTTTCATGCTGTCTAGCGTGTAGCCGTAGAACAAGTTGTTTTCCGGCATGTATTTGAAGATTTTCACAGTTACTTCGGTGATGTAACATAGCGCGCCCTCGTTGCCAATGATGACGTGGCGAATGTCTGGGCCTGCTGCGCGCCGTGGCACGTTTTTGATTCGGGTGATCTCGCCGTTCGGGAACACGGCTTCGAGTCCAACTACCATGTCTTCAATGCCGCCGTACAGGGTGGAGAATTGACCAATGCTTCGGGTTGCGACCAATCCGCCCATTTGTGCAAGCGGTTTTGATTGAGGTGAGTGAGCCGTCGTATATCCTTTGGCCTGCAGAATTTCATCGAGCTCTTGCAGGTTCACGCCGCATTGGCAAGTCACTTGCATGTTGCATTCGTCAATCTTAATGATTTTATTCATGCCTGAACCATCGAGCACGATGTGGTTTTCTTTGACGGATTCCAACATTTGCTCCAGTGCAGAGAAACCGGTACGCGGAATGACGTTGATGCCGTTTTCGTTGCAATACTTAAGAACTTCAGCGACTTGTTCGGTGTTTTCTGGTTTGACAATCGCTGCCGGAATGTGCTGCGTATACACACCGGAGATGAATTCGTACTTTCGGAAGCGGTCGACACTACTTTCTTTCAATATATGTTTGTCAGTGATGACACGTTCCTCGCTAACGATTCCTTTTACGCCTTGAACAACCTGCTCTCGGGTCAATGACATCTTAAGAACTCCTTTTCTGTGTTCTGAAATTTGCCCAGAAACGCAAAAAAAGCAAACCCCAATCAGGGTTCGCTTTTCTCAGACCTCTAGCGCCTGATTCACATCATAGTACCATCCCCCCTATGATGTCAACAGAAAAATGTAAGCGCTAAAAATTTCGTATAATGGCATTGACACAGTTTCTATATGGATGTAATATCGAGGAAAGTGGTTGCTAGAGCTGATGAGAAAAGCGAACCCTCTCTTGGGTGTTCGCTTTTTTGTTTTTCCACACGCTATTTTAAAGTAGTTTTTATAAAAAGGAGCAAGGTGAAATGACTATCTCAGATTTTTCAATGGACTTCTTTTCACTGAAAGGCAAGAACGCAATTGTCACCGGCGGCAACACAGGACTCGGTCAGGCATTCGCTTCAGCCTTGGCGAAAGCCGGAGCGAACCTCTTTATTCCGAGTGTGATGGATGATGGCGGCGAAACCCGGGCGCTTATTGAAGCTGAAGGTGTCAAGATGGAGTTTTTGAAGATTGACATCACGGCTGATGGAGCTGCCAAGACGATTATCGATGGTTGTGTAAACGCATACGGGAGTGTCGACATCTTAGTTAACAGCGCAGGCATCTGCAAGTTGGCATCGGTTCTCGAGTTTGAAAGACACCATTGGGACCCGATGATAGATGTAAACTTGACTGCTGCTTTTGACTTGTCCCGCGAAGCTGCAAAGCGCATGGTGCCGCAACGCAGCGGGAAAATCATCAATGTCTGTTCGCTCTTTTCGTTCCTTGGCGGCCAAATGTCGCCCGCTTACGCAGCTACAAAGCATGCGTTAGCAGGGTTTACGAAGGCGTACGCGGATGAACTAGGGCAATACAACATTCAAGTCAATGGCATTGCACCTGGCTACTATGCAACCGAAATCACGAAAGTAACGAGAAGCAACCCGGAAACGAATCAACGTATTCTCGATCACATCCCGGCCAATCGTTGGGGCGATACGTTAGACTTAATGGGAGCTACGGTGTTTTTGGCGAGCAAGGCATCCGACTATGTGAACGGGCATCTCCTTGTTGTTGACGGCGGGTACCTGGTTCGTTAAGACCAAGGAGTCCTTGCGTCGCAGTTTCAATGAAGAGGTGCTGACATGGGTACGAAATACATTATCGGTGTAGATAATGGGTCACAAAGCTCGAAGGTTACCATTTTTGACACAGAAGGTCGAGTCGTTTCAGAAGGCAAACAGGCTTTGCGTCCGATGAACCTGCCGAAACCAGGGCACGTTGAACATCCGGATGACGACCTGTGGGAGTCAATCGTCATCGCGTGTCGCAAAGCCATGGAGAATTTCACGGGAAATCCTAATGACATCATTGGCGTTGGCTTATGCACCATTCGCTTTTGCCGGGCGCTTCTTCGAGAAGACGGCAGGCTTGCATATCCGGTATTGAGTTGGATGGATGTGCGTGTATCAAGTCCATATGAACATGAGGACGATTCCGTTCGCTATGTGACGACTTCTTCGGGATACATTACACACCGTTTCACTGATCGGTTTGTTGACACGGCTGCCAATTACCAAGGTCAGTGGCCGATTGACACGGATACGTGGGACTGGAGTGACGACCCGGAGGTCATCAAGCACTTCCAAATCCCGAAAGAAATGCTGTTCCAACTGCAAATGCCTGGCACAGTTCTGGGCAAGGTGACCGCTGAGGCGTCATGGGAGACGGGCATACCGACAGGGCTTCCGGTCATCGCGACCGCCAACGATAAAGCGGTAGAAGCGTTGGGATCGGGCTCCTTGGAAGGTCATACTGCGCTTGTTTCACTGGGGACGTACATCGCAGCGATGATTCACGGCCCGAAGAACTTGAAAGAGACGAGTCACCTGTGGACGAATTTCTCCTCCGTTCCGAACCGCTATTTGTACGAAAGCTTTGGCATTCGCCGCGGGATGTGGACAGTCAGTTGGCTGACCAAATTGCTAGGCGGCGGTGTTGCCAGTGAAGCTCGGGAGTTGGGCATTTCTGCGGAGGAATTGCTAAACCGCGAAGCGAGCCAAGTGCCGCCTGGATGCAACGGCTTGATGACTGTTCTCGATTGGCTAGCGCCGTCCGATGCACCATACAAACGCGGTTCTATACTCGGGTTCAATGCCTCACACACTCGAGCGCACATGTACCGCTCAATATTGGAGGCGATTGCACTGACCATGAAGAACCGAACCGACGAAATGTGCCAGGAACTCGGCATTGAGCTGGAGAGTCTGGTGTTGTCTGGCGGCGGATCAAAAAGTGACTTGATGGTCCAAATCTTCGCGGACGTGTTTGGAAAGCCTGTGTCGAGAAACGTCTTCAGCGACGCTGCTGGATTAGGCTCTGCAATTCTAGTTGCGACCGCACTTGGCATCTACGACAGCGTAGATGAAGCTGTTCAATACATGGTCAAGCGCCAAGACACCGTTCAGCCGATTGCTGAGAACTACGCTTTTTATCAAAAGTTTAATGAAGAAGTCTATCGAACCATTCCTCACTACAGCAGCGATGAAATCTATAAAAGAGCGTACTCCATCTTTGGCGATTGAATGGTGGACCGCAAAACTGGCTTCAAGTATGTAGAAGCGATAAAGAAGGGGAGCTTAGATGACGGTAACATTCGAACACGTTACAAAAGTTTACCAGGGAAACAAGGCTGCAATTAGCGATTTGAATCTGGAAGTCAAGACAGGCGAACTGATGGTGTTCATTGGTCCGTCCGGTTGCGGAAAGACCACCACGCTTCGCATGGTGAACCGACTGGAAGAACCGACCTACGGAAAGATTGAAATTGACGGCCGTGAAATTAAAAGCTACAACGAGCACGAGTTGCGTAGGAGCATTGGCTACACGGTCCAACAAACCGGTCTGTTCCCGCACATGACCATTCGCGACAACATTGATCTCGTCCCGAGCCTGCTTGGATGGCCGAAAGACAAGCGCGAAGCGCGTATCCGGGAACTGTTGAACCTCGTAGATATGAAATACGAAGACTTCGCACATCGCTATCCGCGGCAACTGTCTGGTGGTCAGCAACAACGTATTGGCGTCTTGCGGTCGCTGGCAGCTGACCCCCCGATTATCTTGATGGACGAACCTTTTGGCGCACTCGACCCGATTAGCCGCGAGACCCTCCAAACCGAGTTGAAGCGGTTGCAGGAACGATTGCAAAAGACGATTATATTCGTCACGCACGACATGGATGAAGCGTTGCGCTTGGGAGATAGAATCACCGTCTTTGAAACCGGAAGGATTGTCCAAGTGGGTACGCCTGAAGATATCGTGCACAGACCGCAAAACGAATTCGTCTCCTCGTTTGTGGGGCGTCGAATAGGTTTTGGCCAAACCAGGAAGACAGCAGTAGATGTAGCTGAGCGCGAATTGAAACTCTATAAGGAAACGGCCCAAGGGCACTTGTACATGGCGCCTTATGTAGACCAATTCTATCTAGTGGATTCTTCAATGACGTATCTCGGAAGTGTTCGTAAAGAAAGCGTTTCCGATGGAGGCGCATTGGAAGTTACGAAGTCAGCCGCCTTTGGTTATTCTGTGCCAGCCAAAGAAGTGGTTCCGATTTTGATGGAAGTGAACGAGATACCGGTTCTGGATGAATCAAACCGCCTTGTCGGGGTTATCACCAAAACCTCTGTTTTGAAGGTGGCACAAGAGTTGTTTGGGGGCGGGGTTGCATGAGTTACCTCAGCTACATCTGGAGTACCTATGGTGGCCAAATTACACAGGCGTTTTGGCAGCATTTGTTTCTAGTGGGCTTTTCGCTTGTGGTAGGTGCAGTGTTGTCCATTCCCCTCGGCATCTATTTGACGAGAAGCCGTAAACTTTCGGGGCCAGTCATCAGTGTTTTGTCCATCATTCAGACCATACCTAGTCTAGCATTTTTTGCGCTGTTGTTACCGATTCTTGGCATTGGGATCACGCCGGCTCTCATCGTTTTGTTCCTTTATTCATTGTTGCCGATTGTACGCAACACCTACACGGGTGTGAAATCGGTCGATCCGGAACTCATCGATGTAGCCAAAGGAATGGGAATGACATCTTGGCAACGACTCATCAAGGTTGAACTTCCGTTGTCCGCCCCACTCATTGTGGCAGGGCTCCGTTTATCTACCATTTATCTTGTGAGTTGGGCCACTGTAGCAGCCTTGATTGGGGCTGGCGGATTTGGAAACCTGATTTTTGCTGGAATTGACAACTACAACAATGATTTAATTCTGTCGGGCTCAGTCCCAACCGCGTTGATGGCCTTTGTAGCCGGACTCATCTTCACATTCATTCGACGCTTGGTGACACCTGCCGGACTACGGGGGGCGAAAAAATGAACTTTGGTTCTGGAGATATCGCTTCTCAAACCTGGACACATTTCTATCTCTCCGTGTTGGGGACGGTCGCCGGTGGCGTCATTGGTCTCCTGTTGGCCATTGTTTGTCGCAAGCGTCCGAAACTCGCAACCTTCTTTATGGGTATCGCTGAAGTGATACAAACGTTTCCAAGTATTGCGCTCTTGGCAATTCTCTTGCTTGTGTTTGGGCTTGGAAACACGACTCTTGTGGTCGCGTTAGGACTGTACGGCATTATGCCGGTCCTGCAAAACACCTACGAGGGTCTCACATCGGTTGACTCAGTCTACCTGGATATCGCCAAAGGGATGGGGATGAAACCGAGTCAAATTTTCTGGCGAGTGGAGTTGCCGATGTCGATTCCTGTCATTCTGGCGGGGTTTCGGGTCTCACTCGTGACTTCCATTGGCATTGCCACCATTGGGGTCTTCGTCGGAGCTGGGGGTCTTGGGGTCTTGATTTTTAGAGGACTGCAAATTTTAGACAATCAATTGTTGCTGGAGGGGGCGATTCCGGCAGCTTTGCTCGCCATCGTAGTAGAGCTGGTTATGGTGTATCTGGAAAAACGCATGAGCCAAAAATACGGTAAATAAATAAGGGGGAAATCAAATGAAGAAGGCAGTTTTATCCGTATTGTTAGTAGGTTTAGGCGCAACCGCAGTTGCTGGTTGCGGTACGCAAAGCATCAGTAACAGCGGCGGAACCAGCCAATCCAAACCGACGATAATCGTCGGTTCGAAGAGCTTTACTGAAAACATATTGGTTGGTGATATGATGTACGACTTGCTCAAGCAGGGTCTGCCAAATGCAGCCATCCAGAACAAACAGAACCTCGGCGGCACCATGGTTCCTTGGAATGCACTGCAATCCGGGCAACTCAGCATGTACACCGAGTACACCGGCACAGGTTTGATTGACATCTTGAAACAGCCCGTCAGCCATGATGCGAACTACACCTACAACTACGTATCGCAACAATATCCGCAAAAATTCAAGATTGACTGGATGAAACCGCTTGGCTTTAATGACACTTACGCAATTGCTGTGCCGAAAGCATTTGCAGAAAAGTACAACTTGAAAACCATTTCCGACTTGGCCAAAGTCGAAAATCAAGTAACCTTTGGAGCTGAACCGGAATTCTTCAGCCGTCCTGACGGCTATGCAGGTTTGACGAAGGCCTATGGCTTGAAATTTGTATCAACCAAGGAAATCAACGTTGGCTTGAAATACGAAGCTGTCAAGAAGGGTGACGTTCAAGCGATTGACGTATTCTCGACCGACGGCCAGTTGATTAAGTACAACATGGTTGTGTTAAAGGATGACAAGAACTTCT
This sequence comes from Fodinisporobacter ferrooxydans, assembly GCF_022818495.1. Taxonomy (GTDB): domain Bacteria; phylum Bacillota; class Bacilli; order Tumebacillales; family MYW30-H2; genus Fodinisporobacter; species Fodinisporobacter ferrooxydans. The sequence continues at coordinate 2,656,174 of NZ_CP089291.1, read as the reverse complement.
ATCCTCCGTACTATGCAGCACCGATTGTTCGTGAAGATATCATCAAAGCATACCCACAGATTCCAGACATCTTGAATCAATTGGCCGGTAAAATCACGAACAAACAAATGCAACAAATGAACTACGACGTCGACGTGAAGCATGAATCGGCCGACACAGTAGCTAAGAAATTCTTGCAACAAGCTGGCTTGTTGAAATAAGGAGTAGTCGTCATTTGTGATTTTTTGCTGGTACAGAGGTCGCGATGTAGAAACCTGCATGCATCGCGACCTCGCCAAGACGTTGTCTGGTTCAGATTCAGCAAAGGTTCATCAGCGCTGTTGACTACCAATCCGGAAGAGGGGGACATGTTGTTGCTATTTCCTCTCCTGATTTTTGTGCTTGAGGTCATTTACGTGACCATTATGACAACCCGGTGGATCATCTTAGTGAAGGGACAAAGGGTGATAGCGTCGTTCACGGCATTGTTCGAACAGATGTTATATGTCTCGGCGTTAACTCTGGTTGTCACACACTTGTCTGATCCTTGGCGGATTCTTGCTTATGCAGCTGGGTACGCAGTTGGAACGCTTGTTGGAAGTTGGGTGGAAGATCGAATTGCGGTCGGTAATATGGCGCTGCATATCATTACCACCAACTTGAATATGGCGGGAACACTGCGGAGTCTCGGCGTGGCCGTTACATCTTGGGAAGGCTTAGGGAGAGACGGCACTCGCGAGGTACTGCTCGTCGTCATTCGACGCAAGACCATCCGAGAAGTCATGGAAGAAATCCACAGAGTCGACCCGAACGCGTTTGTCACGCGGACCGAGTTGCATTCTCTAGCTGGTGGTTTCGTTCACTCGCGGAGACTCTTCAAGATGAATAAATGGAAGCTAGAGCGCTAGGGAGGACAGTGTTGAAAATCACTTCGATTGAGATCAAACAATATTTGTTGCCCTTGAATCCGCCTTTCAAGGCCGCTTGGGATCCGAATCCACGAACTAAATTCGCCTCTACCTTGGTCTACGTTCACACGGACGAAGGAATCATGGGTGTTGGTTCCAGCGATCTGATGTTTGGCTTTGGAAGGACACGAACACTTATTCATTGGAAACAGTCCGTTTCTCATTGAACAACACTCGCAAGTATTGGATAATATTGATTTTCATTACGGCCGTTGTTCGCACTTGATTTGGCGTTCATATCGTCGAAGCCGTGCGGAAGGCTGTCGGCGGCGCTCCGTCGACCAAGTAACACCCAACAGATAAGGGGAGGAGAAAATCAGATGGAAGCAGCAAAATTGGAATGGGCTCAAGAGTGGTTGGCGAAACCCCGCCGCATGTATATCAAAGGTGAGTTTCGCACCAGCGAAGACAATGAAACCATGGAAACCATCAATCCTTCGAACGGTCAGGTTTTGGGTTCCTTTTATCGTGCAACCAAAGCGGATGTGGACGCTGCAGTGGATGCAGCACACGAAGCGTTCCACAACGGACCATGGCGTAAGATGTCAAGGAAGGAACGCGCAAAAGTCTTGCACCAAATCGCGGACGCGATCCGTCGCCACCAATGCGAGCTGTCAACGCTGGAGACGTTGGATAACGGCAAGTTGTACAGCGAATCGTGGTACGACGACCTCATTGAAACAGCGGACATCTTCGACTACTACGCTGGCTGGACTGACAAGTTTTACGGTGAAACCTCTCCGGTCGATAGCGAATTTCTGAACTATACGGCGCGCGAACCTGTCGGCATTTGCGGACTGATTGTTCCGTGGAACTACCCGATTCTGATGGCATCCTGGAAACTCGCGCCAGCACTCGCGATGGGCAACACAGTTGTGTTGAAACCGTCTGAAGTGACATCGCTCTCCGCGATTCGCCTGTTTGAAATCCTTCATGAAGAAGTGGGACTTCCCAAAGGCGTGATCAATCTCGTCCTTGGCAGCGGTGAGGTTGGATCGATCATTTCAAACCACATGAAGGTCGACAAAATCGCCTTCACAGGCAGCACTGCAGTCGGTAAAAAGTTACTGCACGGATCAGCTGATTCGAACTTAAAAACCATCTCCCTAGAGCTCGGCGGAAAGAGCCCCAACATCGTCTTCGAGGACGTTCCGGACATCGATTTTGCTATTGAACGCTCTTTCTATGGCCTGTTCACGCATAAAGGTGAGAAGTGTTCCGCACCAACCCGTCTGTTTGTACACAAGAAACACTACGATACGTTTGTGTCTCGAATCGCAGATCTGGCAAACTCCTATGTGCTTGGCAATCCGTTCGATCCGAATGTTCACCAAGGCGCCCAATCTTCCAAGGCCCACATGAAGAAAATCCTCCGCTACATCGAATACGGCGTAGAAGATGGTGCTCTCCTTGTAGCGGGCGGACATCGTGATACGACCGGAAGTAATGCGGACGGATATTTCGTCCGTCCGACGATTTTCGCTGATGTCGATAACAAGATGAGGATTGCTCAAGACGAAATTTTTGGACCTGTATTGCCGATTATCCCATTTACCGATGAAGACGAAGTGGTTCGCATGGCGAACGACACGACCTACGGGTTGGCTGCAGGTCTTTGGACGAAGGACATCAGTCGTGCTCATCGCGTTGCTTCCCGTCTTGAAGCTGGTATGGTCTTTATCAATAAATACGGCTGCTATGATTTTGCAGCGCCATTTGGTGGTTTTAAACAAAGTGGTTGGGGCAAAGAGTACGCGATTCACTCGCTCGAGTCCTATACCAAGGTAAAATCCATCTGGGTTGCATTGTAACAGATTATTTCGCATGTAAACTGAGGGGACAACATGGAAGTTCTATACGGGGAACAAACCAAAAAGTGCGTCGAGACGATGTCGTTCTCTGGAAAAACTCTTGGCGACTATCCGGAATATGTTCGGAACATGCTTCGGGTCAAGATGGCGGCAGCACGAGCAAACGTAAAAGCCGGAGTGTTGCCATCGCAATTTACTGACAACATCGTCACAGCTTGCGAGCAGGCAATCGCGTCCTTCGACAAGGCGCAATACCCGGTGGACGTCTATCATGGCGGCGGTGGCATCGGGATCAACATGAATATCAATGAAGTCATTCACACCTTGGCTTCCAAAAGAAGTGCGGTGGATGCGATTGGACACATCAACCGGTCGCAATCTACTGCTGACGTTTGCCACACAGCGATTCGAATTACAATTTGTGAACTGCTGGATGAGTTGCTTGTGAAACTTCATGATTGCAGTTCTGTTTTGCGAACCAAACAAGTTGAGTTTTCAGGTATTCAAACCATCGCCAGAACTTGCATGATGGATGCCATGGCCATGGATTTAGGTCATCGCTTTTCTGGGTACGTCGATGTCGTTGAGAGACGTGCACAAGCCATCGCTGACCACCAAAAGTCGATGTTCACCGTTAATCTCGGCGGAACGGTCATTGGTAGCGGAGAAGGCGCCGCACCTGGATATCGAAACTTGGTATTGGCTGAACTTCGGAGCATCTGCGGAGAAATGTTCGTCTCACCTCGAAATTTTTTCGACGCAGCGCAAAACGTGGATGAGCTCGTTGCGCTGTCACAATCCCTGTCGAACTTGGCTCAGGTATTCGTGAAAATCAGCCAGGATCTGCGCTTCCTGTCCTCGGGACCTGAGGCAGGCATCGGGGAATTGAGGTTGCCGAAAACACAGTCGGGGTCTTCCTTCTTCCCGGGCAAGGTCAACCCGGTATTGCCGGAAATGATGATGCAATGCGGTTTTCTCGTGACGGGACTGACCCGAACGATTGAGGCTGCACAACTCCACGGTGACACAGACTTAAACGTATTCGAAGAGTTTGCCGGCGTACTGGTGATGGATGAAATCAGGATGGTTGAAAAGGCCCTCGGGCTGTTCACAGAGTTCGCGCTCAAGGGTCTCTCGGTAAATCGAGAACAATGCGAAGCCCACGCCAACAGTTTGGTACCCATGGTAACGCGCATGGCAAACGAACATGGATATGATGCAGTTTCGAACGTCATCCAACAAGCATCTGAGAAGGGGATTTCACTTAAACAGGCCTTGGTGGAGTCATTTCCTGCACTACAAACGTTACAACAAATAACATCTAACACTACAACCGCGAGCGAGGGGTAACACACATGAAAATGAAAGCTGCAGTCATGACCCAGGTTTGGGGAAGCCTAGAAATCATGGAAGTGGATTTGGCAGAACCCAAGGCAAACGAAGTTCTCGTCAAAATACTAGCTACAGGTGTTTGCCACAGTGACTTGAACGCGATTAACGATGAAACAACTCCGATTCCTACTATTCTTGGACACGAAGGAGCCGGCATCGTAGTTGAGGTCGGTTCTGCCGTAAAGACGGTCAAGCCTGGGGACAAAGTCGCCCTGAGTTGGGTGCCGTTCTGCGGGACCTGTGAGTTCTGTCAGGCTGGACAAGTGAACCTTTGTGAGTCGGCGTTCGGACCAATGTTTGCTGGAACCCTCTTGGATGGGACTTCCCGTCTGAGCAAAGATGGCAACATTGTCTATCACAACTCTCTTCTCTCCACCTTTGCGGAGTACACTGTCGTCCCAGAAATGAGCTGCGTTAAGATTCCGCAGAACATGCCAGCTGCACAAGCTTCTCTAATTGGATGCGGTGTCGCAACCGGGTTCGGCGCTGCAGTCCGCGCTGCCAGAGTTACGCCCATGTCCACGGTTGCTGTGTTTGGTATCGGAGGCGTGGGTGTGAACGCCATTCAAGGTGCAAGAATCGCCGGTGCGAGCAAAATCATTGCTTGTGACTTAAAAGAGCAAAACCTTGAGATTGCTAAAAAGTTTGGCGCTACGCACACGGTTAATGTAGGCGAAGGAAACACGGTTGAGGCGCTGCGAGAACTGACGGACGGCGTCGGTGTTCACTTTGCAATTGACTGCACAGGGAATACTCAAGCCGCTTCCTCCGCTTGGCAAGGAACGAGACGGGGTGGCACGACCATCGTGATTGGCGCATTCAACCCACAACGAGAACTCGCTTTGCCCGCCGGCGGTTTCCACCGACTCGGAAAAGTATTAAAAGGAAGCTTTTACGGTGATGTCCATCCGTTCCGCGATTTCCCGTTGATTGCTGAGCTGTATTTAGACGGGAAATTCCAGTTGGATGAACTGGTATTGTCTCGCGTCTCTCTGGACGACATCAATAGTGCCTTTGAGGCGTTCCACGACCACTCGTCCGTCAACGTAGGCCGCATTATTGTTGAGTTTCCAGAATAATCACCAGACGTCCACAATGTAACGTCTGTCAGACTGAATGTGAAATTCAAAAGCCCACCTAGAGAACCTGTGAAAAACGGGTTGGTTTAGGCTCTAATTTACATATCTCGTATTTAAATTCACTATATTTGGAATATAAAACCAACTTGGGGTACCTCCAGTGGCGGTACCCCAGCCTGTAGTTAAACTATTAAAAATTACTAGATTATACATTTATAAAGTTTTTAAAATTATTTTGCAAACGTTTATATTATATCAATATATTTTATAAACAAATTGAATATAATTAACTTACTATAAATTAGTAAAAATATTTACAAATTTATACAATAAAAAAATATAGACTGCTCTAGGCAAGTTTTAAATGTTGCAAAACGGCAATAAAAAATTCTTGAATATGCCGCAAGGCAGGCTTTGAAACATATAAGGATAGCCTACGGCTTTTTAAGAAATTGATTATTGCTTCGTGCTCTGGTAGGATAGCTGTATGAGACACTGTTTCCTCCTGGTGTGTGAGTTGTGGTGACTTATCTATACCATAGCAGGAAGCAAATGTCTCTATTTTTATTTAATTGTAAGAAAAATGGAAGCGAATTTACTCATTTATAGTTTAAATAATGAAGTTAAGTGCTTAGACAGTCCAACCTTTATTGGCTGTCTTTGCATCGTTTTTTAGGATTCCAATAAAAGGATTTAATTTTTACTAATAGTTTGTTTAACTCATAATCTACATACTGACGTTTTAGAAGCCATAGATAACACAAAAAACCACCACTTTTATAAATCTGTCATCCATTTGATTAAAGTTTGTCCGATTTTTGTAACGCTCGATAGCGCCGCTCCGCCTCATCGTAAAAATTCTCATGAGGACCAACAATAAAAATCAAACAAACCTCCTGATTCTCCAATACCACATAGGCTGCACGATACGCTCCACCAGGTAACGAAAATTCAAGAGATCGTACCCCTCGTAAAGAACCAGACAACGTATGCCCTATGTACGGATCAGTCTCCAATGCTAAAATTGCTTTTAATGCCTTACCACGATTCTCTCTTAACCGAGCAATATCCTTTTCCGCTCGCGCTGTAAATTGAATCCTACTCATCCTTTGACTCCAAATCTATGCCCCACTCAGCAGCAAGTTCTCGCATATCCTTGGTCTGACCCGCTTCATGTTCCTTTATTGCTTTCTCAGCAAGAACATCAAACGGATTCGGACCTTTTACAATACGAACACCATCACCATCCGTCTGCACAAAAAAGGTATCACCCGGCTCTGCTTTAAGCGCTTTTCTAATGCTCAAAGGCAATACTAACCGTCCCTTATCATCCATTCGAACAGCTACTGGTTTATTTAAACGATTCTCTGCTTGACTCATCTTGATCACCTCAATATGGGATTTTCCCACTTTTATTATATCATAATCTGTAAACAAAACATCAAGAAACAATACAACAAAATCAGATTTTTTGCGTTAAGGTATCAGCATTAGTAAAATCTGAGTTGTATTGTGCTATTTCTTCAAAAGGAAATTTTCGGTTATATAATTCGCTTGATATCAGTACGTTGTGTAAAAAACGCATGTGAATTTGAGATAAATACAAACAGGAAGCCAAAATGAAAATTCGATTCGTTTTGATCACAAAATGATCACACACTTGATTACTTTTCATTACACCATAAAACCAAGTTCGATTAACGTTTCTAAATCCTGTTGCTGACAAAAGACTTTTATGTCCTTCGAGAGATGTTGGATGGCTGCTGCATCAAAGTGATCACGATGTAAGTGCGTGATGATAACGGCATCAACTTGGACAATCTCACTCAAGTCAACTGAGATCTACCAGTGGATTTCGAAGAGTATTGGCTGCATTAGGCACAGTATCCATTGCCCCTGAATTGCTCAACATCGGATCCACTAAAATTTGCTTCCCGTTGTATTGAATTAGCACTGTAGCATGTCTGATTAATTGAATCTTTATGTTTAATTTCCCTCCATTGTTTTTGTTTAACAATCTAATTCACTGATTAATTAGACAATTGTGCGCCCTGCTCTTAAATAAACGATGTAATCAGTAGGAACGCCAGTGAACCCTAACTGATGAAGCATTGAGGTAACATTCCCCCTATGATAGGTACCATGATTTACTATATGTTGTATAATTTCAGAAAGAGTATTGGTAAAAACGTCTCCCTTGGTATTTTGGTAGTGGATTACCTTTCCATCATGATCTCCGTAAGTTTGTAGAACGCTCATAATTTCATCACCAAGACACGAAAAGCAGTTCTGTACTTGCTCTAATGAATCATGCACGATCGGCACGATTCTTTCGATATGTTGACCATGGATTCGTGCTAACCAAGTTTGATCGACGGAGTATATGTGTCCCAGTGTTTGCAAGATATTTGGGAAAACATTACTCACCTCTGTATACAGAGCCGTTTCAGGTAAGGTCGCTAAGTGCAAAATCAACCTGGAATTTGCCCAAATATGGTATTGATACAACTTTGATATCGATAGCGTCACAACAATCATTCCTTTCAGTCCACGAAGAGCATCTATACGTATTGCTAATTATAAAAACTTAATTTAAATTTTTATTCCGTGTATGTTGATACAAGTTGCCTTGTCAACTCTAATGTTACAGGTACTCCGCCAACACCAAAATTAAATTCACCTAGAGGAATTATGATGCACCATATATTTCTTCCATTCTGTAATCGGGTTTTATCACTCACAGCAATGAACGCATCGGTAATTTCCAAATATATTTTCTTTTTTATGTTTTCATCAAAAGCATCGGCAAACCCGTAAATTTTTACGATAACTTTATCCTGATTACATTTTTCACCGCCAACATATAAACTGTCTAATTCTTTAATATCCAGCAACGCTATTGAACGTGAAATAGGATTATCTTTCAAACCTTCTGATTCAATTAGGATCTTTGTCAATTTCTTAGACAAAGCGGACTTTTCCTCAACTGTAATGAAATTCTTGATCATTGATATTTCCGCATATGGCATATTTTTTCTCCCTTATTTGATTAATTCTGTTATATACCGAACGGTATATTTTTATCCAAAAAATTACTTTGCGGTTTTTCTGCTAGTGACGAAATTCTCGGCCTTAATACGTGAACAGCACAAAAATGAGTTAATTAATCAGCTAGAAGAGTTGTCAGGATCATAGGACCACCTTTCACAACTCAATATTCAGCTCCGCATACCTAGCTTTGTGAGGTGCGTAATCCAGATCACATTCGGAATCTGGGGTGTCTAAGTTAATCGTTGGTGGAATTAGGCTTTCCTGGAGCGTTTTAGTAAGGGCAACCGCTTCAACTCCGCCCGCAGCACCCAAGGTATGACCAATTATTGCTTTGTTGGCACTAACCGCAAGTATGTAAGCGTGAGAACCAAACACTCGCTTAATAGCTCGAGTTTCAGATACATCTCCAATGTATGTACTCGTTGCATGAGCATTGATATAGTCTACATCCTGTATGATTCTTTTGAATGGAAGTGTTCAAATGATTTATTGGCTGGATACATCGATTAGCTTACAATCTCTAATATGGCTGTTTCTTGCTGTTTTCATGGTGCATGACTTTGAAGAAATCATCTGGGTTGAATCATGGATCGATCAACATTTCGATTCTCTATACTCTTCTGTTCCAAGAATATTACGGAGAAATGTTGAATCGTTTCGAGGAATGAAATCCTCTCAGTTCGCCTTAGCTGTTGCTTTAGAATTTATCGTATTTATTCCTTTTACTTGGTTGGCAGCAGTACGACATCAATACTTGTTTTTTCTCGAATTTTACCTTATTCTATTTGCTCATGTTTTCTCACATATTGGACAAAGTTTCTATTTGAGAAACTACACGCATAGTGTAGCGACAGCAGTTAGCGTTAATTTCCCATACTCACTTCACCTCTTTTACCGACTGAATCAGGCAGGGATCATTCACTCTGGAGCAATGTTAATGAACAGCTTCTTTTAGCTCAAAAAAAATTACTTTTTCAGCGAATAGATCATTTCTTCAACTTTTTCTAAGGCATTAAATAAGTAACTAGTGTAAAATGGCTGAATTATCCAATGACTATGAATCTATGATATACTGTGAAGCAAAAGATTCATAGAATGGGACGGATATATTTTGCATAAACAAACCGCAATTAAAATCGTACTGAGCGAACGGCAACGAAAAGTGCTGGAGAAGATGGCCAAAGGAACCCACACACCGCTGCATTTCATCGAGCGAGCCAAGATCATTTTACTTTCGGCACAAGAGGTCAACAATTGCGAACTGGCTCGACGTCTCAGCCTCAGTGTCGATACCGTAAAGCGGTGGAGGAAGCGCTGGTCAACTTTTGCGGTGGAACTGGAACAAGTCGAAACCCATCGCCCTCATGTGCTGAAAGCGAAAATTGAAGCGGCCTTAACCGACGAACAACGATCGGGAAGACCGTCTGCGTTTACAGCCGAGGAAGTCGCCCATATCCTGACCTTAGCCTGCCAGACACCCGAAAGCTTGGAACTGCCGTTTAGTCATTGGACACCCGGATTGCTTGCCCGCGAAGCGGTAAAACGTGGCATCGTTTCCTCGATTTCGACGCGTCAGGTCGGGCGTTTTTTAAAACGAAGCGGACTTGAAACCCCATCAAGTGAAAGGATGGCTCAATCCGAAGATCGATGATCCCGAGTTGTACCATCAACAAGTGAAACAGGTGTGTGACGCTTATCATGAGGCATCGGAACTCGCTGAACAAGGAGTACACGTTTTATGCACGGATGAAAAAACGGGTATTCAGGCGTTAGAACGCGCACAGGCCACGAAACCGATGAAACCGGGGCAAGTGGAGCGCGTCGAGCAGGAATACATCCGGCATGGCACGACCAGTCTTACCGCTTCACGCGATGTCGTCACGGGCCAGTTGATCGCTCCGATGATTCAGGCGACACGTAATGAAGCCGACTTTGTGGAGCATATCCGCCAAGTGGTCCGCCATGATCCAACAGCACCTTACCTGCTCGTGATGGATCAATTGAACACGCATAAGTCCGAGTCTCTGGTTCGTTTCGTAGCTGCGGAGTGCGGCATACCGGAAGAAGCACTTGGTGAAAAGGGCAAGTCCGGCGTTCTGAAAACGATGGAATCCCGCGCCGCGTTTCTTACCGATCCTAGCCATCGTATTCGCGTGATCTACACGCCTAAACATTCTTCTTGGCTCAACCAAATTGAATGTTGGTTTAGCATACTCTCACGCCGTCTTCTGAATAAACGCGCCAGCTTTGTGTCAGTCGAAGATTTAGAGCAGCGTATTGCCGCATTTATTGATTACTATAACGAACATTTGGCCAAACCCTTTCGTTGGACTTATGCTGGTAAGCTTCTAAAAATGTAATTATTATAACGCGTTACTTACGCCATTACGCACTAGGTTTACTAGTTGACTTTGACAAAATTATTCCGCCCTCAAAAAGAGTTATCATCGTTTGTGCAGTCTTTTGTGATTGAACCGTATTGATAATTTCCCCGCATGACTTGCCTTCTTCAATGATTGAAATCAGGTTATTTTCAAGACGATTGATGACGTCTAATGCAAGCTGATACAAAGCAGGATGGGTATCATCAGATTCAACCAGAGTGTTTGCAATCGGACAACCACCATTTTCCAGGACTCCATTTCTCTTTAAATGTGCGACCATATACGAATAAAGGCGTTATCAATCATTTCGGGTTTCAAGTAAAAGATACACAGGAAGTTTTAGCAGCAAAAACCCGTCTACAAGAGGCAGGGCTTGTTTCGTTTGATGAGATGAACACCACATGTTGTTATGCAGTGCAAGATAAAATCTGGGTATCCGATCCAGAAGGTAACCCTTGGGAAGTCTTTTACACGAAGGCTGATGCGGAATTCGAATCGGCTCCGGTGCCAAAAGCGAATTCTTCTGTCTGCTGCGTACCGACTCCGCAAACTATCAAACTCGAAACATTGGGAGAAGAACGTCATGAGAATTCGCCAAGCTGTGCTTGCCGATCTTAACCAAATTTTATTGATATACAACCAAGGAATCGAGGACCGCATTGCAACGCTGGAGCTGGATCCGAAAGACCTTACGTATATGACTTAATAATATTGTTTTAAATCATGCCCATGCTCACTTTGATTCAAGCTTATTGCTTTTCGCTTCACGAAAAAATTAAATCCCCAATCTTTTGATGATTGGAGATTTTTTCGGATTAAAATCCGGAACTTGAGGGAGGTAAAGGATCATCTACTCTTAGTCTAGTTAAAAGTAATTGAGTTTTTAATTGTGACTCAATTATTCTTGTATCGGTCTTTCCGTATAAGTTATTGAGTTCTTCTGGATCATCAGAAAGGTTGTAAAGTTCCCCCTCACAATTTGCGTAGATGCATAGTTTCCATTCTTTTGTTCGCAACATCATTCCCTGTAAGGCAGATACATTCCAAAATGGTTGGCCTCCTCCGGATGTGTCCGCTTTCACTGAGTCTTTTGTTTTGGCAGGAGTTCCAATGGTTGCATAAATCGATTCTTTTAAAAATTGTTGCTCACCTTTTAGTACAGGCGCCAAGGAGGTCCCTTGTACTCCAGTTTGTTTATCGATATTACAAAGCTCTAATAATGTAGGTGCCAGGTCAACATTTTCCACTAAACAGTCTGTATGTCTGCGAATCGGAATAACTCCAGGCCATGAAATCATAAATGGAACTCTCAATAGACAATCATAAAAATTCCAACTTTTCCTGGCTAGACCATGATCCCCCATATAATCACCATGATCAGACGTAAAAATAATTATTGTATCTTTCTCTAGTTCTAATTCTTTAATCTTTGACAAAATCCTACCAATACTTTCATCAATTAATGTGATCATTCCATAATAAATGGAAATCATTTTTTTTATCGACTTCATCGAAACATGATCCATTTTTTGAATCTTTTGTAGTTCTCTTAACCCTTCTGGTTTTGTCATTAATTCGCCAGGTTTTATTTTAGGTTCAGGAATTCGTTCCGGATCATATAAAGATGCATAGGGTTCGGGAACTTGATACGGACTATGTGGATCGGGAAATGAAACCCACATAAAAAACGGAGAGTCAATTCGTTTCTCCAAATATGATATGGCATGGTCGGCAATTGTAACGGTCGGATATTGATCGAGTAGACATGGGTCAATTCCCGAATCATATGCAAGTTCTTCTCTGGTAACATTTTTCGATTTTTGATGGGATTGTAAATATAAATAATCAAACATATTTAGCTGATTTTTTGAAAAAACATGATTTTTCCCAATCAAGCTAAGATGATATCCTCTTTTTTTAAAAATGGATGCTAGATTCACTTCATCGTCAGCAAGAGGATAATTAAGATCACGGCAGCGGTGCGTATTTGGGTAGCGACCTGTCATAAAAGAAGCTCTTGAAGGTACACAAATCGGACTTGTTACGAACATTTGATCAAATATTGCCGACTGTTTTGCTAATTCATTTATATTGGGCGTTTTAATAATTTTATTCCCATTTACAGATAGTGTATCGTACCTTTGTTGGTCTGTCATAATAAATATAACGTTTGGTTGCTTGATCATATAAATCATCCTTAAATTTTATAACATCACTTCTTCGTTTGAAAACCTTCCCAGTACTGCTGGAGCGAGAGTTAATAATTGAAGGAAATTTATTTAGCAAGGCCCAGTCGAATGAGCTGTTCTTCAGGTGCATCAATTTCTTCCAGAAATTCGACTATTCTTTTCTTTAATCTTTCCGCAACATCCGGTCTTTTGTCGATCAAATTTTCTGTTTGCCTATAATCCTCTTTTATATTGTATAATGCGGAATTTTGTGTTCCCCTTTCTACATGTACAGGATACCGGCCATTTTCGTATCCGCCGATTGCTTTCTCAGGTCCATATTGGGGAGGCAACTGGGAATACCAATACAAGGGTGAATTACTCTCGGTTGATGGCCATAAAAATAATGTCCACTCACCATCTGTGATATTAATCGCTTCCCCATATCTACCAAAACATGCATATTTCCTGGTTTCCTGAGAATCTTGTGAATCATCTAACAGTATTTGAATCAGACTTTTTCCGTGTAAACCATCCGGATGTTCGATGCCAAACGCATCCAGGACTGTTGGATAAATATCTACAGGTTGAACCAATTGTGACACTCGCTTGCCAGGCTTCCGAATTTCGGGATGGTAAATGACCATAGGAATGTGGGCAACTTCCTGGTACATATTGGAATCACTGATAGCACTCCAGGGTTTACCCATAAGATTATGCTCACCAAACATATGTCCATGATCAGTTGTAAATATAATCATAGTATTTTCCATCAATCCCAATTGCTCCATTTTATCTAACAAATAGCCGATCCATCTATCTGTCATCGACAACTCCGCCGCATATAAGGATCGAACGTGACATGTCTCTTCTTCTGATAGCGTGTTCCAACCATATGTTGGCCAAATCACTTCTTCCCCTTTATAATCGGAGTCATATAGGTCAATATAGTGTTTTGGTGGATCAAATGGTTCATGCGGATCAAAACAGTCAATCATTAAAAAGAAGTTTTCTCTTTTTCTATTATTCTCTAGCCAGTTAGCGGCATTCATCATAACTTGTGCTGGAAAATAATCTGCTTCATTCTTTCTGAATGCTCCATTCCGACGATTTCGTTCAAAATATTCTTTTGGGTTTCTACAGTGTCCCGCGAGTTTTTCAGGAGCTGCAGGATAGTCAACTTCTCCTATTTCAATTTTCCACTTGTCATATTCTTGTCCCCTGATAAATTCGTAACCGCTAAAGTTAAAGTGATAGTTTCCAGATCCTTTCTCCCATAAATGAAAATGATCCGTTATTAACATGGATGTATGTTTATTTTTCAAAGTAATTACATTGGTAAGATCATTATCATCATGCTCTAACGGTCCCCACCCTCTCCATGGGAACTCATACCTTCCCGTCAAAATATCTCTTCTTGCAGGCATGCATGGATAAGATCCTAAAAAAGCATTGTCGAAAACTATTGATTTTTTCGCAAGACGATCCATGTTGGGTGTTTGAATATTTTTATTTCCGTTAAAACCCATAAAATCATATCGAAGTGTATCAACTAATAGTAGGACAACATTCATATTTTGATCCCCCCTTATACTCACTTTCTAACAAATAAAATAATTTTACAAATAAAAAACCATTTAAAGAATAAATATCATCCCTTTAAATAATCTATAGTATGTAATTAACAAAAACAAAACTTACAGTGCAACGGACGATTTGTATCGATAGGATTCACAACATTTCTTAAATTTCTTGCCACTTCCACAAATACAAGGATCATTTCGACCGGGAAGCTTACCACCACGCTGCAAATAATCCTGCAATCGATTTGCCTTGATTTTTTCAGCTAACTTAAGCATGCGTTCATGTGCATATGAGTAAATTCTATAATAACTATCGCAAAAATAATCTGCCTCTACTGTATCATCCACGATATTCCAGCTACGGTTTCTTGGGCATCCTCCATGACATAAATGTAAAAAATCACAACTCTTACATTTATCAGGCAAATTTGGTTTTTTACTATGAAAACTCTCATAAATAAGATTTGATAAGATATCCTTTAGGCTATCAGTACCAACATTTCCAAGTTTGTAATCATCACTAATAAAAAAATCACAAGGGTAAGCATCTCCGTTTTGTTCCAAAATGAGCGTTTGAGGACATGTTTTCCTGTGTATGCATAATTCGGCCTCTTGATGAAGATAAACGGATAACATGTTGTCAAAAAAACGAACGGACATTGTGGGATTCCCATCATTGTACCAGATATCAAATGTATCACACAAAAATTGTCCATAATCTTCGGGAGATATTAAATAATTGGGGGATTTATTTGTCTCTTGTGCACGAAAATCCATACAAGGAATAAACTGCACATAGTCAAAATCTTCTTTTACGTAGAATTCCATTAATTCCTTAGCATGACGAATATTGTTTTCATGAATAACAGTAAGTATATTAAAATCAACCTTTGCATCCCGTAAATGTCTAACGCCCTGCATAACCCGATCGAAACTACCTGCCCCGGAACGCGTCACCCGTCTGGCATCATGTACTTCCTTTGGGCCATCCAAACTTACACCAACAAGAAAATTGTATTTTCTCAAAAAGCGGGCCCAATCCTCGTTCATCAATGTTGCATTTGTTTGGATAGCATTACTGATAATTGTATGTGGTTGTGCATATTTGGCCTGTAAATGAACAACTTCTTCGAAAAAATCAAGCCCCGCCAGTAAAGGTTCTCCTCCTTGCCACGCAAAAGATACAGCCCCTCTTGAATAAGACATATATTCTTTAATAAATTTTTCTAGAATCCGTGAATCAATTCGTTTTACCTTGGGACCGATTTTGCCGCCAACCCGACTGTAATAGCAATAGTCACAAGCTAAGTTGCAATCCTCTGAAACCGTTTTCCACATAACGCCAATTGAGCCTTTATTACTTGATGATAAACACGACTGGCTCATAGTAATCATCCTTTCATAAATGGACTACAACTCAAGAAAATCCATTCAAAAGTTTTGATAGGAAATTTTTCAAATGCTTTCCGTAATCTTATCCTTATTGTTTATTATTATTACTAACTAACATATTGTCAATATCGATTTTTATGACTGTTTATATAAATTGGCTTGATGACAAGCCACTTCGGTCGAAATTGTTTGAGAAACTGTACGAATTTTATTTTTTGCTTTACAATAGATACCAATATCAAACTTATGTCTGTACAAGTATTACCAAAAAGGTTCGCTATAAAAGAGATTTCTGGGATAAATCGATAGCAAAAAATAAAATATTTGCATTTCAGCAAAGTTAATTATTATAATTAACTTTATGTTAATAGTAGCATTACACATTTGGGAAGTGAACCGATTGAAATTGAATACATTAAAAAAATCGTTACGAATCAATGATCTGAAAGAATCCAATAGAATCAAAATTTTAGAGCTTATACGACAAGGAATTTGTTCGCGTGTAGAGATTTCTAAGGTTTTAGGCATGAGTAAACCGGCTGTATCATCAATTGTTGAAGAGCTTATTTCAGAGGGGTTAGTCTTGGAAAAAGGACATGGTCCATCTACAATATCCGGCGGAAAAAAACCAATTTTATTAAATTTTAATTTCAAAGCCGGCACAATCATCGCTGTTTATTTTAACGAACGATGGTATGAAATTGCTTTAACCGACTTAGCAACTAATATAATTTCATACGCAAAAAAATCAACTGCCATTTACAAAGATTATAAGAGGACACTTGATGATTTAATCCATGATATACAGGATCTGATAAATCAAAGACATAATAATAACCTCCCTCCTATCCTTGCATGTGGAATTGCCATTAAGGGGCTAGTAAATCCCCAACAAGGGACATTAAAATACTCAGCCGCACTCCCAGACTGGAGTGATGTTGATATAGGAAAGTATCTAACTAATCGGCTACAAGTTCCTGTTTTTATTGAGAATGATGCCCGAGCAATTACGTATGGTGAAACTCTTATTGGCAATAACACAAATTGCCATTCTTTAATTTGCGTAACTATGTCTCATGGAATTGGCACAGGAGTTGTAATTCAGGATGAAATCTATCGGGGATCTCAGAATGGAGCTGTTACATTCGCTCATACTACGCTTGTCGATAATGGTCCTCTCTGCAGTTGTGGAAATTATGGTTGCTGGGAAGCTCTTGCTTCTGTTTCAGCCTTTTTGAAAGAACTATGTAAAAAAAATTCAAAATATCAAGAAAATAATCTTATAGAGATTATACAACAATTTCATGATGGTGATCCATTCGTATCAGATGTTTTACTAAACTACACTGGTTACTGGTTGGGAGTTGGGATCGCAAATATCTTAAATGTGTTTAATCCGGAAAAACTAATTATTCAGGGCGATATTACACTAGCAGGCGAAAGATTAAAAAATAAAATTGAAGAGGTTGCAAAAAAAAGAGCCTTACCTGTTACGAGGAATGTCAACATATCTTTTTCCAAATTCACAGAAAAAGTTGAGATAAAAGGATCTTCGGCTATGGTTATCAAACATTTATTTTCAAAAGAATATCATCAAAAGATTTGGAAGCCAGGAACTTTTGCACAACTTTGATATTTAGTATTGAATTCGATCTTAACTGCATTACGAAGGGCAATCCATAAGTTACTATATTTGGGTTGCCCTTAAAACGTTATCAAATAATGATGTTATTGATGCAATTCTTGATGTTGTTGATATTCTTTCAGTCTTTGTTTTTGATCTGCGAGCGCTTGTGCATCAATACGTTCAGGATCAACAATTTTTCTCAATTCGTAATACAACTGTGCCTTTATTTCTTCAAATGCAGGATTTTCAGCTAAATTCACCATTTCTTTAGGATCCGATTCCAAATCGAAAAGTTGCGAACGATTATGTGGAAAGTATATATATTTGTACTTTCCTTTTCGAATCATAAAAATTCCATGACTGGTTCCATGTGCATGATATTCACTAAATACAATTTCATTTTGTGATTCAATAGCATTCCCGTTAAGTAATTGCAATAGAGATTTGCCTTTCCATTCGGGATGCGGTTGAATCCCTACAGATTCAGCAATCGTACTGGTTATGTCAATTAATGAAACTGGTGATGAGATCGTACTTCCTTTTGGAATCCCGGGACCGGATATAATTAAAGGTATTCCGACACTTTCCTCATACATGGAACATTTCCACCAAAGATCATGATCTCCTAAAGATTCCCCATGATCACTGGTATAAATGACAAGCGTATCTTCTTCTAATCCACTATCTTTTAAAACCTGAAGAACCCTTCCGACATGATCGTCGATAAAAGAACAGAGACCGTAATATGCGGATCTTGTCTTACGTAATGTCGCTTCATCAATGTTTTGTCCATCAAAGTGTAACCTAAGCTCATCAAGAATCGGATGGTTATCCAGACTTGGATTATCAAATGGAAGATCTACTTTCTGTTCCGGGTACATTTTATAATACTTTTCAGGAACGATTAAAGGAAAATGCGGTGGCAAATAGCTAACCCACAAAACCCATGGCTTATCTTTTTTAGCTGCTTCAAATTTTAAAAATCGAATTGCTTCTTCTGTTTCCTGTTCCGTACGATCCACCCAAAAATCGCCTTCACACGCTTCTATAATTCTATTTCTTCCATCCTTCCTCTTTCGTATTGGATCTCTATAAAGCCCCTCAATATCTCCAGGCAGTTTCAAATGTTCCGGAAACCTTTGATCATAAAAGCCATCCCCTCCTCCATCAAGGAAATGTAACTTTCCTACTGTTGTTACGCTAACTCCATTCTCAGATAAAAAATGCCCCCAACTTTCTGGGTTTCCTGAATAAGGTTTTGCATTGTCCCAACATTTTATTTCATGTACATATCTTCCTGTAGCAAAACTAGCTCGACTGGGCACACAAAGAGGGCTATTACAATAAGCATTTGTAAATCGAACTCCATTTTCAGCCAGCTTATCTAAGTTTGGCGTTTTTACAATAGAATGATTGGCACACCCCATTGCATCTTTACGATGTTCATCCGTCATAATAAATAAAACATTCATAGTCACACCCCTATTTAACATTTTTAAAATATTTAAAAACCAATGTTTATGATTGTCCTTCAAACATTACTATCAGGGAGTAAAAATGTATCATCGGTTTGACGTATCCAACATTCCAATTGTTCTTGCAATTCTTTTCTTTTCTGCTTAAACATAGCAATATGCGCTATATTTACTTGCTCATAAGGATCATCATGCAGATTAAATAACAACCATGGTTGACCTTCTAAAACGATATATTTCCAACCATCTTTTGTTACAATTCCTCTAAACGGACGATCTACACCTTCTTCAGGAATTAAACCTTTTTGATATGCTGTAGGTACAGGTAAACTTATATAGGCACTATTTGGAACGTTTTCAGGCTCATGATCTTCCAATATATACGATGAATAATCAGCTCCTTCCATTCCATTCGGAGTGGGTATGCCGCATATGCCTAAGGTTGTGGGAGCTATATCTACATGATTGATTGGAAAGTTCAAGTTTTTTGTCTTGTAACTTTTTCGTGTAGGGCCGCCAACAATAAAGGGAATTCTAATGGATTCTTCCCAAGGGGCCTGTTTTCGAAATTGTCCATGTGAACCATGCATATCCCCATGATCACTAAAAAATATAATGTATGTGTTTTGATCCAATCCCAGTTCAAATAGTGTGTTCCTTATGCGTCCTAAATTCCAATCAATTCGATCTATTGCTGCATAATACCCTGCTAATTCTCGTTTAGCACGTTCTTGGATTACATCAACTTTTGGGACATTTGGTCGCAATTCGATTTTTCCGGGAATATATTTTTCCATAGATTCAGGCGGTGCAACGTAAGGATCATGTGGAGGTTGTACAGATAAAGTGGCGAAAAACGGTTGATCCTCGTTCGATCTATTTTTCAACCAACCGATTAATAAATCTGTAAGTGAATCTGTTTCATATCCAGGTAATCGAAACGACCTTTGATCTGAATGAACAAAACAATGAAATGGTTGATTATTGTTTTCATATCCCCACCAATCTTCGAATCCCCCCCTTCTTTCCACGGGAATTATCCGTTTTTCTTTTTTATTTTCCGGAAAAGATAAATCTAATTCCGGACGATTACCATCCAAATGCCATTTTCCAATCCAGCAGGTACGATACCCGTTTTCCCTAAAAGTATGTGCAATAGTTGGCATTTTCATATCCAAAGGATCATTTAAAGCAGCTACAGAAGAACGATGTGGATAACGCCCCGTAATGAGTGATCCGCGAAAAGGAGAACATAGAGGTGTTCCAGAGATTGCGTTTGAGAAAGTGACTCCTTCCACAGCCAATCTATCAATATTCGGAGTAATAACATTCGGATCCCCGCGATGTCCCATTGCCTGTGCTCTCATTTGATCCACTAATACCCATAGAACATTCGGTTTTCTTGCCTCTGACAATTTAAATTCCTCTTTTCTTAATGACCTCTTCTACTATTCTAAGGAAAAATCTATTGTATTAGAATATTTGTTAATTCACTAGGTTTCAATGACAACAGAAAACTTGTTTCTACAAGGCCATTCACTCAAACATGGAATTGTGTTTTGGAATTTTCCGATGTTACCTCTCCTAATGTTAAATGCTCATCTGAAATTTCTTCTAAGGAGCGTTTTGTAGTCTCAACCGGGCGAAGAACAATCCCAAGAGCTAGCCCTACCGCCATTACGGTTACTACACTTAGTACAGCCCCTTCCCATCCGAATGAAGACATTATGATTGGAAAAACTAAAGAAGTTGCAACACCACCGACGTTACGTGCACCCGTTGAAATTCCCTGAGCAGTTGCCCGAAGCATTGTCGGAAAGAATTCCACTGACCAAGGATACAAAACAATCGTGACAAGCTGATTAAAAATAGTAGAACAAAGCATAAGTATTACAAACAACGCCGCTTGTGAGCTGTGAACAAAGGCGAGGGATCCAGTTAAAATCGTATCGAATAACCACCCATATATAACCAATGTGCGACGTTTGAATTTATCTATAAAAAATGTAAATCCAATTGTTGTTAATGCATAAATGCCCCATAATAAGGAATTCATCCAAAGTGCAGCTGCTTTTGAATGGAAGCCAAACATTTTCAGTAAAATTGGCATATAAGTATTGAACGATGCACCACGAGCCACAACTAGAAACCAAAATAAACTTACGACAATTAAAGGCAACAAGTAAGGTTTAACAAACAATGTTTTCACCTGTGAAACACGTATCGTTTCTTTTGATTGTTTTGCTGCCAACCAACGAGGGCTTTCTGGTATTCGCATTCGCAAGAGGATGACAACTATCGCTATGATAACACCAGTTCCGAAAATCCAGCGCCACGCTTGGTCATTTCCATATGTGACAAAAAGTGCAGAAATTACTCCAGATGAAGCTGCACCGATAAACCAGAACGGTTGCATCATTCCTGTAAGGAATCCCCTTTTATCAGTTGGGCTTATTTCTGCAATGAGGGATGTACTAATTGGGATATCTGCACCAATTCCAAATCCTACAAGGAATCTTCCAATTACAAGTATAGATAAATTTGGTGATACTGCACATAAAACTCCACCGATTGTTAAAATAATTAAATCAATTATAAATGATTCCCTCCGGCCAAGTTTGTCTGTCACTCTACCAAAAATAATTCCACCAAGTGCCATCCCCAAGAAGCCTACGGATCCAATTAAACCTATTTGTCCCGGCGTTAAATGCCATAGTGGCTTAATAAACAAAAACACACCACCTAAAAGTGATAAATCATATCCATCTAAAAAGGCTCCCATTGCCGCAACAAAAGTGGTAAAAGCTATACTTCTCGTAATTTTCTCCTGCATACAGATGTCACCCCTTCTTTGCTTTACAATATATCTGTTATTATTTTTTAAAATTCAATTAATTTTTAAAAACACAAAATACTCCAATGAATTTTGAGTTGCAGTAAACGCTTTCACAAAATATGCACTTTTTCATTTCTCTCTTTATAACTGTATATAGAACAATGATATGCCCCCTCACCTCTCCTTTTAGTAAATATCAGATAGAAATATCAGAAAAAACTAACCATCAAAAAATCGCAAGAAATATCCAATCATGTATCCTTGTTATGTTTATTATTATAACTAACTAACCATATTGTCAATATAATACTAAAAAAATAATCTGATTGCTTTAACTCCTACCCAAATACACTCTGTCAAGAAATTGGTCCATGATTCAGTAAAAGATCCCCAAAAGATCTAATGATGAAAATCGATTTTTGAAACATAACTTTTATATGATTAGAATTGAGAAGCACGAGTCAGCCATTCTCGTGCTTCCGGAAATTTTTTTCAATGAAGATTTTGATAAAATTCACTGTGTACAAAGTTCTTAGATGGTACAACACTATCAAGCTTACCGGTTTGTATAAATAATTTTTCAAGGTTTTCACACCACTTACCGACTGAACCGTCAGCAAAGTCTTTCTTAATATCTGCAGAACTTAGCCATTGGGTAGTATCCGACTGTGATTGCAACGCATCAGCCGGTGCATTCACAAAGTCAGCAGTCATCTTGACGGCTTGTTGAATATGCTGCATACGCCAATCGCTTGCTTGTGCAAGTGCATTCACAAATTTCTGAACTACATCTTTGTGGTTCTTTTCAAATTCAGGATTTGCTGTCCAAATCTGTGGAAATGTATATTCTGGCATAAAATCTTTATCATCTGCCAGTTTTATTGTACCTGGAACCTGTTTTTCAATTTGTGAGGTATATGGATTCCAGATGGCAACCGCATCAACATGACCGGCGACAAATCCACTTACTGCGCTGGATACATCCATATTTACTACTTTAACATCAGAATTCGTTAATCCAGCTTTTTTGAGAGCCAAATCTAAAATCATTTCACCCGATGTTCCCTTTGGCACACCAATTGTATGCCCTTTCAAATCTGCCAATGTTTTAATACCTGATTTTGGGTTTGCGAGTATCATATCCCCAACGTTCAAACTATCCACAGCTATAATATTCGTTTTTCCTTTCGCTGCCAGGAAAATGGCACCTGGTCCAAGATAGGCCATATCAATTTGGCCAGCTGCCATTGCATCAACCTCTGGAGGACCACTGGTAAACTTAACTGGTTTTACATCTAGACCTTCTTTTTTAAAAAACCCTTCTTTTTGACCGATAATGATAGGTGCCGCACCGTGAATGTCCGGCATATATGCTACACGTACAACCGGCAATTTATTAGACCCGGAGGATGAACTGTTAGAATTGTTTGCTACATTTGCAGACCCAGTTGAAGAGCTCCCGCACCCGGATAAAGAAAAAATTACTAATGATGATAAAACTGACAACGAAACTATTTTTTTCAATGTAAATACCCCCTTAATTATCTCATGCATGATGGTAGACTTGAAGCCAAACCTCATTCTTTAGTTTAGTAAAATTGTCTAGCAACTTTGTTTCCTGACTTCTTGGGTAAGGCAAGTCGATTTTCAATTCATGCTTTATCCCACCAGGATTTGCTTTCATCATAATAACTCTGTTTGCTAATATTACTGCCTCTTCAACGTCATGTGTAATGAAAAATATAGTCTTTTTCTCTTTTTCCCAGGTTTTCAGCAACTCCTCTTGTAACTGTCCTCTTGTTTGTGCATCAAGTGCCCCGAATGGCTCATCCATCAATAAAATCTCGGGGTCTGTTGCATATGCCCGAGCGATTGCTACGCGCTGCTTCATACCACCGGAAAGTTCCTTAGGATAAGCATTTTTGAATTTGGTAAGGCCTACTAAATCAAGATAGTGAAGCGCACGCTCATGTCGTTCTTTCTTCCGTATTTTTTTTAGCTTTAAACCAAAAGCGACATTCTCAATCACAGTTTTCCAAGGGAACAACGCATACTGCTGAAAAATGACACCTCGATCAGGGCTAGGGCCTGCAATTGGTACCCCTCTATGTGTTGCAATGCCTTCATCCGTCTGAGTTAATCCTCCCAAAATGTTTAAAAGTGTGGTCTTTCCACATCCGGAAGGTCCAACAACACATATAAAATCACCTTCGTAAATATTCAAATTTACCTTGTCCAGGACACAGTTCGGACCCGATTTCGTCTGAAATGTTTTACTTATATTAGACACTTCAATTAGCAGTTTTTGAGTCACGCTTTGCCTTCCTTCCAACAATTTTACGATACTTTCTCTTGCCATCCAGTCAACCTCCTTTCCATCCAAAGTACACCCCTATCCATAAGAAAGCCTATTACGCCAATCAATAAAATACCCAAAATAATAATAGAAACTTGATAATATAGACCCGCCTGTTCAATCATGCTGCCAAGTCCATGTTGACTGGCAATAAGTTCCGCTGCTACGAGGGTACTCCATGCACTTGCGAGCCCAATTCGTACACCAACAAGGATATAAGGAAAGGACGCCGGGATTACTACATCAAAAAATAAATCCCAATCATTCGCTCCCAGTACTTTAGCCGCTTTCAAAAGCGTGATATCAACATTCTTAACTCCCTGATAGACACTGATTACAATAGTTAAAAATGCGGCAGCCCAAATGACAAAAATTTTTGCAGATTCACCAATGCCAAGTACAATAACCACCATGGGTATCAAGGCGATCGGAGGGATTGTTCTAAAAAACTGAATCCACGGTTCAAATATGCCTTGCGCCCACCGATACCACCCCATCAAGAAACCCACCGGGACTGCAATAATGAACGCCAAAACAAAACCAATTGCAACTCTCATGAGACTTACGCCAATATCCGTAAATAAGGTTCCTTGTATCCCTTTAATGAACGCTGTGATTACTGCAGGAGGACCTGGTAAAATTTTCATAAATTGTGGTATGATTGATAAAATCCACCACAATACTATACCACCACAAATTGATAAAACTGCATATAATTTCCTCAAATTGCTTCACTCCTTGAATTGTTCTCAGTTGGAGTTGTGGGAAGATAGGCCATGGTGCATCATAACCATGGCGCATGATCCCTTTTTGGCAGCGCTTTCTTTCAGAGCTTAATTAACTGCATTCTTTTCCTTGATACGAAGATTGGAGTCAGTATAACTCAACTTCCGGTTTCCGGTCCGTTCGTACAGTTATCATTGGCTGAGAGTTCCTTAAGAAATTTTCCATACTTTGTTTTCCATAAAGTTCGATACCTGGTGGGCCTTGTTCGGCATTTCGCTTCATTGGATCCGTTCCCGAAGCACTTTGATTCAGATATTCCCATTCATTCAAATATCCAATTAACATTCTTACTACATCAGGATGATCTTGACTGACATCCTTCTGTTCGAAAGGATCTTCCAAAAGATTGTACAACTGTATTTCCGGTAAAATCCATTGCCCGCTATGATACGTTCGAATCAATTTCCACTCGTGTGTAACAACTGCACGCTGTGCCGTGTATAATCCATGACCGATAACCAAATACAGACGCCCTGACTTTTCACCAAGAGAGGTAGTATTTATGTGTGTCCATAAAGATTTGCTATCCCATTCCGAAGGAGTCTCAATATTAAAATATTGCAGAATTGTAGAACTGAGATCCATTTGATAGATTAGTTCATGGGATACCATCCCGGCAGGTATCTTTTTTGGATAACGCATAATCAAGGGGACACGGTTTGTTCCATTAAAAGTACTCCAATGCTCAATAAAAACCCCATGTTCTCCAAGTTCTTCCCCATGATCCGCGGATACTATGATTAAAGTATCATCTAATATATGAAGTGACTCTAATTTCTCAATTAATTTACCGATATGATAGTCAACGTAACGAATTTCTCCATCATATTCATTAACAACCTTCTGATAATCTTCATAATTATAAATACCCATCATAGGAGCCGAATGCCAAAATTTATCACCTTGGAAAGTCTCAATCTGATCGCGAGTTGGATACGCGGGAAATTTTTCGTTACGAACTGCTTCTACACAACCCTGTGGTGCATCATATACTGCGTGAGGATCCCAAAATTGAACCCATAGAACAAAATCATCATCAACATTTTCTTCAATCCATTGTGATGCATACTCATGAATTTTCCATCCGGGTGTAGTCTGGAAATCCCAACCTGTAGGATCTAGGAAAGTTTCCCATCCTACATAAAACCACGGCGATGGGTGACGGCCAAAAGTGGAAATAGCTGCTGTTTTAATATTATTTTCACGCAATAATTGGGGTAATGTCGGCGTATTCGGGTTTAAAACCAAGCCTCGATCCCCATGTGTAACAATGCCATTTTTAATGCCCAAAGTTCCACTAATTGTTGCTGCGCGTGAAGGCATACAAGGACTATCTGAAGCAAAACAATGTGTAAAGAAAATCCCCTCTCTAGCCAATTTATCTATATTCGGTGAAGTTGGGCGCGGATATCCGTATACCCCTAAGTGGTCTGGCCGTAAACTATCAATATCCAAGTAAATGACTTTCATTACGTAACCTCCCCGGTTCTATACTATTATTTTCTTGTTTGATTATAAAATGATAGATTCCTAAACTTGCTGCACCTTTTACCCCTATATCATCTTCAAAAAAAGATTTACTGATTTTAGGCTCCTCATTTGCGAATGTGTATCGTTCGCGAATCGTCTCTTGCAATAATTCCCAAACCAACTTGTTTTCCAATATATTTCCGCAACCAATCACTTGCTCAATTGATAAAATTTTCAGCACATTAATTATCGCAACACCCAAAGCAGTACCTACAGATTTAAATAATGGTTCCAACTCGGGAATTGATTTATATTTTGCTAGTTTATTTATTGTTACACTACCATCTTGAAAAACTTCTGGTACCAATCTTTGAGACTCAGATAAAATATAATCCTCGTTTGTATAAAGCTCTACACATCCCTGATTTCCACACCAACACTTTTCCCCGTGTAGATTAATGGATATGTGGCCAATTTCCATATCGCCGATGCTATACGGAGTCCCCTCGATAACCAATCCTGCACCTACTCCTTGATCTACATATAAAAACAGTACATTTTTCAAGTTTTTAGCATAACCGAAAAACTTTTCTGCAAGAACCATTGTCCGGACGTTGTTATCAATAATTGTTGGTATAGAGGTTTTTTGTTCAATTATTTTACCTATATACGCCCCATCCCAGGATTGATTCACTCGCCTCTTGATTCTTCCGGTTTGGAAATCAACAAACCCATTTATCCCGATTCCGATACCTACGATTGAACGATCAGATTTGACGTGATTGACGTAGCTTATCATTAACCCAATTGTTTCCTGCATAGTAAGACTTTCGATTTGAAATTCTGTTTTCTTTGAAATGATCCCTTTTGCATTACTTAATCCGCAACTCATTTTTTTTCTTCCAATATGGAATGAAATAATCTTTTTTTTGTTTGGATCAATATCTAACAACATTTCCCGTCTGCCTGGTGTCTTACCGTTTGACGTCATACCCGTCTCACATAAATATCCCTCGTCAATAAGTTCTGATGTGATGTTTGTGATTGCTGCGGGTGTAAGTTTTGTTATTTTCGATAATTCTTTTCGAGATAATGGTGCCAGTTGATACATTCTATCCATAATCAAAAAACGATTAAAACTTTTTGTGCGATTTATATTCTGCCCGATTATTTAGAAACACCCCTTTTTAAACAAATTGGCATTTAATTAATTCATTATATTAAATAATATCACGATACATCAAAAAGATATATATTTTTCCGATTACTTAAAACATTTTTATATAAGTGAATTCCAAACACCTTTAACGTTATTTGCTATTATCGGTTCTATATTCAGAGCACCAGTTTTTTCCCACCAACTATCTGCAATTTTTTTTAAACTCAGCTTAGTACTTTGAACTTCCTTAAATTCAGCAATATTTCTTATCTCATTCGGATCATTCACCAAATCATACATTTCCTCCATATTCTCTTGATAATAAAATACATATTTCCATTTATCTGTTTGTATTCCGTAAAAAGGATGGAACCCCCAGTAAGCCTTATAATGCTCAAAAAAAACATATTGCTCCTCTGGAGTCTTATTAAATTCTAAGTGTTCCAGCAATGACCCTCCTTCGAAACTATCCGGAACGGGTAAACCTGCCAAATCCAATATAGTTCCAGGGACAGCAGCACTTGAAACGAGATCGTCAATTATTTTTCTGGTTATTTGTCTTCCCGGTTCATAAATTATAAGTGGAACATTGAAAAGTTCCCGATAGGGCAGTACGCCTTTCAGCGCTAAACGATGTGCTCCCTGCATATCACCATGATCGGAAGTAAAAATTATAATTGTGTTCTCGAGAATCCCTTTATCTTCTAAGACTTTCATAATTCTACCCACATTCCAATCAAGATAACTGATCATCGTACGGTATTTCTGCCCATCTATCCGAATCTGTTCTTCTGTTAGCATGGATTCTTCACTATCCGCTCTTAACCTTTGAAACTTTGGTTTACCAGTCAAATCATCGTCATAAAAACTTGATGGAATTGGAATTTGATTTAAAGGATATAGATGAGCGAATTCCTCAATTAACTCAAATCTTGACGTTCCGGGATGCGGGCAGTACCAAGACAATACCATAAAAAACGGATCCTTTTTGGAATCTTGAATATAGTTGATAGCCATTGCGGTCGATAAAGCATCTTTAGCACTCCAAGAATCAGGATTCTTCATATTGGCAGGCCCATGAAGCACACCATCTACCCTATAATCTAGAATTTCATACCCGCATTGTTTACGATCTGTGAATAAATGCCATTTTCCAAAGTGAACTGTTTGATATCCTGATTTTTTAAATTCCTTGGCAACAAGCGGGTAATTGGGATTTATAGCATGCCCGATTTGATTTACACCAACTTGATGTGGATATTTTCCGGTTTCCCAAGAAGCGCGTGCAGGGGTACATTGGGCGGAAGTAGTGACAGTGCCAGTAAAACGTATACCCTTATTGGCCAATTCATCAATGTTCGGCGTTATATAACTAGAATCTGCACATCCCATAGCGTTTACCCGCTGCTGATCCGTCATAATCCATAACACATTTTTCTGTTCCATTTTACACCTCTCTATCAGAGCAAAATTTTTCTACAGTAACCATAAATACATCGTTGATGAGTCGTGTTAAAATACACCATAACCTGTGCCTGTTGTCGGTCTGTCATAAAGATCAGTATATTGGGCCTCGCTTCTTCTTTCATATTGTTCCTCTTTTAAAATTAAAAATTGATCGATAAAACAGTTACTAATCAGGCAAAACTCTGTCTTGATGGGTACTGATTTTCCAGTTGACCATAAACATCAATTAATTTCATTAATAAGCTAATCCGTATATCTGTGTATTCAGTTTTATTATATAGATTTATAAATTCATTTGGATCATTGTATAAATCATACAACTCACCTTCATTTCTATCGAGAAAATAGTTTAACTTATATCGATCAGTCACCATGGTTTTTACATAGAATGTAGGTTCTGCGCGATTCTCCACCAAACACCAATCACGTGAAGACGTTTTCGGATTGAACCATGTTTGCAATTGACTGACTCCTTGCGTTGTTGACGAATCAGGCAAACCACAGGCTTCTAATAAAGTTGGGACAAGGTCCACCAAACTCATCAGACAATCTGTTTGCATGTTAGAGGGAATTTTATCCGGCCATCGAACTAAGAAAGGAATTCGTATCACATCTTCGTAGTGTAAAGGCCCTTTTAACCAAATCCCGTGATTTCCTGCATAATCACCATGGTCAGATGTAAAAATTACAATCGTATTATCAGCTAATCCAAGATTATCTAATGTTTTTAATACTCTGCCAATGTGAAAGTCGATTAGACTTATCATTCCGTAGTATGTTGCCAACCATCGTCTGGCACGTTCGAATCCGATTTTATTTGTTGTAATTCCTAAACATTGAATGCCTCTGGTTGCATGGCCTGGATCTGTTGTCATTTCAACATCTAATTCATGTAAGCGATTGTCAATCAGACATTGATGTAATCGAGTTTTATCCAGCATCTCCCCCTCTCTTTCCAAAAAGGAAGGAAGCTTTTCCGGATCATACATGGATGCCCACGGTTCAGGGGCCAGAAAGGCATTATGAGGATCCTGAAAACTACACCATGCAAAAAATGGTTCATTTTCATAATGATCTGTATGATTTACGTGAGATCTCATAAATTCTATTGTCTGATCCGCTGACCATCTTGTATAGTGTAGGTCCTCAGGTAAATCCCAGGATCCCTCACGGTATCCGCCACCAGGCCCAAAATATTTAGCAGGATCAATCCCTTGATCAGCCAGCCAGGCACCGTAATGCATACCATGAGAGGAATCTTCGTCGGAATGCCCATGAACCATTTTCACCTGTTCAAATCCATAATAGGGTCCTTTCCAACTTTTCCAAAACTCCCGATCATGGATATGTGGCGGTGCTTCAAAACTCCCTCTTTTTAAAACGGGTTGAAAATGGGCCTTTCCGAATAAGGCAGTCGAGTACCCTTTATTTGATAAAGTTTGACTTAAAGTTGGACGATTTTTGTCTAAAGCTACTCCAATATTCCAACATCCATGACGTGAAGGATACTCCCCGGTAAGTATGGATGACCTGCTTGGCGAACATACCGGATTTGCCGTGTAAGCACGACGAAAGGCGACCCCTTCTTTCGCCAGACGGTCTAGATTCGGTGTCTGAATCGCTTCATTTCCTAAAGCATGAATCGTATTATGATGTTGCTGGTCAGTGGTAATCAAAAGAATATTAGGCCTCGTTTGATTCATCTGAATTCACCTCCTGTATCTGTGATGGTCTAATCGTAAATGTAGCGGAAAAATTTTCACCTGGGCTTAACCGAAAAGCCAGATTCTTGGCAAAGTCCCCATGAGATCCAATCCATGGCTCGATACAGATGAAATCTTGACCGCTAATCGCCCATAAAACAATATCCGTAACATTTGCAGTAAAAACTATCTCCACCTTGTGATCATCTAGCTGGATTTCAATATGATTTTGATTGAAACCACGAAAACATAGGTTGATTTGCTCTTGATTTAAATCGGGATGAAACCAACCATCTGAAGAAAGCTGCAACCGAATCCCCTTCAACGTGTCTATACACTCCTTGGCAAATAACTTTAATTTTATAGAATTCTTATCCTTTAATAAGAAATAAGGATGGAATCCCAACTGAAAAGGCATATCATAGTTAGATCTATTCGCCAGCTCAGTTTGAATTAATAATTCAGTTCCAGTCAGATGGTATGTAGTATTCATTTCAAAGTCATAGGGATAATATTTTTGTGTTAACATGTTGCTGGTCAATTGGAGTGTAATACTTGTAAACTCCTTTGTTTCATTTAAACTTGTTATCTCCCAAGGAAAATCCCTGGCAAATCCATGTTTGGGCATTAAATACCATTGATCTCTTATTTGATAACCATTCGCCTCAACCGGTCCACAAACTGGAAACAAGATTGGAACTCCTCCCCGAATGATGGAAGAAGTTCCCGATTCTATTGTCGAACGATCTAGATAGAGAATAGCTCTACCTTGAAATGTATAATCAATTATAATAGCTCCACGATTTGGCAGAATACAAATATAAGTATGGGGATTATCAGGCATCATTAATTTAATCACTTTTCTCTTCCCCCCAAAAGCCTAAAGATCACATTCATAAATTACTTATTTTCCCTCCAGCAAACGATTTGCCTTTTGTGCCGCTTCATCAAGCGCTTGTTTTGGAGTCTCTTTCTGATACAAAGCGTTATTAATGGCTATGGCGATTAATTTGGAGATCTGTGCATACTGTTTTATAGCTGGTGGAGCTTTAGCATAATCCATTTCATCAACAAACGGTTTAACCAATGGAGTTTTCTTCACATAATCCTGATAAACTCCCGACTTATAAATATTAGGATCTGTCGGAATACTACCCGTTCCAATATTCCATTTTGCACCGTTTTGTGGCTGATGTAACCATTCGAGAAACGTTTTGGCAGCTTGTTGATGTTTGCTTTTATTTGGAATTATAAGGTACCATCCACCTAACGTAGTGCTCTTTATTTTTTCACTTGGCATAATAGCAGTTCCCGTTTGGAAAGGAAATTTACTTGCTGTTTCAACAAATAATGGCATAGCAGGAACCATTCCTACTTGGCCAGTTCCAAACGTTTGCATATTGATAATTTCATTAAGATTCTTAAGTGGAGCAACCTTGTATTTATGAACGAGATCTACCCATAATTGCAAAGCTTCAACTCCTTCTTTCGAGTTAAAAACGGCCTTTTTTCGATCCGGTGTTAAGAGATGACCACCATTCTCCCACAGGAAACATTGCCAGACACTTGTTGTGTAAATATCTGGGGAAGTAGGTAAAACAATTCCATACTGACCTTTTGAATGATTGGTAAGTTTAATCGTATCTTGAATCATTTCATTCCATGTTTTGGGGGGAGTAGAAATTCCTGCTTTTTGAAATAAATCTTTATTATAATAAAGTGCTATGACACCAGCACTCACAGGCATAGCCCATAATTTCTTATTTATTCCAGCTACGGAACGCAGTGCAGGGAAGAATGTATCCATACTCAATTTCCCACTGGTTAGATCACTAATTGATACTATCTGGTTCGAGCCCTGAAGCTGTCCAATTTCTGGAGGCCCTGCGGTGTAAAGGTCTGGCGGATCGCCCGTACCCAGTGCAGCGGTTAATTTTTGCAATCTTTCGTTAGTAGGTATAAACGTAGCATTCACACGTATATCTTTATGCGTTTCATTAAATTGTTGTACTAACTTCTGAACAACCTGACCGCTTGCCCCTGGCAATGCGTACCAAAATTCCACTGTTTGCGAATGATTTGTATTTGTTGAAGTAGCTTTGTCCCCGCATCCAACAACCCCTAATCCAAGCGAAAGTATGCTTCCTATCACTAACGTTTTCTTAATATTCATTCCTTTTCCCCCTGTCATTTTAATAAATTTCGGATTATTAACCCTTCACGCCACTGCTGGCAATACCTTTAACGAAAAATTTCTGGAAACAAAAGTAGATTAAAAATACGGGAATAGATGATAAAACAGTAGCAGACATCAGCATTGGCCAATCCATCGGAAATTGACTTTTTAACGTAGCGAGGCCAACCTGCATTGTCCTCATTTCAGTAGTATTTGTCATAACCAATGGCCAAAAGAAATCATTCCACATAAAAGTGAATGTAAAAATCACAACCGTTGCAATTGCAGGTTTTGATATAGGGAGAATTACTTTCAGCAATGTCATCAGTCGACCGCAACCATCCAGCATTGCTGCTTCTTCTAACTCGCGCGGAATCGATAACATAAAATTCCTTATGATAAAAATGCCAAACGGATAAACAAGAAACGGAACGATTAATCCTTGATAGCTATTAATCCAACCAAACCAATTAAGAAGTATATAATTTGGGATCATAGTGGCCTGATGCGGAATCATCATTGTTCCTAAAATGATCAAGAAAATAAAATTCCTGCCAGGAAACCTCATACGTGATAATGCATATCCAGCCAGTAATGATGTCACGGTTACTCCTGCAGTAGAGATCACGCTTACAAGTATTGAATTGAACATATACCTTCCGATTGGCGCATTCTGCAAAGCTTCCTTGAAACCGCCCCAATCAATATGATGGGGGATCAAAGAAAGTCCTGAAGAATATACTTCCGTTTGGCTTTTTAATGATGTGGCAAGCATCCATAAATAGGGAAATAGCGTGAGAATCCCACCTGCAATTGCCAATATCATCATTACTAAACTTGCTGCCTTTTTTCTTCTCATTGGACAGTTTCCCCCTATTAAAAGTCCATTTTTCGGTCTACATATTTAAATTGAACCAAAGTTATAACAAAAATAATAATAAATAAAACGAATCCTACAGCACTCGCATAACCCATTTCGAAAAACTGAAAAGCCTTTTCATAGAGATAATAAACAATTACATTGGTAGATCCTACTGGCCCACCTTGAGTCATCACATATATTTGCCCAAAAACCTGAAACGAATTAATGATTCCCATTACAGCTATTAACAAAGTAGCCGGCATTAACAATGGCCATGTAATAAATCGGAACACTTTCCATCTGTTCGCGCCATCCAAAGCAGCCGCTTCATAATAAGAGTTAGAGATGCCTTGTAATGCCGCTAAATAGATCACAGCATAATACCCCATATTTTTCCAAACAGTCATGATTACTATAGATATTAACGCCCAATGAGGATCATCAAGCCAATGTGGCCCTGAAATTCCCATGATATGAAGTATATTATTGATCGAACCATATTGAGGGTCGTATAAAAAACTCCATACCATAGCTGCAGCGATCATAGATACGACTACTGGAGAATAAAAAATCGATCTTAATATTCCTATTCCTTTGATCTGCTGGTTAAGTAATAAAGCAATAATTAATGACATAACGATCGTTACTAAAACCGAAACTACAGTAAATTCAAATGTATGATTTAGTGAACCCAAAAACTCAGGATCATGCAATAAGCTTACGTAGTTGCCCAAACCAACAAAATGTTTTTCAGAGCTTACAAAATTCCATTTATAAAAACTCAAATATATAACATATCCCATGGGAAACAGCATAAAAATCAAAACCCACAAAAATACAGGTGTTAGATATAAATATCCGGCTAAGGTTTCTGAAAGTGTATAACCTCTTTTTTTCAACGAACCACTTAACCCTTTATGTTTAGAAATCGAAGTATTTCTTTCAATCGATACTACATCCACTAACTCCCTCTCCTCTCACGTGAATATTTACTTTTGTCAATTCAACATTGATATGTGAAATAAAATTCCAAATGAACATAGATTTTTAAAGGGTG
Source organism: Fodinisporobacter ferrooxydans (assembly GCF_022818495.1). Taxonomy (GTDB): domain Bacteria; phylum Bacillota; class Bacilli; order Tumebacillales; family MYW30-H2; genus Fodinisporobacter; species Fodinisporobacter ferrooxydans. The sequence continues at coordinate 2,621,393 of NZ_CP089291.1, read as the reverse complement.
GTTGTGTAGAATTAGAACTCTCGTATGAGTGAACACGGATATATAGTTGATTCTTTAAAGTTTGATGCAAAGAAGAATCCGAAACACTCAAAGTGGATGCATACGATCATGTCAAATGTCAAAGCCTTTATTGTCGGAACGTTTTATGGATTGGATAGCCGTCATTTGCAAGCCCACTTACATGAATTTTGTTACCGGTTCAATCGTCAAATGTTTATCGGAAATTTCCGGATGCAAGTTATTAATACAATATTCGATCACTTTTGGGCAGCTTTTTATCTGCTCATTATTCCCTATTCTCATAAAGTTTCCCCCAAAAAAGCTAGAATGTCGTGGCTCATATCATATCAAGCGCCAACCATTGCAGATAAGACTCCGGTGCTTTAATATTATTAAGAAACTCCTTCATTTTGGAACTTAAAATTCTACATTGGTTAGGATAAAGTGAAGCAACATTTTGTATTTGGCAGGGATCCATTGACACTTGATACAACTCTTCATTAATGTTAATTGTTTCTCCCCCGGCTTTACCGCTATAGAGATAACTTCCATGACTCCACTGTGCCAAATTCCGTTTAGTCTGTTCAAGGTTAATCATACGATTGCTTTTAATCTCACGAGGCCAATAGTTTGCTGCATAGTGTGCTTGGGTATGCCAATACAATGGCGCGGTTCCTGTTACACTGCGTACGTATGTCCATTCACCATCAGTCAAGTGAATTGCTCCGCCAAAGCTTCCAAAACAGATTGCTTCTCTTGCATTCGTATCTATATCCGTTTCCGAAATAACCGGCAATAAGCTATGTCCATGTATTTCCATTGGATTGATATTTGCACCTATAGCTTCAAGAATCGTTGGATACAAATCATACAATTGTGCAAAGGAGCCAACTCGTCTGCCAGCACCTCTTTGATGTGGATGATATATGATAAGTGGTGTATGAGATATTGGTTCAAACAAAGTCGGCGCATGTTTCCCAAGGTAATTATGCTCCCCAAATAGAAATCCGTGATCTGTTGTCAAAACGATCATAGTATTATCAAACAGCCCTAACTCATCTAGCTTATCTATGAATTTTCCAAACCACTTATCTGCAAGTGTGATTTCACCACAGTAACGTGCATGAATATTTTTCAACTCGGCTGCAGTATAACGGTCTGCCGATCCATATGGTGGCCAAATGTATGATTCGCCTGAGTAGTCAGGATCGTACATCCTCCAATATTCTTCCGGAGTGTCCCAAGGTTCATGCGGGTCAAAACTGTCAACCATTAAAAAGAATTTTTCATGAGTATGGTTCTTTTCAATCCAGTTGATGCAACTCTGAAACACTCGCGGAGAAAAGTAATCGTTTTCTTCTTTGAAGTGAAAAGTATTGCGATAATATATATCGAATATTGGCATTATCTTTGATTTGTCTGTTGGCCACGGTATCTGAATTGTTGCATCGGTATTCCAACTGTCTGACTCCTGTCCTCGGATAAACTCAACTCCATTAAAATTCATGTGATAATTTCCCGAACCCCAATGCCACAAATGATAATGATCCGTTATTAATTGGGTTACATAACCCTGTTCGCGTACGGCAGCAACAATATCTTTAGAATCATATTCAAGAGGCGACCAGCCCCGCCACGGAAAATTACAACGACCTGTCCATAAATCCTGTCTTGCTGGCATACAAGGATAAGATCCTAAGTAAGATTGATCAAATATTGTACTTCGTTGCGCGAAATTATCGATTGATGGTGTTTTGATTTTTCGGTTGCCATAAATCCCAAGGTGATCTCGACGAAGAGTATCCATTAAAATTATGATTACATTCATACTTTTACACTCCATCCAATTTCATATATCCAAGGTAATTTATCTAATTGCCCTTTATATTTTGCTTCAAAATGTGGAGGCAACTTACACCAATCTGACGGAGTTTCAATCGGTAACTGAATTTCCTCTTCATTGACCTGATAACAGTACGGTGCAGGGCAAGCAAACGGAGGGTGTGGATCCTGGAAACTTACCCAGGTAAAAAACGGAACATTATCCCCGTTCTCCTTTTTATGATTCTCCAAATATTCACATACAACATCAGTCGTCCAAGTTGAACTATGTGCTTCAACAGGCAGCCCCCATTTTAAAGAACCAAATGGTGCTCCGCTGGATTCATGCAAAGAATAGGAATCGGGTTCTTCAAAGTGTATAAGAGTATCTGGATATTTATCTTCCAGCCAAAGTCGATAGTGCCCTTTGTTGCCCCGTGTACTATGTCCTATCGATAACTGAACAAAGTCAAATCCATAATAAGGGCCGTTCCATTTTCGAAAAAAATCTTTCCCACAGTCATTCATTTTTTTCGATTCAATAAAAGAATTTTCATCATCGGCACTAGTTGGTCCCAAATGTACTTTTCCTAAAACTGCGGTTCTATAGCCGATGTCGCTTAATAAGTGTGCCAATGTTCTTTCTTGCTGCGGCAATGGAATTCCGTTTATTGTTACACCATGTGAACGTGGATATCGGCCTGTCATCATACTAGATCTCGAAGGTGTACACACTGGATTATTTACATAAGCTCTATTAAATTTGATTCCCTCTTTAGCTAACTGATCCAAGTTATGTGTTTGAACACTTGAATTTCCGTAACAGCCTAAAGTATCTGCCCGTTGTTGATCAGTTGTTATTAATAAAATGTTAGGTCTCCTGTCCATGATCTGATTTTCCCCCAAACACATTATGCATGTGACAACCTTATTGGCGTTCTATCTTCAATCTGGAGCATTTTATCTAGTAATAGCTTAATCAATTCATTGCGTATAGAGTCATAAGCCGGCAACTGGTATAGGTTTATAAACTCACCGGGGTCATTTTCTAAATCATACAATTCTCCATTTGCCCCCGCATAATAGGTCAACTTCCATTTTGGTGTACGAATGGATCTCAAATTCAAATCGGGACTATATCCGGATTGATATTCAATTAAAATGGAATCATTGACCTTGTCCTGTCTCCCATTGAGAATTGTAACAAGTGATTTTCCCTGCATCGACGGTGGTATTGAAATCCCGGCAATATCTAGAATAGTTGGAGCAAAATCAACAAGGCTTACTAATGACTTGGTTCCTACACCGACATTAAATTCTTTTGGAAACGACCAAATAAATGGAACACGTACCAATCCCTCATACAGAAATGGCCCTTTAAAAAACAGGCCATGATCTCCTAGCAAATCTCCATGATCACTGGCAAAAATTACAACTGTATTTTCCCGTAGACACAGCTCATCAAGTGTTTCCAAAATACGGCCAATATTTTGATCCACGAGGCTTATCATACCGTAGGTATGTGCAATAATTTCTCTAACATGCTGCTCACCTACATTAGCAGGGACATCACACTCTCTGGTTCCCTCCGTCCTTGTGCCTTTACTGTAATTTTCATAGAAATGCGGTGGCTTATCTAAAAGTTCATCTTTCTTTTTCAACGGTGTCTTTACTTGATTTGGATCGTACATATGGTTAAATGGTACCGGTGGAGCAAAAGGATGGTGTGGATCGGTAAATGAAATCCAAGCAAAAAAAGGTTTGCTATTTTCTGATGCTCTTTTAAGGAAGTCAATCGCAGTATTTCCTATCCATGTAGAAACATGATAATCGGCAGGTACTGCTGATTTCCAAGATTGCATTGCTTCAGTAGGAGGCTTTAGAGCATGTTCAGGCCCAAATAAATCAATTACATCTGGAGCATTATCTTCTAACCAATATCTATAATGTCCGCGTGGCGAATTATGACCCAGAGACATCCAAACCTCTTCAAATCCATAATAAGGCCCGTGCCAATTTCGTAAATTCTGAATCTCCCAATTCTTAAATGAATCGTAAAAGGAAGGCTCTGGTTCGGGTGCTTGTGCCGGTGTAAAATGCATTTTACCGATCACCGCTGTATGATAACCATTTTTTGACAATATAGAGGTAAGAGTTATTTCATGATCTGATAATGGGACACCGTTGCACCATACACGATGCCTGCTTGGATATCTCCCAGTTAATATTGATGAACGTGAAGGGGCACATAGCGGATTTGCTACATAGGCAGATTCAAATTGTACACCATTTTGTGCAATCAAGTCGATATTTGGAGTCTGTATGATCTGATTTCCATAGCACCGTAGACAATCAGCTCTTAGTTGATCGGCTGTTATAAACAGAATGTTCGGGCCACTCTTCGACATGGTTACACCTCCATTAATTGCCTTTGAGAAGTTGGTTCGCTTTATTTGCCGCTTCATCAAGTGCTTCTTGAGGTGTCTGTTTTTTATACAACGCATTATTGATAGCCACTGCCAATAATTTAGAAATCTGAGAGTACTGCGGCAAGTTTGGCGGTGCCTTCGCTACATCCAATTGATCGACAAATGCTTGAACTAAAGGAGTCTTTTTTAAATAGTCCTTATAAATAGATGAATTTGTTGATTCGGGTCCTACAGGCAGACTTCCCATACCAATATTCCACTGCACGCCATTTTCAGGGCGATTTAACCACTCTAAAAATGTTGCAGCCTCTTTTTGATGTTTGCTCATTTTCGGGATTGTGATATACCATCCCCCAAGTGATGTAGCTTGAATTTTTTCTTTTGGTAAAACTGCTGTTGCAACATGAAATGGGAATTTCGTTGCAGCTTGAACAAATATCGGCATGGCTGGAATCATTCCATATTGACCGGTTGCAAAAGTCTGCATTGCTGAGTTTTGATCTAAGGTCCTAAGAGGTGCAACTTTATATTTATAAATTAGATCCACCCACAACTGTAATGCTTCAACACCTTCTTTTGAATTGAATGCAACTTTTTTATTATCTGCCGTAAATAATTCTCCTCCATTTTCCCACAGATAACAGGTCCAAAGTTGTGCAGTGTAATCATCGGGTGTTGTTGGTATGACAAAACCATATCTTCCTTGCGATGGATCAGTAAGTCTCATGGCGTCCCGAATCATTTCACCCCAATTTTTGGGTGGTGTGGAAATTCCGTATTTTTTAAAAAGATCTTGATTATAATACAACGCAACATCACCCACACTTGCCGGCATAGCAAAAAGTTTGCTATCTTCTACAGAAACAGATCGAGGCGCAGCATAAAATTTATCGGGATTTATTCTGCCATTTGTGAGGTCACTAATAGATGAAACTTTTCTAGATCCCAGTAACATCGCTAAATCAGGAGATCCGGCAGTATAAATGTCTGGCGGGTTTCCGGCTCCTAATGCGGCAGTAAGTTTCTGGATTCGCTCATTTTGTGGATTGTTTGTTGCAATTATGTGTATATTTGGGTGACTATCATTAAATTTTTGAACCAAATTTTTTATTACGTCATTACTTGCTCCCGGAACCGAGTACCAAAATGTTACATTTTTTACCTTAGATGTGTTTGCACTATTCGAACTAACATGGGATCCACATGCCGTTAAAACAAGTGTACCGGATAAGAAAGATCCTATAATGATAGATTTCTGTTTTTTATTCACTATCATCCCTCCCACTATTCAAACAATAATGCACTTTTTAAATCATTTATAAAAATTAATACATTGAATTAATTATCTATTTAATTACTTTGTGTTTACTAAATATGGAATTGATGTTTAAAGAAGATAAAAAAGATGGTGTCTAATATTGTACGGAATCCAAAATAAAGCGCTTACATTTATGTAGAAACACAATCAAATAATATTATTTATATTTGCTGATTACACTTTAACCTTGTGCCAGTCTAATACCAAACCGATTAGTAATGTAAACTAATTAACACAATTATTATTTAATAATCAGCATATGTCAAGTGAAATTTTTATTGAATTTTCCAACAATTTTAGTTGAACAGCTGCTGAGATGATGACTTGATTGAATATTTGTAATGAAGAGCAATTTCATATCCAACTTATATTTAATAACTATAAATGAGCAAAAATACTTACAAATTTATACAACAAAAAAGTATAGACTGCCTCTAGGCCAGCTTTAATTGTTGCAAAACAGCTTCAATAGGTACTTGATTCTTTGCAGATTCATAAATCCATTGGACGTAGTCCACTTTTACTTGCTTTCGTACCATTATAAGTCCATCTCCAAATTTTGAAGGCTGACCTAAACCGATGGTGCAATATAAATGTGTCAGCGAAAGTAGTATCCAAAGTCGTTCTATTGCACGAATGGAACGAACTTGATATCCATCAAAACCTAGATTTTGTTTAGTTTGCCGAAAGAAAATCTCGATCGGCCAACGGCGACTATAATAATCAAGGATGGTTTGTGTCTCTAAGGATACATCTGTACACAGAAAAGCATGTAATACTTTCGAATTTTGAAACGCATCCAATGGCCAGCAAAGGAGTACCACCGCATTCTCAATGCCATTTAAAGCTCCTTCATATCGATACACCCAATAGGTTGATCCGTTTACGGTCACGAGGCAAACGTCCTGTTTGGTCACATACGATGCGAAGGTACTAAGTGAAACTCGAATCCCTTTGGGATAGAGAATACGGTTTGTTTTGAGTGCACCAATCAGATGGTATCCTCGCTCTGCATAAGTATTCATAAGTTTTGGGCATGTATACCATGAATCGACCAATGCATATCCAGAATAAGGTGGAATCGGCATGGTTTTGGCCAAATCACAAGCGTCATCAATTTTGCTTTGGCTCGATTTATCATAACGGTGAATATCATGAATGAGAGAATGTTCTCCACATTGAACAATCGTAGCCTGAACTTGATGACCCCAAACGGTTTTTCCTTTTAAGTGGGAATGATGGTAGTCTGTTTGTTCGATTGGGTGTTTTGCCTGTGACGAAGGCTTTGTCTTCTCACTAACCGTATCATCATGAATCACAAAAATAGGCTGTTCTGTTTGTTTGGCATGAGACAAAACAAATGAAAGCGATTCTTGTTTTACAAGTCTTTGGATATACGATTCGTCCCAAACACCATCCGAGAGAAAGTGTCCAATGGATGTTCGATGACATGAACTCCATTCCGCTATATCTACCACTTTACCACGATACCCTTTAGCGGTAGCTGCAATAAAAAATTCTTGAATATGCCGCAAGGCAGGCTTTGAAACATATAAGGATAGCCTACGGCTTTTTAAGAAATTGATTATTGCTTCGTGGTTTGGTATGGTAGTATTATGAGACATTTGTGAATCCTCCAGGTATGGTTTTGTGTGGTAACTTAATCTATACCACAGGAGAGGACAAATGTCTCTATTGTTTTTAATTGGTAAAGAAATGGAAGCGAATTTGCTCATTTATAGTTTAATAAGTGGTTTATAACATTACTTCTTCTTTTGAAACCCTTCTCTGTCCCGATGGAATAGGAGGTAATAATTGGATAACTGGAGCTTCCTCTCCAGCTTCTGTCATCCTTTTCAATAGCCGCTCCCGCATAATTTTTGCAACTTCACTATGAGATGCAAACCCAACGAGATTTCTTAATTCATATGGATCAGATTCTAAATCATATAAATAAGATTCGATATACGTATCAGAAGAGTCGTATATATTCCCATCCTTATTCGGTGTGACGATTCCATATTTCCATTTTCTTGTTCTTATTGCACGCCCAACTTGGCTTTCACTAATTTGCACAAACACATCAGTATGCCAATCATTCACTTCATTTCTGATCAGGGGCATAAGTGAACGTCCTTGCATATCTGCTGGAATAGGAATTCCAGCAGCATCTAAAAGTGTTGGGGGAAGATCTATCAAACTAACTAACTCCATAATTTTCCTTCCACCAATAAATCCTGGTCCGGTGATAGCAGTTGGTACACGAATCGAGCTTTCATGACCGGAACGTTTATATTCATCATTACGAGTTTTGAAATGACAACCATGATCGGAAGTAAATAAAACAATTGTGTTTTCTGTTAAATGCAGGCTTTTTAATGCATCTAATATTCTACCCAATGCTTCATCCAGCCGTTTTACCATTCCATAATATCCACCAATATGTTGATGGGTACTCCCACCTAATGCAGATAAATCCGGAGGAAGCCATTTTCCAGAAAATTTTTCTCGATAACCTTCTGGTGCAGGGTAGTCGTCAATGTGATTTTGGTGATGGGGTTCTAGAAAAGATAAAAACAAGAAAAAAGGGTTGTCCCTATTCTTATCCATATATCGAATTGCAGCATCCGTTAGTGCATCAACCCGATATCCTGGTAAGTGGACTTCTTCATTATCATTGTTATAGAGAATGGTGTCATATGGTTCAGAAACAAATTCCAGAATATTTGCTGCTAACCAGTAATCATATCCAAAACGTTTTGATTTTGGGACCGGATCTTCATCCGAAAGGTGCCATTTCCCAATATATCCTGTTTTATAACCGACCTCTTTGAAATAATTTGCAATCGTTTTCGTATTCGCTGGTAGTGGAATACTATTTCGAAAACACCCCGTCTTTGTTGCATATAAACCAGTTTGTAAGCATGATCTCGCTGGACCACAAACAGGCTGACAGGTAAATGAATGATAAATGTGGGTTCCGAAAGTAGCCATTCTATCAAAGTTTGTTGTTAAATCAAGCGGATTACCATGCACGCCAGTTGTATCCCAACGTTGTTGATCTGTAAAAAAAATAATGACATTTGGTTTTTCCGACTTTGATTTTATCATTTTCTCCACCTCACTTATCATGACACAAACTCTCGGAATTAAAAGTCCCTTTCAAATTCAAAAGGCGATCCAAGTTTCTGGTCATCCATTCGATACACATTACTTATACAGTTAAGGATGAACCACGAAATTCAACCTCGATCTCTTCAAGGCTTCGTTGTTTCGTCTCAGGTACCAATTTACGGACAAAGAAAAATGCTCCTATTCCAATCACCCCGAATACAATAAATACTTTGCCTAATCCTAAAGCATTTAGAAAGATCGGGAAAAACATACCTATTAAAAAGTTAAAACCCCAATTAAATACCAGTACATACCCCATTACGGAACCCCGAATCCTTAATGGTAATATTTCTGAAATTAAAACCCGGACAACCGTCCCCCAACTGACTCCAAAAGAAGCTACGTATGTGGTCATAAATAGTAGAATAATCCAGCTTGTAGCACCACCAGCAATCCTAGCATTAAAGAATGCAAATGAAACAATAAACATACTCAAGGCCATTCCAGTAGTTCCAAGCAGCAAGAGCTTCTTCCGCCCGATCCGATCGATGAGCCGTATAGCCACCAGAGTAACCAATACATTAATAGTACCAATGCCGACATTAGCCAAGATTGCCGCCATTTTACCAAATCCAACTTTAGTCAGGATTGTAGGCGCATAGTAGATTATACTGTTAATACCCATAATTTGTGGAAAGACAGCTATTCCAACCGCCACGATGAGAATTCTGCGAAGCCAAGGAACAAATAATTCCCCAACACCAACTTTCTCCGTCCCTGTCTTTTGTATAAGTTTAATTTCTTCTATTTCTTTCTCAATACTTGAATCTTCCAGGAATCTGCCTAGTACTTCACGCGCTTCCTTTTCCATTCCCTTTTTCATGAGCCACCGCGGAGTTTCGGGTTGAAAATACATGCCGATCAACAGAATAACTGAGGGGATCAAACCTATCCCTAACATCAAGCGCCATGCGCCAAATGGAGCCAATCCATAATCGACTAAGTAGGCAACCAATATTCCTACTACAACCATAAACTGGTTTAGAGAGGTAAGCGCACCTCGTTTCTCTGAAGGTGCCATCTCGGCGAGATAAACCGTAACCACGACAGAAGCAGCCCCTACACCAAGTCCCATTATAAACCGGAATAAAATCAGCACAACCACACTTGGACTAAGCGCTGTACCTATTGCACCAAAGGAGAAAATAAATCCGGTCAGTAGTATGATGCGACGCCTGCCAAAACGATCGGAAAGCACTCCGCAACTCGCTACTCCAATCATTGCTCCTATCAATAAAGAACTGACAACTAAGCCTTGTAAAATTGGAGTAAGCTGCATATCGTGTTTAATAAACAATAAGGCAACACCAATGACTCCCACATCATATCCGAAAAGTAAGTCTGCCAGTGCACCAAACAAATAAATCAGCAGATTATTCTTCTTTTTCGTATTTATAGCACTTACCTGAAACATACAACTCAACCTCCTTCATCATCATAAAAAGTATAAAAATAACAGTTTTGTGTTCCCAATCAACAACTTAGGAAATATTTGTAAAATAAGTAAAATCACCTCCTCAAAGAAAATATTTAGATGCTGTACGTGGCCAATTAGGGTTTAGTCAGTAACTGGTCATTTACAATCGCCATTGGACCCTGTTGACACCAATAACAAAATCCAAGGCAATGAACCTCCTCCAATTCACAATCAGCTTGCTGAGTTCCATCATGTGTTACAGTAAATACGCATTTTCCCTCTTTTTCGAACATTTGTTCTATTCCGTTTTCTACAATACTTCCATATAAATCAATGTTAGTTACACACATTCTAATTTTCACGGACAGTCACCTTCAGTCCAAGACGTTCCCACTGTTCTTGAGGTGCATTTAATTGAGTTAGCCCAACATCTATACATTCAATCAGATGTTTTACGACATCCATTCTTTCGTTCGATAAATCTTTTTGCTGTCCGTGATCTTCAATGATGTTATAAAGTTCATCTGTAGGATGGGGTACATCGGCAGTGAATTCCTGCGGTTCGCGAACCAATCTTGGGGCCGCATGCCCAGGATGAGCGTTTGGGTATTGAGTCGGAAAACGTTGCCCATCCCACTGATCCAATCTCTCCTTACTGTCTTTAGGTAAATTCTGTTGGCCAAAATCCCAATTGTTATAATGTGATCGAGTGTACCAATATAGAGGGAAATTCCCTGGTATTGGTTTTTTCACTAAAAGCCATTCACCGTCAGTGCAATAAACGGGCCCTCCAAATACACCAAATAAAATGGAATTGCGGGAACGAATATCTTGATCATTTTGTAAGTTTTCTTCCCATAGGGGAACAATACTCTTTCCATGCATAGAATCTGGAATGTTTAAACCCATAATTTGAAGGATCGTTGGAGTCAAATCTGCCATTTGAACCAGTTCATGATAGACAGTTCCTGACTTTATTTGCGGACTATGAATCAGCAAGGGAGTACGAGCAATATCCTGGTATAAGATTCGCGCGTGCTTGCCTAACCAATTGTGCTCACCAAACAGGAAACCGTGATCGCTAGTTACTATGACCATTGTGTTTTCCAATAGCCCTAAGCCTTCCAATTTATCATAAAATTTTCCAAACCATTTATCTACAAAAGTAACCTCGCCACAATACAATGCATGTACTTGTTTTAGTTCTTCAGGAGTCAAGCAGTCAGCATCCCCATATCTTGGCCATACAACAGATTCACCTTCATACCCGGGATTGTATCTTTCTGCGTACCCCACCGGAGGATCAAACGGTTCATGTGGATCAAAGCAATCTATCATCAAGAAGAAATCTTTAAGATTTTTGTTTTGTTCAACCCAGTCCATACTTTTTTGAAACACCTGTGCGGCAAAATAATCCTCTTCTTTTTCAAAATGGGCGGTATTACGGAAATAACGATCCCATTTGCGATTTAACTTATCTGGTGAAGCTGGATACTTGATCTCGATTTCAGGATTGGTAATCCAATTATCCAATTCCTGCCCACGAATAATTTCCATTCCATTGAAACTAAAATGATAATTGCCAGAGCCATATTGCCAAAGATGGTAATGATCAGTAATTAACATGGTGGTCTTATCTTCCCATGACAGCAAAGAAATCAGATCTTCCTGATCATATTCCAAAGGAGACCACCCCCTCCAAAGAAAGTTCAAGCGACCTGTCCATAAATCTTGCCTAGCTGGCATGCATGGGTAAGAGCCGATATATGCATTTTCAAATAAAGCCCCATTCCGGGCGAATCGATCAATATTTGGGGTCTCGATCCACTGATTTCCATAGCAGCCAAGATGATCACGTCGCAATGTATCCATCAATATACAAATGACATTCATGTTCTAGTCCTCCTTTAATTGAAAATCCAAAACAAATTGGTACTGTTTGCTTTCACCAGGCTGTAAAAAGGGCAAGGTCCCTCTCTCACGATGTTTACCCCGCCCTTCAGTTGTCACATTTCCCGGCTCAATTCCCATAACATATATGCCTTTTCTCTGGTGTTTCCATTGGGTGAGACAAGGACAAGCGTCCTTCGAATAACTTATCGTAACTCCCAGCCGCTTTTTCACCCCATTATGAAAAATATCATTGTTTATCCCCACTTTGATGAGACCATCAGCCGCTTCCACTTCTTCATGGACCATAACACAAGGGTTTGCATTATTGGAAGGTTTCCCATACCGATGGGAATCTATCGTCGGACCATCGCCAATAATCCATCTTTTCTTGCTATCTGGGATTTGTATCTGACAAAATTCACTAACCAACGGATAACCAAAGTTGAAATGGTACATTACCATGTGCTCAACCGGCATAAAAGTCTCATTTGTGATCCAGTCCGAGATGATTATTCGGTTTTCTCCTAAACAAGTAGTTATGGTCCTCTCCAGAGTCACACATTCTTCAAGAGCCTTGCTTTCCCGCACTTTCCCTCGAAAAATCAGTTCATACTTTTCCTCTGTCCAACGTCCTTCTGCTTGCAGAAGTTCGGAAGGCGTAGACGAAATCCGGCCATGTTGCCCCAATTGTTGACCTTGATCAACACATGGTTTTCCCATGTACGTCAGTCCACATGTCGCGAATAATCCTCCTTCGAAGCTACGATTCCATTCGGTCATCTCTTTGTCATAAAAGAATGGAGAAACTGGTCCAGTATGTGACATCCAACTTATTGGAATTCCATATAATTCGCATAATCCGATATCAAAAGCTCGACTGACTGAAATTTGAAAGCTCAAACCCGTTCCATTCTGAACCTGAATAATTTCGTTTCCTTTTCCTTTCCCGTCTAACAACTCCATCCGCTGGAATCTCGCAACTTGTCGAATGTCTCCCACTCTTTCTATCAAATCTTGTTTATTGTCAATTCCATAAATTGAATTCATTCGACGACCACCTCTTTGCCTGCATTATGTATCTTCTTCTAGTAACTTGACCAAAATGTATCCGTTTACATGAATTTCATTTTATTTTGGAATCGATTAGCCATGACCCATTTCTAAAATTAGAACGTTCGGTTGAAATAAAGTTTTTAAATCCCTTTATTCTCATTTACTTCCAAACAAATAATGTTAGTAATTATTATTAACTAACATGAGAAAATTGTCAATAAAAATTATCACCCGACCCCAAAATTACAATCTTTGATTTTAAATGATATTCTTTTTTGTAATTCAAGGTTAATAATCAACAGTATGTTTAAAAATGTCATCTATCTCATTCGACATAATATATTCCAAATTTCACCTCTTCATTTTCCGAAAACCAATCATTTTTGTTGCACATAATGTCCGTATGCCGAAAAAATCAGTTTTAAAAAGAGCGTATTGTCGGTACAATACGCTCAATTATCTGAAAAGTTGTTGAAATTGTTCTGTCTTTCGACTCCTTGTGAAGATTATAGATGAGATGTTTCTAAGAAGGTAGGTCTTTTTTAACCCAGCAGTCACAAGTTCGATTCCCTAAATTCTCTCAGATGTTCCAATCCAATACTACTTCCTTACCACTTCGAGATGACTCGAAAATGGCATCTATGATCAGATTGTTGGCAAGTCCTGTCAGTACAGATGAAATGGGAGTTTTACATTCGCGTATGCACTCGATAAAATGGCGGCTCAACCGCACTCTATCACCCTCATCATCTGCTGGTTGATTGAGTGGAACATCTACGGCCCTGTCAAAGATCTCGGTGAGTAGCTTGGCGGAGTTTCCAACAATGGAAGCTCCCCCTTCAGAACCCATGAGATGGACAAATGGTTGATTGTCCGTATCCATATGAACTGCCCAGCTGACATCCAGTGATAAAGTGCTTCCATCATCCATTTTAATGAAAGCCATTGCCAGATCTTCAACATCAAAATACCCATTCCAATCCGGTTTCCCCCAAGTGCCAATCCCTTTTTTCCTGGGACCAAATTCTGCAAAAGTAGAACCGGATACAGAAATGGGTTTGGGATTTCCCATTAAATATAGTGCCAAGTCCAACATATGTACACCGAGATCAATCAAAGGTCCTCCGCCGGATTCACTGTTTCGGGTAAACCAGGTTCCCCATCCCGGAATCCCTTTACGCCGCAACCATCCCGTTTTCGCGCCGTAAATGCTGCCTAATGCGCCTTTTTCAATTTGTTCTTTCAATTGTATCGTATTCCATTGCCAGCGCATTTGATGTGCAATCATCGCAATTTTTCCCGAAGCGCGTTCAGCCCGAACAATGTCCTTTGCTGCTGCAGAATTTAAGGCCATCGGTTTTTCCAACAACACATGCTTACTAGCTTCCAAAGCTTGTATTGCCAACGGGGCATGAAATGTATTTGGAACACCAATAATTACCGCATCTAACCTATCATCATGGATGAGGTTCTCTACTCTGTCGTGTACGTTTTGGATACCATACTGCTGTGCTCTTTGCTCTGCAAGAGGAAGGAATGCGTCATGAATTGCAACAATCGACGCCCCTTTAACCTGTTCAAATACTTCTAAATGAACCTTGCCAATATTTCCTGCCCCTATTAAACCAATTCGAATTTCACTATCGTTACTCATTTTTATATCCTCAATTCTGATAAAGTTTATAAAATCTAAATTGGTTTATTGAATCAACTTATTTCTCAATACCAGACAGATATCGATAACTCATTTCAACACTCTCAAGCGGATTGCGTCTTGAAACATCTTGTTCCACAAGGTACCACAGTATGTTGGATGCTTGGGCTGTTTCCAAAATCCCTGGAATATTCAAACAACCGCTGCCAACTTCTGCAAAAAATCGTTCATCGTCATTGGTCATATCTTTGACATGCAACAATTCAGTACGATTGGCATATTTTTTTATATATTCAACAGCACTTTCACCGGCATATTCAATCCAGTAGACATCAAGTTCCGCTTGGACGAACTGTAAATCGGTCCACTGATACAGTGCGTCAAGTGCGTATTGTTCATTGAATTTTACAAACTCAAATGCATGATTGTGATACGCAAATTTCAAACCTTCCTGAGCCAACTTCTCTCCTACCTGATTGAAAAGTGCTGCTAACTTGCGGTAGTCATTCGCGTCTTTTCTGCGATCCTCAGCAATAAACGGACAGACGATATAACTGATTCCGAGTTCTTTTGCTTCTTCGATTACAATGTCCAGTTTGGTTTCCAGGTGCGCTAATGGAACATGATTTGAGACAGGTGTCAAGCCAAGATCATCGACTGCACGACGGAGTTCCCGTATCGACATATCCCCGTATCCGGCAAATTCAACACCTTCATACCCTATCTTGGACACCTTGCGTAATGTTCCTATAAAATCTTCTTTTAACAAGTCTCTCAACGTGTACAATTGAAGTCCTAACTTCGGCATGGTACAAACTCCTTTATGTTTGGTTTTTAGTTCTTCACATAGCGTTTAGACATGGTTTCCATTAGCTGCTCAATCGCCCTGGCTATCATCTCATCAGTGAATCGTCCTTGCCCGAATGCTGTCAATCCCCGCAAAGGCATATATTTCATCATGGCCATCGCCATTTCCGGATTATCTTTCAACGATTCCATTAGGCCGGACTTCTCATTGTAATCGTGGAGCAGTTGTTGAACAATAGGCGCTGCATCAGGATCTGCCATAAGATCGCCGATAAGCGAATTGGGAGTAATTATCTGTTTAGGCGATGCGCTTGATTGAACACGAATACGTGTTGTAAGGACGATCTCCCTGGACGATTTGCCAATACATATATCATAATCTCCGCTCTCCACCTGCCAATCTTTCAAATCGATGTCATAATAGGCAAAAGATCGCTTCTCCAATGTAAATCGCACAGTCTTTTCTTCACCTGGCTGCAGTTCTACCTTAGCAAATCCCTTTAGTTCCTTTTTTGGACGAATAATACTACTTTCAGTTCCTCCCACATATAACTGAACAATTTCTTTTCCCACGACCGATCCGATGTTTTTAACGTTTACACTGACCGTAACCGTTTCACAATCCATGATTTCATCCTTGTCTATGAATAACCGGCTATACTCAAAACCGGTGTAGCTCAGGCCATACCCGAATGGAAACAGAGGTTCAATGTCTTTTGCGTCATAATATCGATATCCAACAAACAATCCCTCTTTGTACTCGACCTTGTCCCCTTTTCCAGGGAAGTTTAGATAGGATGGATTATGGCTCAATTGCTTGGGAAACGTTTCAGCCAGTTTTCCGCAAGGATTCGCATGACCAAACAGGATGTCTGCAATGGCTCCTCCTAAAGCTTGACCTCCCAAATACGTTTCTAAAATCCCTTTAACGCGATGAAGCCATGGCATTTCCACTGGAGAGCCATTACTTAATACAACCACAACATTGGGCTGAACATCAGCTACAGCTTCAATTAATCTCAGGTGATTTTCCGGAATGCTAATGTGCTCCCTATCGTAGCCTTCCGATTCGTAGCGTTCCGGTAATCCAGCAAATACCACAGCCACATCCGCTCGAATTGCCGTTTGTCTTGCTTCATCAATCAGTTGTTCATCAACATTGTCATTCTCAAGAGAGTAGCCATCTGCATAAAGTACGCGTACACCCTCGCCTGCGACCTTCCGAATCTCATCATAAAAATCGTCCAGACTCGTAGGTTGAACGTGTGAGCTACCACCACCTTGATATCGTGGTGACTTTATAAACTCACCAATTACCGCAATGGTCCCTTCTTTTTTCAGCGGCAAAACAGAGTCCTCGTTCCTGAGCAACACAATACTCTCGCATGCCGCTTTTCGTGCCAACTGATGATGTTCTTCCCGATCATATGAGGCATTTTCCTTCTTCTCGCCGACCGCCTTGAAAATCACAGTTAACAGCCTTTCAACCGCTCTGTCCAGCACTTCTTCCGGAAGTTTCCCACTTCTCACCGCCTCGACAATGTTCCAATCCCTTAATCCGCCGTTACCCGGCATTTCAAGTTCCAACCCAGCCTCGAGTCCATCGACACGGTCATTCACAGCACCCCAGTCGGACATGACGAACCCAACATGACCCCATTCTTCTCTTAAAATATCTGTCAGTAAAAATTTGTTCTCAGAACAGAAATCGCCGTTCAACCGATTATACGCACACATAACTGTCCACGGTTTGGAACGCTTAACAGCGGTTTCAAAGCTGGCAAGATAGATTTCCCGGAGCGTTCGTTCATCCACAATCGCGTCTATTGACATCCTTCGGTGTTCCTGGTTATTTGCGGCAAAATGCTTTAATGAAGTCCCGACTCCCTGACTTTGGACTCCTTCAATATAGCTTGCCCCCATTTCTGATGATAAGTATGGATCCTCTGAAAAGTATTCAAAATTTCTCCCACATAATGGAGAGCGTTTGATATTCGCAGCCGGTCCCAATAACACTGAAACGTTCTCTGCCTGGCATTCTTCCCCCAACGCCATTCCAATTTCTTTTATCAATGTGCGGTCCCAGGAACAGGCCACCGTTGCTCCGGAAGGGAAGCAGGTAGCTGGAACACTGTCATGAAGTCCCAGATGATCCGAGTCTTCCTTTTGTTTCCGTAATCCATGGGGACCATCTGCCACCATAATGGGCGGAATGCCGAGTCGTGGAATTGGTTTCGTATGCCAGAAATCGAATCCTGAACATAAACTTGCTTTTTCTTCAAGTGTCATTTGCAAAATAAGGTCTTGAATGTCTTTGTGCATAGTTATCTGCTCCTGTGCAATCATTGTCGTTGATTTCGGAAGATATCTCTTCCCGTTGAAAATATATTTGTAAGTCTACAAACATTATGTTGGATGAACGGGATAAAAATCTGCTCAAACATATATCCAATCGGCTTTATTTGCTAAAACCTGCAGTCATGCCTGCCAGTAACTGCCTTCTGCCGAAAATATATGCAATGATAAGCGGTATTGCCGACAGTGTGACAGCTGCCATGATGGCTGGGACGTTCATCGTATATTGACCTTGAAAATGCTGCAATGCAAGAGGCAAGGTCTGTAAGTTCGGGTTGTTGGTGAGAACTAACGGAAACAAAAAGTTGTTCCAAATCTGTACAAAATTAAAGATCCCAACGGCAGTCAGGGCCGGTTTTGATAGTGGGAATGCAAGCCTCCATAGGAGTCCCAATGTGCCAATGCCCTCCATCATCATAGCCTCATATAATTCCTTCGGAATATCACGTAAAAAATTTACAAGAATCAAAATGGATAAAGGTAAAGCAAACGCCACGGATGGCAAAATCATTGCCCAGAGTGTATCATACAGACCCAGGCGGAATATCAAGAGGTAAAGCGGAATAATGGCTGCTTGAATGGGAATGGCAAGACCAGCCAAAAACAACATAAACACCTTGGAACTAACCCAACCCTTTAGTCGTACGATCGCGTACGACGCCATCATACCAAAAATAATAATCATTACAAGCGACACCAGAGCCACAATGGTACTATTCAAGAAGTATATTCCAAAACCTTGTGAAAGGACGCTTTGATAGTTTCCGAAATAAAGATGTTTTGGCGGTAACCAAGGCAATCCTGTCAAATACGTTTCCTGGCTGCGAAAACTTTCAAACAACAAATATAATATCGGATAGAGAGCAACGATCAGCCAAAACACGGCTAGTACGGTTACAATGAATTTACGCAGCATCTGCGACGGCCCCATATATTTGTCATACTCCTTCCGCCTGGCTTTCCATGTTTTTAAATCCGGTTAATCGAATCATTACTACCGATAACAAGATGCCAAAAACAGCAATGACAACAGCCATTACACTGCCATATCCCATGAGCTGTTTATTAAACGCCGTTTCATACATATTGAGAGCAAGCACATTGGTTGCGTCGCCTGGTCCGCCGTTTGTCAATATATAAATCAGGTCGAAGTAGGTGAGTGATCCAGTGAGCATCAAAACAGTGGATGTAACGACGGTATACTTCAGCTGCGGCAGAGTGATAAACCAGAACTCTTGCCAACCGTTAGCGCCATCTAGACATGCGGCTTCATAAAGCGACTCTGAAACTTGTCTGCGCCCAGCCTGATACAAGAGGCTATGGAACGGTATATATTGCCAGGAAACGATTGCTACCAGACTCCATAATGCGAGACGCGGACTCCCCAACCAGTCTAACGCCAGAAACTTTAAGTGAAGATTTGTCATTAACGTGTCAACCAACCCAAAATTCGGGTTCAGGATATACGACCACAGGAGGCCGATCGCGACGGAAGACAGCAACAAAGGGAGGAAATAACCCGTACCAATCCAACTGCGATGCCGCTGCCGCCCTGCCAAATACAGCCCGACCATCATGGAAATTGGTGTTTGAATAAGCCAACTGAAGATCATGACTTCAATAGTTAACCAGAGGGATTTCAACGCCTCCGTATCATGAAAATAGGCGATCCAATTCGATAAACCAACAAAGACGGGACTCCCTAATCCGTTCCACTTTAATACGCTGAGATAAGCCGCTCCTAGCATAGGCCCAATCCCAAACATAATAAAGAGAATGAGAGCAGGGGAAAGTAACATTAGCGCCAACCATTGATTTCTGCGTTGACTCTGCACAGATGCAGAAGTCCGTGCATACCGAGCTGCTACAGGTGTTGCCAACTCTTGATTTGTTTGTTGTTTCTGCACTGCGATACCTCCCTGTTGAACACTTTGTGTGCATTTTACGTTCAATCATTTTGTAAGCCCTATCGGCTCTGACAAAATACTCATCCATGTTGGCCTGCATTTTTCACAAATGAACTGCGGAGGAGCATACCGGCAACTGAGTATCAAGCTGCAGGTCTCATCGGTTACCACCCATTGCTGCCGAAAGCAATGGGTGGAGACGTATTCCTATTCTCATACCGTTTATTGGCCTGCAAGTGCAGCGTTCATATTTGAAACAAACTGCTGGGGGGTCGTTTGAAGTTCAAACAAACTGCTTAAATTTTTCAACAAAACTTGAGCTTCCGTCGGCGGCAATAATTGATCCCAACCGGTAACAAAGACCGGCGCATTCTCCGCTATGTTATATACATCTTTTAAAAATTGGGAATTTTGCGCATGTGCGAATTCGCTTTCAATGCCTTTTACCGGCGGAATCACACCATTTTTAATATCTTGCTTGACCTCGTATTGATTGAATGGCACGTCTTTTAAATACTCTTCCTCCGCCTTGACACTTTTGCTTTTCGAAGATATGTAATAATAATTTGAAATGTTCCCCATCAAATCGGCTTTATTTCCAACCCCATGACTGACACTTGGAAACTCTGTCCATGCTAAATCGCTTTTCGTGAAGGCCGGAGCGCTCGCCTGAATCGAAGGAAACACCCACGTTCCTTGCAAAAGCATCGCCGCTTTCCCTGAATAAAGCAATGCTTGATCCTCATTATCATCTGCACTCACACCAGAGTAACCCTTCTCAAACGCTCCTGCTTTGACTAACTGTTGAATCATTTGCAAAGATTGCAAAATAGCCGGGTTGTCCCACGCGTCCTTGTTTTTGTTCAGAATGCCTTGAAACACCTTCGGTCCGCCAATTCTGTCCGTTAAATACATCAGCCACATTAAATCAGGCCACTCGTCGCGAGCACCGATGGAAATTGGAGTAACACCGTGCGACTTAAGAGTTTTCACATCGGATACGAGTTGATCCCAAGTAGCCGGAACTGGAATATTATACTTTTGGAAGATTGATTTGTTATAATACAACAGTTCCGGCTGTGTGCCGGCGCCCTCAGGAACTCCGTAGATATGTCCGCCGAAAGTAACATTCCCCCAAATACTCGGGAAAAATTTATCTTTGTATTGTGGATTCTTTTTTAAGAAGTCGTCCAGAGGCAGAACTTTATGTGCATCTACATACGTTTTCAGGATGCCGCCGCCCCAGCCATATATGATATCAGGGGAATTGTTGGCTCCCATGGCAATTTGAATTTTTTGCTTATACGCGCCGTTGCTGTAAAATTGCAAGTTTGCAAACGTATCCGGATGTGCCTTGTTAAAATCGTTTGTTGCTGTTTTAAAAATGGTTTGTAACGGGCCGGTTTGAACGTCCCAAACGGTAAAGCTTTGCTTGTTTGACGAATTTGAAACACTTGTGCCGCACCCCGCCAAAAGAGTGATAACGCTTACAGAGGAAGCAACAATTGCCATGGATTTTGAAAAACGCTTCATAAACATCTACCCCCCAGAAATGTGTAGACTTTACAATACTGTTTCAAAATGATTCCTTCGTTGATGGCGCTCAATCTCTATATTGTCCGTATGTCACCTCCCGGCGTACTCGTTAATAGACAGGGAATTTCGTCAAGAAAACTGATTGCGCCGTTTAAGATGGAACGTACGCATTGGCACTTCGCTTAAATGTTAATACGTTGCTTTAACGTTTAAGCACACGACAAAAAATAAAATCTTTCCTTACGGTAAATCAAATTTTAACGTTAAAGCTATCTTAGTAATTATTATATCGCTTTCTCGGTGAATGGCAAGCAAGAAATCGAAAAATTACAAGTTTTCTTTATTAACCGTAGTAGAATTCCTGACAACAAGCTTTACAGGGATCTGTAAAGGTTTTTTATACGGAAGGTGTTCCAATTGTGAAATTAACATGGTGCCAGCCTGACGGCCGATCTCATAGACATTTTGCCGTATGGTCGTCAAAGAGGGTCGAATATACTTGGAGAACTGTACATCATCATAACCAACTACCGACAAATCATCGGGAACTTGGTACCCCACGCTCTGCAAAAATTCAATGACGCCAACGGCCATAATATCTGTAGACGCCAATATTGCGGTTGGCTTTACTGTCGAGCGCAACATAATTCTTCGCGCGCCTTCTTTACCTCCTTCTTGACTATTGGCGCCTGTCGCAATGTATTGCGAACTAAAGCTTAAACCCAATTCTTCCTGAACCTCTCGGAAGAACCGATATCTCTCTTGTATATACTCATAGCCAAGCGGCCCGAGAACCATCCCAATACGTCTGTGCCCCAATCTGTATAAGTATTTCATGGCCTCCCGAATCCCTTTTTTTGCGTCAGCAACAACGTAGTCCTCGAAATGTTTATGGCTTCCTCTCCCGAGGGAGACAAACGGTATTTTTTTATCGTAAAAGTACCGTATGTATTCATCATGCATCTTGATCTCAGTGATCACCAATCCATCCACGAGTTCACGAATATGAAGAGATTCGACTTCCCTCAATCCATTCGCATAAATAATGGATGCTACATATCTGTATGCCAGGGCCACTTCCGTCAATCCTCTGAGAAGTTCCGCGAAAAACGGGTCCAAAAATGCGCGTGGAGACATGGGGATAAACAAACCGATTCTGTAAGATCGATTCCTAACCAAAGCGCGCGCCGACATATTGGGTCTGTAATTTAACTGCCGGACCACTGACAATACGCGCTTTCTCGTTTCCTCACTAACGCGGTTGTTTCCGTTGAGAACATACGATACTGTCGCAGGGGTAACTCCCGCAAGTTTTGCGATGTCTTTAATGGTAGGTTTTCGTTCCACCAGTCGAGTTCCCCCTTTTGAATACTTCAATATTATTTACATTGCATAAACTATGTGAAACTTGCTTGTTCCCCATATGAGTCCTAAGAAATCACGTACCAATAAAAATGGCTTTCGTAATAAAAATAAGACACTGGCTAAATGTTATTTTTACAGATTGAGTTTCTAATTTCAAGCACGACACCATTGTGGTTTCATCTGCCCATTTGATGTGTAATAATTCCACCCCAATAAAAGAAAGGTATAAAGTAACCACCAAATGAGGGATCACCTCATACTTTAAATTTACTAATGAGTTCTTGCAATCCTTCCGCCATCTTTGCCAATGAGCTGGCAGATGCCGAGATTTCTTCCATAGAAGCCAATTGTTCTTCGGTTGCGGCTGATACATTTTGTGTTGTCCCTACTGATGATTCCGCAATTCCTGCAATTTGATCCATCACACGTACAATTTCTTCAGTACTTGCAGATAGCTGTTCTGTTGCAGCTGAAGTTTCTTTAATCTGTTGTGACACTTCTTCAATGGATTGTTCGATTTTTTCAAAAGATTGTTTGGCTAAATCTACAACTTCAATTCCTTGATCGACTTCTTTTGTACCGACTTCCATAGATTGAACAGCTTGGTGAATCCCTTCTTGAATTGTCGCAATATAATCAGCAATTTGCTTTGCTGATTTGGAGGACTCTTCTGCCAGCTTCCGAACCTCATCCGCAACGACCGCAAATCCACGCCCATGTTCACCAGCCCGAGCGGCTTCAATAGCTGCATTTAAAGCCAGCAGATTCGTTTGACTTGCGATGCCTGTAATGGCTTCCACGATTTTTCCAATGTTTTGCGCATGATCTCCTAATTCTTTGATGGATTTGGCAACATCTTTTACAGTCACATGGATATGATTCATTTGATCAAGGGATTTACGTATTGCCTCATTTCCTTTCTTCGATGCTTCAGATGCTTGGATCGATGATGTAGATACGGTTTGGGAACTTACAGCAATTTGTTGTACTCCTGATGCCATTTCATTCACGGTTTGAGCGGCTTTCTCCATATCAGATGCTTGTTGTCCACTTCCTAATGCCACCTCTTGAATGGAAGATGCAATTTGTTCGGAGGCTTGGGTGGATTGCTCTGAGCTTGCCAGCAACTCTTCCGAAGATGCAGCGACCTGCTCCGCACTTATCCGAACTTGCTGGATTAACTCGCGTAAATTGTGAGTCATCTGATTAAAACTTTGGGCAAGTTGACCGATTTCATCTCTATTATGAATAGCAACTTGCAAAGTAAGATTGCCGTCGGCTACCTCTTTCAAAATTTCGACTAGCTTGCGAATAGGTTTGGTGATTCGGTTAGAAAAATAATATCCTAATCCAATCGCTAAAAGTAAAGTTACAATGACAACAAGAAAACTATTTCGTTCAAGCGCAGTGTTTTGGGCCATTACGACGCTATAAGGCTTTTCGTTACAAATGATCCATCCGGTCAGCGGATCGGATGTAAATGCAATCATCATCTTGATCCCGTTATCCACTATGACATCCGTTCCACTCGTGCCTTTTAATGCCTGTTGAATATAGCTTGTCTTGCTTAGGTCTTTTCCAGACATGGACGAATCCGGATGGGCGAGTATTTTTCCATCACGGCCGACGATATAAGCGATATTTTGATTCTTGGAAAACTGTTTAACAAATTGATTCAAGGATGAAAGATCTAATGTAGCTGTAACAATGCCGTTTATTTTGTTATTGCTGTCAAAAACAGGTTGTGCAAGCACAATTGCAGCATGACCGGTCGCTTTGGCGTGAATTATGTCGGATACGGCCGGCTTTCCCGTTTTAAGCACTTGTTGAAAATAAGCTCGGTCCTTCAAATTTACAAATTTATTTAAGTCACTTCTGAAAAGTTGCTTTCCATCTAAATTCTCATAAGCTATAACTTCTAATTCCGAATGTACTTTTGCAATTGACACAAGTAATGTTTTAATATTCTTTGAGTTGTTATGATCTTTAGGATAGTTATAAATATCGGGGTTTTGCGCCAATACATGCAGCAAGTCAAAATCTTGATTGATCCAAGCATCTATTTCGGATTGAACAGCTTTTACATTGTCCATGCTAATTTGATTTGCATCGGTCTGTATTTGCCGGTTATTCACGGAAAAACTATAAATAGAAATAAAAAGAATTGGTAAAATACTAAAAAACGCAAGTAATACGATTAACTTTTTTCTCATCCTATTTCTCCCCTTCAGATTGTTTCAAAATATTATTGAAAGTAAAACTTCACACTTTCCGTGTTATTCTTGCAAACATATGAATCGTAGAGTCTACTGCATCTTGAAACCATGAAAATCCATTCCCGATATCATCGAGTATAATTTCAGATCCCCATTTCCTTAATCCCCGAAACAATTTTTTAAACTTTGCCATATCTGTTCCGGTCTCGATACTTTCTGATACAAGTGGTTGTTAGAGATATTCAACTTCTGGATAATCTTCTCTGATATATGGCAGGAAAGAATCATGAAGTAGTATGGAAGGGAAGATATTCAGAAAAAAGATTCTGATTTACATAAACAGACGTAAATAAACAAAATAAAAAACCCATGGTAAAAACCATAAGTTATTGAGGACGGTAGCTGGCTGACATTTCAAAAAGAAAGAAGTCCCTATAGCTTTGCGCCACCAAGTTTCCCAGGTTTTGCCTTTATCAATAAATATTGTATTATAACTATTACGTGAATGATTTATATAACGAGACCGAATACCTTATAATCCTTGATATCACGGTATATCAACAACATTTTACATCACACACAAACAAATGAAGATGTGGGCATTCAAAAAATCTGTAAACATTTGATTGGCTGTCATGCAGATGATCATATGTAAAGTATAGATGATCATATGTAAAGTATAGATGATCATATGTAAAGTATAATAGTACATAATACGACATAGATCAACAAAATTTTCATTCTAAATTATTTGCCTCTCAATCGACATTGTACATTTGAGAGTTTATGTATGGATTATTGTATCTTTTACATGGTCATATTCAGTATAGACAATCCGCTTGAGGCGTTCCAGATGCGTAACTGGCGCGTCTTTTATTTTTGAATAAAAATAGGCAGTAGCGTATAACAAAACTTGACGAAACGGAATAAATAGTACCATAATAAACTTACTAATCCAATTGAGAAAGTAAGGTATTGATTGTGAGTAAATCAAATTTCATTCCTCGTCCCCTTGTTCGAACGAATCAGTGGTTTATTGTTATTTCCGTTATCTCTGCATGGGTATCCCATATCACCTGGATTCTTGCCTTGCCACTTTTAGCGGGTATACTCGGCCTGCTATTTGATTTCAACCCCGTTATGCGTTTTGCTAAATTGTTTTTACGCAAACCATCATCTGCATATATTCCGGAGGATCGCGACCAACAAAAATTCAATCAAATGATCGCCACCATATGCCTTCTGGTAAGTTTGGTTAGTTTTGAAGTAGGCTGGATCGCTATTGGTTATGTGTTTTCTGTAATGGTTGCATTAGCAGCATTCATTGCAATACTCGGCTTTTGTGTAGGGTGTTTCATTCGTTTTCAATGGAACCAATACCGTTTTCGGCGTTCCCAAAATTTACATTGAAACGTAGCAAACATGTAACATTATACCTGTACTATTTCGTTAACCACTTTGACTCTCTTTTCATATAAATTGGCACAGTTGGCGCATCGTAAGATGTCCCTATTTTTTTATTTTTCTTTCTTTAAGTGCGTGTTCAAAAAGTGGTTAAGTAAGACACAAGGAGTGCGAAGCCGAAGCACGAAAAGGCGACGGAGTGTACGTGTTTGGTACATGAGTAAGACGTTTTGGGATTCGGCAAAGCAAGCCGCCGTGGAGTTTTGACTACTTTTTGAACATCCTCTTTAAGAAAATTTGGCTTTGCCAAGCTTTTCGGTGAATCCTTAGTTGCAAGTTTAGTCGAAAAGTATGATGAATATGTAGCACAACATAAACCACTGTATACCGAACGGTACATATAGTCGTATGAAGAGTAGGAGAGTATTCACCCGTTGCCCTCCTACTCCCTCGATTTACTTCGCATTAACGAATTTTACTCCGCCTTCAATTTTTCCAGCTCAGCTTGTAAACGGTCATTCCATTCACGCTGGGCGAACTGTACATCTACCCCAGCCATGTGTCTATTTTGTGACTTTTTTATGAAACCGTTAACATCAAAGAGTTAATACGTTATAATAGACTGTGATACCACTCCATAAACCAGCAAAAATATACTTACTATCTATCTATAGAGGGAGGGGTCAATGTGATTCTTTTACGCGTTGCCAAATTAATACAACAAAACAAATTGAATCAGAAACAATTGGCTCAATTAACCGGGATTCATCCGATTACCATATCGAAAATAAAACGTCAATTGAAGAAGGAACAACGATTGGAAATACTGAAAGATACCGCGGTGGATTTGAATCATAAATAGGCAGCAAAATAAACGTTTACTGATGAACATGGTTTGGATGAATCAAAGGAAAACCACCAGACACTATGCGTTTGGTGGTTGTGTTATATAGGCTGAAATGGCTTCAAGAGCTTGCTGATAATCATTGCCCATTGCGGAGATTACAACTGTTGATCCTACGGCGATCAATAAAGTAAAAATACCCATAATACTTTTGGCATCAACCTGTTTTCCATTGTACTCTAAATGAATATCCGATTGGAATCTACTAGCAATTCGAACAAGTTGATCAACTGTATATACGTCGAATTGTTTTTTGACCTGAACTTGGAGTTTGCTAAAGATCACATTGATTCCCCCTTAGTACTAAATTATATCGAAAATACAAATAAAAAACACTATTTTAAGATATTTTTTTAGATTTCATCCTTTAGTCAGAATTTGTGACAACATGTGTTTTGATTGTTGTACCTGAACACAAAAAAGGCCCCTGATCAACTCCAGGAACCTTTCATCACAAACTTTCTTATTCATTCCACATATATCATTTTTACCCATGAATTCTATCATGAACAGTTAACAGTTGACGGTACATCTCCGTTTCTAAATCACGAAGAACGGGAAATAACGGTCTAAATTGTGATGTCAGGGTTAGATCCACTTCTCCGATGGTTATTCCTTCCCCTGTATATGGAGCTTTTGCTAATATTGTACCGGGCACTTTTGTATCTCTATCCCCGGGTGCAATTAAGCAACCGCCTCCCCAATATTCCGTATCTCCTTCCGTTCCAACCAAATTTGTATAGGCAAACCAAATCGTATTTTCCATTGCCCTCGCCTTCACTATCGGCTCAAATATGTTTCTTTCAAATGAAGGAGATCCTGAAATTCCAACAATCAAGTCGCATCCCTTCAATGTCAGTAATCGTACTAACTCAGGGTAAAAAATATCGTAACAAATTAATAATCCAATTCGTCCGAGTGCTGTGTCAAAAACAGGCGATTGTGTTCCCCTCTTAAAGAAACGGCGATCCGGGAATGCTCCAGATCCTATCCTGTCCGTTGCATGACCTGGCAGGGCGTGCTTCCTCCATTTTCCGATATAGCCTTCTGGACCAACTAGAACCGCTGTGTTATAAAGGATGCCATCTAACCCTCGCTCTGGCATACCCCAAACAATATAGATTTCATGGTTTTTAGCTTCCTCTTCAAAAAACTCGCAACTTTCTCCCGGAATTTCTTCTGCTACGTTAAAAAATATATCTCCACAGTTATACCCTGTCAGGGCTAATTCGGGAAAAATAATTAATTTAGCTCCCCGATTAGCCGCTTCTTGTATATAATGAGCCATTTTTTTACGATTATCATCCGAGTTCGCTGTTACGGGAGTAATTTGCCCTAAAGCTATCTTAAACTTCATAAATCTCCAACATCCTTTCATCATTATAGATGCAGAGTTTATAATAGATTCCTAATAACTATTAACCTATCCGATAGCTACCCTGGTCCCGCCTATATCAATTCCAATAGCATATGACATGTTCTTCATTCCTCGTACGCTCCGATTCTTTTACATCTTGGCGAGATTTATTAAGAAAGTCTTAATCTCATATGGTTTTAGATCAAATTTGATGTTGGAGTCATTTGAAATTTCACCAATAGGACGTTCCAGTAGATCGGTTTCTTGCCAAAATTGAATGATCAGATCGCTCGAAATTTCAACAGTTCCACGTCCTCCGGAGAAATCATGCACACGCAAGACGAGTTGATCTTGGTCTTCCGCCTTCTTCACTGCATCGATCATGACATTTTTAGCAGCAGTTTGGAAAAGAGAAAATTTTTCTTCCGGTGACCTTCCTTGCACAAATGTTAATGGGCTATTCAGTGCCCAAGCTTCTTGAACTGTATTTCCTTCAAACCAAGAACCTGTATGCGGCAATAATGAATACGTAAATACATGTGTTCCTTGATCTGCTTGAGTGTCAGGATATGTTGCAGACTTGATCAGAGAAAGACGAATCACATTATCTTTAATATCGTGACCATATTTGCAATCATTCAATAGACTTACACCATACCCCTGTTCCGATAGATCTGCCCATTGATGGCCAACCGTTTCAAATTTTGCCTGATCCCAACTGGTGTTCCAATGTGTCGGACGTTTGACGTTTCCGTATTGGATATCATATGTGGCTTCCGTGGAACGAACATCAACCGGGAATGCCACCTTCAATAACTGTTGTTTTTCATGCCAATCGATCGTTGTATGGAAATCGATGCGTTTACAGTCGCGATACACGACTAAGTTTTGAACAATCGTGGAATGTTTGTACATCCATTCAAATCGAACAACAGTACGAATAGATCCAATCTCCGTAACCTTACAAGATTGAAGCTGTGTAATTTCCTTTTTCTTTTCTTGATAGAACAAATCTATGTCCCATGCTTCGAACATTTTTGGTTTGTCTTCAAACACTTGCAAAACATTCCCGTTTGCACCATCGGCCAATACTTCACGGTTAGCCTCTAGATCAAAGATACGAACAAGTTGACCGAATTCATTCCATTCCAGTTCGTAATAAGGTGTAGCCAATCCATTTTCTTTAAGTACGAATGGAACATCTTCTTCACTATTACGTTCGGATTCAAAACGAATCGTGGCAAGTCCCATAGATGGCATATTTTGTACTTGTACATGCCAGCCGTCTTCCGATACTTGTGCAGACAATGCATGTTCGCCTTGGTACCACTTTCCATATTCCATTCCTTGTTTCATGGGAATGTGTACGAGGTCCGTACGTGTCCATGGAGCTGAATTGAACACGGTGAATGTATTTGTATCTAGTTCCGAAACAATCGTTTTTGCGGAATTTTTCCATTCATTTGCAGCAATTTCATTTGCTTCTGCATATTCCAATTTGCTATCTTGGTATACTTCGTGAATCGAAGAACCGGGGATAATATCATGGAATTGGTTGCGTAAAATGATTTTCCAACCGTTATTCAATTGCGTTTGTGGATACAATGACCAATCGGATTTGAAAACAGACTGTACTACATTCATCCATTCCGTTTCCCGATAGAGCAATTCCAATTTCCGATTCATGCGTTTGTTGTATGCTTGACTTGTATAGGTGCCACGATGGTATTCGAGATACAATTCTCCATCCCACGTGTGTACATACTGCTCCGTTTTTTCAATGCAATCATTTAATTTCTTGAAGAATTCATCCGCACGGCCCGTCACTACTTTTGGCAATCCAGGCATATCTTCCAAGCGGCGACGCATTTCCAACATTTCGCGGTTAACGCCACCTCCGCCATCTCCGTAGCCATAGGAGAGAAGCAACTCTTGGTTAATCGATTTATCACGATACACTTTCCAAATTCCTTGTGCGGTTACAGGCGTGATTTGTCCATTATAGGTGTACCACCACTTATCCGGATTTTCGACTTCTGGCGTTGTGATAAAATGTGTTAAAACTTCCGTTCCATCCATTCCCCGCCACTTAAATGTATCGTGCGGCATACGGTTGTATTGGTTCCAACTGATTTTTGTTGTCATAAACGTATCAATACCGGATTTTTTTAAAATTTGCGGCAATGCCCAGCTATACCCGAACACATCTGGCAGCCATAAATACTTGCATTCTACACCAAATTCATCCCGGAAAAAGCGTGTGCCCATCAAAATTTGTCGTACCAACGATTCGCCGGATGTCAAATTGCAATCGGCTTCCAGCCACATGGCACCGCCTGCTTCCCAACGTCCTTCTTGAACTCGGTCTTTGATTTTTTCATAAATTTCAGGATAGTCATTTTTTATATACTCGTATAATTGGGGCTGCGTTTGCAAGAAGATATACTCCGGGAATTTTTCCATCAAACGTAAAACTGTTGAAAAAGACCGAGCCGCTTTTTCCCGCGTATGCTTTAACCGCCATAACCACGCGACATCGATATGTGTATGACCAATCGTATAGATGGTAACCGGATGTTGCGTTTGTATGGATTGAAGTTCCGTACGAAAAGCAGAACGCGCTTCGCGAATCGATGCATAGAAGGATTCCGATCCTGGTTCCGACCAATCAATTTGCAGGAACGAACGATCCAATGCCGTTAACAAAACCATCCGTTCGGGTTGAGATTCTGTCAACACATGCACCGTTTCCAACACCGCTTTTGCAGTATAGTACAAATCATCAGCATCTTCGTCCAACCATCCCAAATCCGCACGTTTCAGCTCATGGTCTTGCGGAGTTGGCTGACCTCCCCCTTCCAATCCGGACCACAAGCGAAATTGCAGAGATACTTTGCCGCCAATCAAGCCTTCCGGAAGAAAGACTTCCTGGTGATTGGAGTCAACACCTTGATACGGTCGCCCATTCACATACAGCAGGGACTCGAAACCGGAATTGCCGCCGCCGCCTGTTTTACCGAAGTCAAAGATCCCTAATATGGCACGACCGGTCCAAGTTGCCGGTATATCGACATTTGCAGTTAGCCACAGGTAACGATCCCGACCTTTCCAACGATCGCCTACTTGAATGGTTTGCCAATTTCCATCAGAAGGTGGACGAGCCCCTATCGCTCCTTCTTCATCTTCTTGCGATTGAAAGGAACCAAGAGTAAACATTTCCCGATACCGGAATCGATTTAATTCCTTGATTCTTGCAGATAATTTTTCTTCCGTCCAAAACATGTGATGTCCCCCTAACTTTTAACCTTTTGTTCCTCCGCTAAAATTAAATCCGGCAGACATGAATCGTTGTGACAAGATGTACAAAAGTACTGCAGGAATGGTATAGATAAACGAGAAAGCAGCCAATTGTCCATATTGGACCATCCCGTATTGCCCAAAAAATTGATAGATACTGACAGATGCAGGCAATTTCGTTGGACTTTGGATCAAGATAAATGGAACAAAGAAGTTCCCCCAACTTCCGGAAAACGTAAAAATTCCGACTGTAAAGATGCCTGGAAGCATCAGCGGCGTAACGACTCTGCGCAAAGTTTGCAGAACAGAAGCTCCATCAACCCATGCCGCTTCCTCCAACTCCATGGGAACAGAATCCATAAAATTTTTCATAATCCAAATTGCATACGGGAGAGAAGAAGCAGTCAGAAAGATCATGGTCCAAAAAATGGAATCTTGCAAATTAAAAAATACAAACAATTCATATACAGGCACCATCACAGCTGTAATCGGAAGGCCTGTTGCAAACAAAATGGTATACATAAACGGTTTTTTATATTTTAATTGGTATCTTGACAGCGGATATGCTGCAAGAGCAGCGATGACAACGACAAGAATGGATTGACCCAATGAAAGAATGCCGCCATTAACAAATGAACGGATATTTGCCGGGTTTTTAAAAATCGATGCGAAATTGCCAAATGTCCATTGTTTTGGCAGGGATGCCGTTAACGATGCATGACTATCAAAGGAGGCAAAAATCATCCACAAAAGCGGAAGAATAAACAGGACTCCTATGAATGTCAAAACGATATAAGGCATGACTCGAGCCGCCACAAATCGGTTCCACCTTAATGTTTGCACGGGATATTTCTCCTTTACTTTATAAATCGACTTTCGATATTTTAATGTACCCGACACTGAAAATAATTCCGATTAATAAAAGAATGAGTGAAATAGCAGTTCCATAACCAAGTTGATAACTTGAAAATGCCGCTTGATACATATAGATCGGCAGTGTTTCTGTTGCTGTTCCCGGACCACCGCCTGTTAATGCGTAGATCAATGTAAACAACCCCAACGTTTGCAGCGTAATTAAAACCATATTCGTTACAATCGAACTTCGAATCATCGGTAAGGTAATTCTCCATAAACGTTGCCATCCATGTGCCCCATCAATCATCGCTGCCTCTTGGATTTCTTTTGGAACATCCCCAAGAGCTGCTTGATACACCAACATGGAAAATGCGGTTCCGTGCCAAATGTTTGCAATAATGACACTAACCATAGGAAAACTTGTCAACCAGTGAATCGGTTTGATTCCAAGCCATCCAAGCATTACATTTGCTGTTCCTTGATCACTTAAAAAAGCGAACCAAATGAACGCCACGACAATTTCCGGCGTCACCCAACCGGCAATGACCAACGAACCGATCACACTTCGGAACCACTGCTTCTTTTCATTCATGAGTAATGCAAGAATTAGCCCCAATACTTGCTGGCCAACGATCGCCGATGCTAGCAGAAACACAATGGTATTGATTACGCTCATTCGAAAACTTGGGTCACTAAACATGGATGTGAAATTTTGAAAACCGACAAATTCGGTATGTGCCGAAGCTGCTCCTGTTAACGAGATGTTTGTAAACGCATAATAAAAGGTAAGTGCAATAGGAAGGAAAAAAAATATGAGCAGCAACAACCACGTTGGGAGCAAAAACAAAGCGGCCCGCAATGATTCATGGCCATTTCGCTTGAGGCGCATATTCTTACGAGTCGAATTGCGAACAGCCAGTTCCATAACGTTACCTCCATATTTAAATTTGCAACGCCGTACCTCTACGGCGTTGCATCATAATATTGACGATCACTTGGTTTCTGTGTTATTTGCTCCAACGATCCGTTGCACGTTCGCGGCATACTGATCCATCGCTTGTTGCGGCGTTGCTGCACCTGTTGCAACCGACTCCACAGCCGCCTGGATTTGTGTGGAAACAGACGGATATTGCGGATTAGCCGGACGGAAATGTGTAAATTTAGTAAATTGAGTTGCAGGTCCAAACTCTTGTCCCGGTGTGTTTTGATATTTTGGATCATTCGCCACATCCGTTCGAGGCGACAAGTTTCCACCATGCATATCATACCACTCATCATTTTCTTTATTGACAGCGTACTCGATGAACTGCCCAGCCAAATCTTTATTTTTCGACAGTTTCGATATGGAAAGGGCCCAACCGCCCGACATGGATGTAGCACCCGGCGCTTGCCCATTTTGTGTTGGCATCGCAGCTAATTGATAGGTTTTGGTGCCCTCTTTCCATGGAGCGGGCCCGTTTGGCAACCAGTTGCTTGGAATCCAGTTGCCGTCCATTGCAATTCCTATTTTTTCCTTTGGCATCATTTGCTGAGTCACGGTTTGGTCAGCTTGCCCTGTCAAAACGACAGATAATTGTGGTCCAAGACCTTGTGAATAGATATTATGAATAAATTTTAATGAATCCAAGAAACCAGGGCTTTTGACTATCCATTTTTTGGTAGATGTGTCATACAAAGTATCGTTTGTCCCATATAGCAACATTTCAAATGTTTGCATCGTTGTTGCTTCGCCAGTTGCTTTTCCGACTTGTCCATAGAAAGGAACAACGCCGGGAACTTTTTCTTTAATCGTTTTCGCAGCAGCCATAATGTCATTCCAGTTTTTTGGGGTCCATGGGACGGGCAATCCTGCTTTTTTGAAAATATTTACGTCATACCAAAGCCCGCGAGTATCTGTGCTAAAAGGTACGCCATAGACATTGCCATCACTCCCCGTACTTCCCGCTTTCATTGCATCACTAAATTGTGACCAATCGGGCCATTTGCTGACATACGTATTTAATGGCGCAAGATAACCTGCGGATGCATCCGAGTTGATCAGAAATGTATCTTCTGTTACAACATCCGGTGCTGTACCGGCAGATTTCATCATCAAGTCAATTTTTGTGTAGAAATCGTTTTCTGAGGCTTGGATCGGTTCCAATTGAATCGTTACACCGGGATGATCTTTTTCGAAACCGGTTTTTGCTTTTTTCAACCATTCTTCTACCCAAATCGGAGGCTGGCCAAAAGATTGATAGGCAACCTTTATGACCTTGTCTGACGATTGCTTTGTGCTTGTACCTGAAGTTTGTTGGCTGCTGCCACATGCTGTCAAAGATAAAGGTAATGCAGCGATCAACATTACATTTAAACTCTTTTTCCATAAGGATTTCATTTGAATCCCCTCCTAGAATATGTAGTTCGTAACATGTGGGCAAGAACGAATGACGAATCAATCCCTCCTTTGCATGTTGATATAGAAAGAAGGATAAAAAGCCCTCTTTAACAAATTGGAATTTTTTACAAATTACAATAAAAACATATGAGCATTTCAAAACAATTCTAACAACCGAAAAAGAAAGCGCTTTCTATAGGCGGTAAAAATAAAACCATTTGTTTGGTATAGAACTACGCCTTAGATTGCTATACATAAACATTTGGTTATAATAAATTTTATATTAATATATTATCATAAACATATTAATATGTCATCTATGTTTTCAAAAAAATGATGATTTACCTAATTCAATATATTAGCTGTATTTTATCTGTTTGATCGGGTCATTTGCCTTGTCGTATTGCCTTCAACCAAGCGAAAACCGATTATATTTTGACTTGGCACGGGCTTCCCTTTTAATTGGTCAATGAGCAAATCTACAGCTTTCAATCCGATCAATCGTTCATTTTGCTGAATGTGTGTGATGATCCAATCATTATACGGATGTTCCGGGTGATCGAAACAAGTGATTGCGTAATCGTCCAGATTCTTTTTTCCCAGTGATTGTAATACCTGTACAAGTACAACTGCAATTTCATACTCACAAGCAACAAACGCTGTTATTTGAGGATTTTCTTGAATAAACGTCTTTAATGTAATCTGATCTTCCACGCTTTCATCACTTTGTTTAAAACTTGGCAAAGTGCTAAACAATTCCGTTATCACGTAATTCGGATTGACAGCGAATCCTCTGTGTGAATGGGCGGTTGTAAATCCTTGAATTCGTTCTTCTATCGAGGAGGTATATTCCTCAGGCGGCGAAACAAACGCAATGTGCTGATGTCCCTGAACTAACAAAAAAGTTGTTAATTCCTGCGCGGCTGCTTTGTTGTCCGTATACACCGAACATGCTGGTATGCCTTTCAGATATCTGTCAATTAAAACCAGCGGAAACTGATCCAATACCAGCCTTAATAAACTGGCAGTATAATGTTGTCCATTGACTGGGTAAATAATCAACCCTTTTACACCTTGCTGCACGAGCGAACGTATCGCCAGTTCTTCTTCCTCCTGACTGCCGTATGTTAACTTGATGACTATATGATATTTCATTTCCGAACATCGTTTTTCAATGCTGCGCAATATTTCTCTTCCATAACAATCTGAAAAAAAATCAGGTATGATCACTCCAATCAGACCATTCGGATTTTTTTCCGTTTCTAAGCTTTGGGACTGAGTCCCCGGTTGCTCTAATTTTGTAAGATCCGGCAATGAATCCGACACATAGGAGCCCTTTCCGCGAATCCGCTCAATTACACCTAATTGCGCAAGCTTTTCCAGTGATTTTTTGGATGTAATTCTGCTTACCTGATACTGATCTGCCAACTCTTTTTCTGAAGGAACGCGATCATTTGGCTTTAATATGCCTGATCGAATTTGCTCCAGCAGTTCTAAAAAAATTTTTTCATACAATGGTGTGTCCATAGTATAAATCATCCCATCAATTCTAAAGTTGATATATTTAATATATCATCCAAAAAACTATTTTGCCAATTAAAAATCACCCATTATGCAACATCAACGGTGAATCATACATACCGCCATATCACATCCAGGGTGATCGCTACTAAGCATGAAACTATGAATTATTTTTTAAATTTCGCACATAAATTTTCGCCCTAAAATTTGTTCGATTCTCTCTCTTTGCATCAGCGAGAGAACTCGTCGGAAGCTTAATCCCAGAGCGACCGCATCGATTGTATTTGATGATTAAGACTAACAATTCTCCCGTTTGCAGTAGCGGAGCAATTAGTTACGATTGCTATCGGATAAAAATGATTCAAATACAGGACAAATACCAACCATTTTATCTAAGAGCATATGAATCCATGAGTTTATTGCACAAATCACAAATTCTATTTAAAGAGGATGTTCAAAAAGTAGTCAAAACTCCACGGCGGATTGCTTTGCCGAATCCCAAAGAGATTTACTCATGTACCAAACACGTACACTCCGTCGCCTTTTCGTGCTTCGGCTTCGCACTCCTTGTGCCTTACATAACCACTTTTTGAACACGCACTTAAAATGTTTTGCCAGAAACTTCGCTGCTTCTACGATACCTTGTTGCTCTGCTTCCAATGTTCCCCAATAGTTATGATCTTCAAGTTCGATACTGACGACACCTTGGTAGCCAAAACGATCCAATTGTTCGGCAACCATCCCCCAATTCACGAGACCTCGACCTGGGATTGTATAACGCCAAGAACCCTCGGTGAACTTTAACTTTGCCCCAAAAGATGCAGGAAGAGTCCCATATTCATATAGTTCATTTTGTAAAATTTCTGTATCTTTCCCATGGCAATGGTTGATCCTTTCGCCAAATTCTTCAAGTACCCGCAAGTAATCAATGCGCAGTCGCACTAGATGAGATGGATCGTAGTTCAATCCAAAATGCGGAGAAGGAATCGCCTCAAACATGGTCCTACATCGTATTCGAACGAATACGTATTCGACTTGAATCATAACTGTACAACACGACACAACCTATGATTCCTGCAATCGCCGTTATTAAAAAAACGATAGAAAACGAAAATGTATCAATTAAGAAACTGCTGCCGATCGTTACAATTGAAGAAACAATTAATGTAATGACTGTGTTGATGCTGATACACATTGGCAATTTTTCTTTTGTAACCGTTTCAATGATTAAAATCCCATTGCTTAAATTGTATCCGGTCAAACATACGTTTGTTAACGCAAACGCAACAAATACTGCCCATAATTGGTGTATAGTTAATGCAAAAATTCCCGCGAATGCACCACAAGCGGAGGCTGCAATCAAAACAAATCGATGGCTGCGTTTATCAGCCAAAATGCCAAAACAAATATTGCCTAGGAAATTAACCAACCCGGCAAGCCCGGTAAATAGCGCAATTTGCATCGAATTTGCAGCAAAGTCCCGTACTGCATACAGAGTATAATAAGCCAAACTTACTTGTGAGATGATCATAAAAGAGAAAGCAATGACAATTTTTTTAAATGTAGGGTTATCACTGAAATTTTTGGGAATTGATTTGTAATACTGAAAATAATTGATGTTGATTTTTGTAATTTGGTCCGGCAATTCCTTCATTAAGGCAAATACAAAAACATCGATTAACAACAAAATAATTCCGATTGCAAAAACTACCGTATAGTTATATGGAAACTTTATATCAGCTAAAAGAATCCCGATCAAATAGGCAATACCTAATCCAAGCAAATTGCCGATTCCGCCACTGTACCCTTTTAGCCGTCCGCGTTGCTGTACGGCAATCATTTTTACAAATAAACTCATATAAAATGGTCCATAGGAACCCACAAAAAAATTAAACCCCAACCAACAGATCAAAAATAACATTACCATAAAATGCGGATGTGATACGGAAAAGAAGGGAATGGTGAGAATAAATGCCAAGAAAAAGATACGTTGTGCAAATAGCAGCTTTACAAACGTTTTTAATTTATAAGGAAGATTCATTACTTTTTTTGCAAAAATCGGTTGAGAAACAAATGCGCCGATGGAAACAAGGGCATTTGCAAGCCCGATTTCAAACGTACTGGCGCCTAGGTTGGATAAAAAATATGTCATTACCGCGTTTACCGATAAAAACGTCATCCCGATCGTAAATACGATTGGATCAATAAACATCAAGATGAAATTTCTTTTTTTCGCATCCATATCCCCATCATCCCATCCGGTCTTTTCATGTAGATTCTCAATCCATCGGATCATACATAAACCCGCCTTGAATTCAAGACGGGTTTTACTTGATTTGTTTTCCAGGATCAACCCCCATTTCCGAATACCGATCGAACCTTTTGGATGTTTCACGCAATGCTTCCTTTTGTCTGCATAGGAATCAGTTCCGTATACTGCAATACGATCGGCACCCTCAAAAGGAAGAATGAACTCATATAACAAACAATAACCGCTTCGAGCCGTATTGCATATTTTATGTTTTGGTTTCAACATACTATAAAACATCAGCAATTGCTATATCATATTTTGAATGATCTGTATCAATACCTGTCATTTTTATGTTCGCGCTTCTCCGCTTATCCTTTGACGGCACCTCCATAGATGCCGGATACAAAGTATTTTTGGAATACCAGGAAAACTACCAGAATCGGAATAATCCCGACTACAGTCCCCGTTAGAACTTGTCCATAATGAATCACTTGTCCGGGTTGAACAAGCATGGATAAAAAGACGGGCAATGTTGTGGAAGATTGGTTCTGTAAAATGACCAACGGCCACATAAAGTTCCCCCATTGTTGAATAAAACTTAAAATAGCCAATGCGGATAATGCAGGATAGGTTGTCGGCAAAATAATCCGGTGAAAAATAGAAAGTTCCCCACATCCGTCAATACGTGCCGCTTCAATCATATCCGTCGGCACATTCATCATATTTTGCCGCATAAAGAAAACGCCGAATGCATTCGCCAAAGATGGGAGGATCACAGATTGGGGCTGATTTTGCCAGCCAAACACGCTCATCATTTTAAATAACGGAATCAATGTGACTTGTTGAGGCAACATCATCGTTACCAACACGACTAAAAACAATATTTGTTTTCCTTTGAACTCATACTTTGCAAACGAATACCCGGCAATTGCTGAAAGGTATAAAGTGGCAACTGTATAAACAATAGCAATAAACAAACTGTTCCAAAGAGTTGTCCATACCGGACCTGCCGCTTCTAAACCTTGCAGGTTTTGGATAAAATGGCCGCCTGGCAACAAATGTGGTGGCAGATGAAAAATCGTGCTGCCATCCAAAGTCGAACCTATAACCATCCAATAAAATGGGTACACGGAAACAAGCAACGAAAGACTCAAAAACAAATAGGTAATGATTTTCGGAGTGATTCCTGTTCTGCTCATTACAGTTCCCCTCCCTTTGTGACGCGAATTTGGACATAACTTAAAATTGCAATCAGAATTGTTAAGACATATGCAGCCGCAGATGCATAACCAAAATGGAAACTTTGGAATGCAAATTGATAAATGTACATGACAGGCGTTTCTGTCGCATTATTGGGACCGCCGTTCGTCAACAAGAAAGGCTCTGTAAAGAGCTGTAAAGTTCCGATTGTGGATAAAATCCCGCAAAATAAAAGAATCGGTTTCAGCATGGGAATCGTAATAAAGAAAAACTGTTTTACGCGAGATGCACCATCCACGTTCGCCGCTTCATACAGAGTTTCGGGAACTGCCTGCAGCCCTGCAAGCAGGATAATCGCATTATATCCCGTCCATCTCCAAGTAATTGCGACTATGATCGCAATTTTGGCCCAAACGGCATTTTGCAGCCATTGAACCGGCGCGATATGAATCAATCCCAAAAGATAATTTAAAATACCATATTGGGTATTGAAAATAATGGAAAACACGATCGAATACGTTACCAAATCGATCAGTACCGGCAAAAATACGGCTAAACGGAAGACGACGCGTGCTTTTACAAATTTGGAATTTAAGGAAGCTGCTAACAGCGTGCCAAGAAATAGCATAATAGGAACCTGTACAACCAAAATAATTGCTGTGTTTCCTAGCGATTTCCAAAATAATCCGTCAGTGAGGACGTTTTTAAAGTTGGCGAGACCAATCCAGTCGGACGTGCTCCCTTGTGCGGACGTAAAAGACAAATAAAGAGAATCCAAAATGGGGTAGACCATAAATACTACAAACACGATAACAAAAGGAGTTAAAAACACATAGGGTGCCATATTTTTTGATACAAGTGACCGTGGCGTAATTCCCTTTTTAACAGATGATGAGATGTTTGTTAAAACAGATTGGCTCAAAGTCGGCACCTCTCTTCTATGGGACTGGGGGGACGGAGGGACTGGGCGCCCGGATATCGAACGCCCCATAAGCGATTACTTCAGCGGAAGACCGGTGGATTTCGAAATGGCTTCTGCTGCTGTTTGTGTTGCTTGATCCGGACTTGTTCCAGAGAGAACGGCTGCTTCCATATCGCCGAGCGGTTTCGATGCATCCAGCATAATCGGTCCATGATTCAAAGGCGGAATGTTTTTCGTTTGGGACGCAAAGAAGTTATAAATCGGTGTCCCGAAGTAATCATTTGTTTTCTTGAATTCTGCATTACTATAAAATGGGGTATAGGAAGGGAACAATCCGTATTTTAACATGACACTTTCCCCTTCATCCGTTGCTAAACTATATTGGATAAATTTCCAGGCCGCGTCCGGATGTTTCGATTGTTTCGTAATAGCCAAAACGGAACCGCCCAAGTTCGCCTGGTTGTTTCCTCCTGCTGTAAACGCCGGAAGCGGCATGATGCCCCATTTCCCCGATTGGTCTTTCACAGAATTCATAAGAGTTCCTGCATACCAGACCGGATAAATGATCGATGCCAACTTGTTGTTATTGATGGCTGTAATTTGGCCGTTCCAATCCTTTACATCCAGCAAAAGACCTGCTTTGTGCATTTTTTGCAACAATGAAAGAGCTTGTTTGGATTGACTGGATGTTATGTCGATTTTCCCGCCAGACGTAACGTAATTTCCAGCCAATTCATTTAAAAATATTTCGTAAGGATCAAAATTGGCCTCTTGATAGCCTTCCATTTTCACACCTGGAAATTTCGCCTCCACACGTTTCCCGGCTTTGATGAAATCATCCCAAGTTTTAATGGAATTCGGATCCACACCTGCCTGCTGGAACATGTCTTTTCGATAATACACGGCAGCCGGACCTAGATCCCAAGGCATTGCATAGATTTTTCCGTCGCTGCCTGTAACCGGCTCCCATGCAGACGCAACAAACTTGTCTTTCAAGTCCTTCGTTTGATTCGTGATATCAACAAATTCGCCGGGGAATTTTTTCATGAATGCCGGAAAATCCCGATTTTGTGTTTGAATGATATCAGGAACGTTGGAACCGGATGCCAATTCCGGCATGATTTTTGTATAATTTGTATCCACATATTGAATATTTACTTTAATATTGGGATATTTTTTGTTAAATCCTGCAATTTCCGCTTTTAATGAGTCTGCAGCGTCATTCCATGAAGCAACTGTAATCGTTTCAGAACCCGCCGATGATGAATTTCCACCGGATGCGGCAGTAGAAGAGCTGCTGGAACCACAGGCTGTTGCCAACAGACTTGTTGCAAGCACTGCGCTGATTCCTAAAACTGTTTTTTTCATAACATTCTCTCCTTTTACTATGAAATCGCATTCATAAAGTGTGAAAAATGTAACCCGCTTTTTGCTATGTAGTTCTTCCAGTTGCCTCTTGCTGAACGATTGTTCTTTCATTATGGTTTCGTGTTCATATAACAGATGATGATCAAATGATGGAAGTGTAATTACTGTAATTCCATGCATTTACTATATTTGTTTTTTCTAGGGCTTGTCAATAACTTTTTTGCTCGTTTCCATTCGATTAGAAAAGCCGAAATTGCATCGTTTTTTGATTTTTGCCGGAATACTGGATTCTATTGCATATGAAATCGAGTCCATAGAAAATGAAACGTTGCGTTGCGATCATCAATATTCACAACGCCAAAAAACGTACAGATATTTGCCAGACATCATTCGATTTTTATTTTCTTTTTCATGACAGACTCCCGCATGATCAGTTCCGTTGATACTTCGATCGCAGGATAAACTGTTTGCATCCCATTGATTTGGTCTAACAATTGCCGCATCAGGAGATTCCCGATCTCTTGCTTTGGGATGCCAATGGTAGAAAGACTAGGTGTAATCAATCTTGAAATCTCCGAATCATCAACACCTGTGATCGACACATCATCAGGGACTCGCATCCCTCTTTCGGTAAATGCGCGCATCGCACCGACCGCCAATAAGTCATTGGAGGCAACAACTGCCGTACATGTCATACCCCTCTCCAGGAACTCGATCATTTTTTGATACCCAACCGTCAACGTATCCTTCAAATCCGGAATAAATTGCTGATGATGCGGCAAGATCGGCAATCCGAACTCATTCATGGCATCCACATACCCTTGAAATCTTGGATTTTCCTCAGGTGCATGAAATTCATACCCAAGAAAGATGATATCACGATGGCCCAAACGAATTAAATGACTGACATTCTTCCGCATCGCACGGCGCAAATTTACATACACATGAGGAATGGCCGCAACTTCTCTGCGGTCACAGTACATACTGATCGGCAGATGCTTTGCAATTTGTTCCAAGGGCAGGATTTTTTCCACTTCGGATGGCTGCAGCAAGATGACGCCATCATGAAACCCTTCCAGTATCAGTTTGAGGTATTCTCGTTTCTCATATGTCAAGTTATAGAGCGAAAACGTATAACCATTCTCCAGCGCAATTTCTTCGATGCCCATGACAATTTCATGGTAAAATGAGTTGCTGATGGATGGGGTAATGCAGGCAATTTGCCGACATTTTTGCATACGCAAACTCCTTGCCACCCGATTGGGAATATAATTCAATTCCTGAATTGCTTGTTTGACGCGTTTCCGCACATCTTCCGCCACATATCCGTTTTCATTGATGACTCTGGAAACTGTCGACGGTGAAACTCCGGCTAATTTTGCCACATCCTGTCGTGTTGCCATGGTTTTCCCCTTCTGCAAATGTTTTTGTTGTTACCTATTGTAACTGAATCCTGAACACGTATCCAGATTTTTTTGAAAACGGTTCCCTTTTAGATTTTTTTTGCTATACTAAGA
This sequence comes from Fodinisporobacter ferrooxydans, assembly GCF_022818495.1. Lineage (GTDB taxonomy): Bacteria > Bacillota > Bacilli > Tumebacillales > MYW30-H2 > Fodinisporobacter > Fodinisporobacter ferrooxydans. Next base: position 2,577,475 of record NZ_CP089291.1, on the reverse strand, counting down.
ATCATTACCAGATTTTCATTTTGCATATACATGATTCCCACCATTTTATCCCTAACTTAGGAGGGCCGATTGCGCATGTCACCAGATTACGAGAATCCATCACTCCTGCAAAGAAACCGTTTACCTGCACGATCCTACTTCTTTTCTTATGCGGATGTCAGCGAGGCGCTTTCTTATGAACGCGAACAATCGATTGGATTTCAGTTGTTAAACGGGAACTGGAAATTCCACTACTCGAAAACTGTCATGGAAGCACCGGAAGACTTTTACCATCCTGACTATGATGTACAAGATTGGGACATGCTTGCTGTTCCCTCTTGCTGGCAAATGCATGGATATGGCACTCCACATTACACGAACGTGATTTACCCGTTTCCGGTAAATCCGCCGCATGTGCCGACGGAAAATCCAACGGGATCGTACCGCAGGGAATTTACGATCGATTCGAGTTGGAGCAATCGGCGAATTCGCTTGCGGTTTGAAGGCGTCGACAGCGCTTTCCACGTATGGGTCAATGGCAAGGAACTCGGCTATAGCCAAGGCAGCCGAACACCGTCCGAATTTGACATTACTTCATATGTCCATGAAGGAACAAATACGCTTGCCGTTCGCGTCTATCAATGGTCGGATGGAAGTTATCTGGAAGATCAGGATATGTGGTGGTTGAGCGGCATCTTCCGCGATGTCTATTTGCTCGCGACACCTTTTGTCCATATCGATGACGTATTTGTTCAAACCCAATTGGATGAAGCGTATCAAGATGCAAAATTGAAGATTCAGATGTCGTTATGCAACACACGACAGGCAGACATACAAGGATATCAGGTTGAAGTTCAATTGCTTGACGCCAGCTATCAAGTGGTTCAAGCGATCGACAACGCAACGATTGCGGATGTATCTCATTTGGAGTTTGTGGTTTCGAAACCACAAAAATGGTCTGCAGAATCGCCTTATTTGTACCATTTGCTGCTTGCTTTGAAAGACAGCACGAACAATCTGGTCGAGACCGTTCCTGTACGGGTTGGTTTCCGCTCCGTAGAAATCAAAGACGGCTTGCTTCTTGTCAACGGTGTGCCAATCCTGTTCAAAGGCGTGAATCGCCATGAACATCATCCTGACCTTGGACGTTCCATTCCTCTCGAGGTGATGAAACAAGATCTTCTCATTATGAAACAGCACAACATCAATGCGATCCGGACATCCCATTATCCGTCCGATCCACGATTTTATGAATGGTGCGATATCTTTGGATTCTATGTCATCGATGAAGCGGATTTGGAAACACATGGGTTTGACGTGGTCGGGGATTGGACACAACTGACCGACAGTCCGGAGTGGCAGCCAGCTTGTCTGGACCGCATGCAACGCATGGTGCATCGGGACAAGAATCACCCAAGCGTTATCATGTGGTCATTGGGAAATGAATCCGGATTGGGCCGCAATCATGCAGCGATGTCCGCATGGGCGAGAAGCTTTGACCCGACTCGTGTGATTCATTATGAGGGCGAAACGCGCTATATTCTTCTAAATAAAGAAAACACGCTGAATCAACAAAAGCTTGAAACAACCGCGGGCGCAAAAACAGCAGATGTGTATAGCACAATGTATACATCCGTTCAGGATATGGAAGTGTTAGGCAAGCGGACAGATTTGAAACATCCGCACATCTTGTGTGAATTTGCACATGCCATGGGGAATGGACCTGGGGGATTGAAAGAATACTTTGAAGTTTTTTATACATACGATCGTCTGCAAGGCGGGTTTGTTTGGGAATGGATCGATCACGGAATCCGCCAAATGGCGGAAAACGGGAAAGAATATTTTGGATATGGCGGTGATTTTGGGAACCGGCCACATGACGGAAACTTTGTCATCGATGGATTGATTTTCCCGGACCGTACCCCAAGTCCCGGACTCATTGAATACAAAAAAGCGATCGAACCGGTCAAAGTCGATGCGTTGCAGTTGGCAGACGGAACGATACAAGTGACGAACCGTTACGATTTTATATCCTTGAAACACTTGCAGGTATCTTGGAATGTCACGTCCGATGGAGCGATCCAGCATTCCGGTTCGTTAACTTTGCCCGAGATTCCGCCAGGACAAAGCAAAACGGTGTCAGTGCCGTATCAGTTGCCAAGTGTTTTATCGGCTGGAGCCGATTATTGGTTAAACATCTCATTCCGATTGGCTGTCGATACGATGTGGGCAAAAGCAGGACATGAAGTCGCATGGGCACAATTTGAATTGCCGCAAAAGCAGCCGAGACGCAATGTCAGCATCGAACTTCCCTTGCATGTGGAAGAAACGAAAACGGCTCTTCAAGTCACAGGACGTGATTTTGCACTAACTTTCAGCAAAGTGTACGGTCAAATCGCTGCCTGGACGTACCTTGGCCAAACGCTGCTACATGAAGGCCCCAGATTAAATGTTTGGAGGGCTCCAGTAGATAATGATCACATTTCTTTGAAAGAATGGAAACATGCTGGGGTGCATGGAATGAAACACCGCGTCGATTCCGTTGCATATTCAGTCAATGAATATCATGTGCAAATCACGGTGAATGTTCGCCTTGCACCGCCCGTATGGAAATGGGGGATCCGGACGACATATACGTATACCATATTTGGTTCGGGCGATGTCATACTGCGTGTACAAGGAATACCGGAAGGCGAGTTTCCAAGCACACTTCCGCGCATAGGTCTGCAAATGAAGCTGCCAAAATTCCTGGATACTGTCATCTGGTATGGGCGCGGCCCCGGAGAATCGTATTCCGATAGCAAACAGGCGGGAAAAATCGATATTTACAAAAAGAATGCGGATGAATTGATGACCAACTACGTGCATCCGCAGGAGAACGGAAATCGCACGGATGTGCGTTGGGTTTCGCTTACAAATTCACGGGGAGCAGGCCTTTTGGCTGTTGGATTCCGAGACTTTAACTTTAGTGTACATCGCTTTTTGCCGGAAGATTTCGAACGGGCCAAACATACGCATGAACTGACTCCCCGTGAAGATCTTGTTTTGCATCTCGATGCAGCACAACACGGATTGGGCAGCGCGACATGCGGACCAGATGTATTGCCGCAATATCAACTCAAAACGGGACCGTTCGAATACCAAGTCCGTTTACGTCCGTATTCAATCGATAGTGTTTCTGCTGCTGTCTTAAGCAAACAAAATATTTTTTAAAAGGAAAGAATACAAGAGGGGTACCGAATGAGACCCCTCTTTCCTATTCCTATTCCTATTCCTATTCCTATTCCTATTCCTATTCCTATTCCTATTCCTGCTCCCCAGTTCACTAACTTTTATTCTTGGGAAATGTATTGGTTGAGAACGGATCGCAACATTTCCAATCTGCCGGACTCGTTTTTGATTTCGTTGTTCAAAGCATATTCTTCAAGCATATGAAAATTCGCCCTTCCGGATACGATATCCAATCCGATTCCAGATTCATAACTACGGTAACGGTTATTGATAAACGTTTCAAATACACCATCTGCAAGCAACTTGCCGGCAACTTTTAATCCCTTCGCAAAGCTGTCCATGCCCGCGATATGGGAGTAAAACAGATCGTCGGTGTCAAAAGAAGAACGTCTTGGTCGCGCATCAAAATTTAAGCCTCCATTGCCAAGTCCGCCATTCTGCAGAATCTCATACATCGCTAATGTGGTTTCATATAGATCTGTCGGAAATTCATCCGTATCCCAGCCGAGCAACAAATCCCCTTGATTCGCGTCGACAGAGCCGAGCATGCCGTGCATCCGGCTCACCCGCAACTCATGCTGGAACGTATGTCCGGCCAGTGTGGCATGATTGGCTTCGATATTCAGTTTAAAATGATCTTTCAGTCCATATGTTTGCAAGAACGCAATCGTAGTTGCAGCATCAAAATCATATTGATGTTTGGTTGGTTCCTTGGGCTTTGGCTCAATCAAAAACTGACCGGTAAATCCGATTTCTTTTGCATAGTCAAGCGCCATATGGAAGAAACGCGCAAGGTTGTCTTGCTCCAATTTCATATTCGTATTCAGGAGTGTTTCATATCCTTCCCGGCCGCCCCAAAACACGTAATTTTCCGCGCCCAATTCCTTGGCAACCTCCAGCCCCTTCTTTACTTGCGCCGCTGCATAGGCAAAAACTCCGGCATTGCAACTGGTAGCGGCACCATGCAGAAAACGGGGATGTGTAAACATATTGGCAGTATTCCATAATAGTTTTGTTTCGCTCATTTTCATATAATCTTTCATTTGTGCAACAATGATGTCCAAATTTTTGTTGGTTTCCCTTAACGTATCTCCCTCCGGAGCAATATCGCGATCATGAAACGCAAAATAGAGAACACCAAGTTTTTCAAAGAATTCAAACGCGGCTTCCACTCGCGTTTTGGCTAATTCCAGACCGGACAAATCATTCCATGGTCTTTGCATAGTCGCTGCACCAAAAGGATCCGTACCGCTGAATGTAAATGTATGCCAGAATGCAACCGAGAACCGCAGATGGTCTTCCATTCGTTTGCCTGCAACCAATTCATCCGGGTTATAATATTTGAACGCCAATGGATTTTTTGATTTTGAACCTTCATATTGAATTCTTTTTACATTCGGAAAAAAACTCATTTGATCGCCTCCTGTACACTTTGTCCCTTTTGCACCCGAACTTTGGTAATAAAATATCGATTGCTTATCTCTTCCGTCTTCCCTGCGATTTCAAACGAACCTGTCAACCGGATATCTTCAGACGAGCTGCCAATCAGTACGTTTATGCGACCGGACTCGATTACATATTGCAGATCTTCGTTGTAAAACCCGAGTTGCTCCACATTCAATTGGAATGTGATCGTTTTTGTCTCTCCGGCGTTCAATGTGATGCGTTGAAATCCTTTGAGCTGTTTGACAGGCCTTGTGATACTCGCCAATTCGTCATGGATGTAAAGCTGAACGACTTCGTCTCCCGGACGATCACCAATATTTTGTATATCGAGGGAAATCTCGACGGTTCCTTGTGTCGGCACTTGTCGGTTTGAAATACGGAGATTCGCATAGGAGAATTCTGTATAGCTTAATCCGAACCCGAATGGATACAACGGTTTCGTACTCATTTCAACATAATCACCTTTCCAGTGGGAGCGGCCTCCGGATGGTTTGTGATAATAATATACAGGTATCTGGCCAACGGAACGCGGTACCGAAATCGGTAGTTTTCCCCCCGGATTGTAATCTCCAAACAGGATATCAGCTACTGCTCTAGCTCCTTCTTCACCGGGCAGCCATGCTTCGAGAATGGCAGGCACGTTTTCTGCCATCCAATTCATCGATAAAGGTCTTCCGTTTACGAGCACAACTACTACCGGAGTCCCGGTTTCATAGACTGACTTCACCAATTGTTCCTGAACACCCGGCAAGTTCAGGTCGGCGCGATCTCTGGATTCCCCAGTCGTACAACTATCCGTTAATCCCGCTTTATCACCTACGACTACAATCGCGATATCCGCTTGTTTTGCAATTTCAACAGCTTCTGAAATGCCTTCAACATCATCGCCGGTTACGTTACACCCTTGCGCAAACAGGACTTTTGTGTCCGCTGCAACTTTCTCTTGAATCCCTTCAAGAATACTTATAATGGGTACAAAATTATCGGTAAGATCCAAACGTTCTGGTAGTGGTGTGTTGAAAACATTGCCGCTGTCACGCATCTCAATTAATGTTTCGATATGACAGGGATATGCGTAATCGCCAATCAAATTCCGAACACGATCCGCATTTGGGCCGATCACGGCAATCGATCGAAGCTCTTTCTTTAAAGGCAATACTTTCTTTTCATTTTTTAAGAGAATGATAGATTCTTGTGCAATTTTGTGAGCCAATTGCCGTTGCTCCGATGTATCGAACACTTCAACGGTATGGCCTTCATCAACATATGGATTTTCAAATAGTCCCAGCGAAAATTTGGCCCGTAAAATTCGACGTACCGTATCGTCGATCAGATCCATGCCAATCGTGCCTTGTTCGATCATTTCTTTTATGGGTAAACCATAACAATCCGTACTGGGCAATTCAATATCAACACCGGCATCTAACGCGAATTTGGCTGCTTCCTTCTTATTCTTCGCCAAATGGTGATAATCATAAAGCATATGGATAGCAAAGTAATCCGATACTACAATTCCGTCAAATCCCCATTTTTTGCGTAAAATATCCCGCAAAAGCTGTTTCGATTTATGGCATGGGACTCCATCAAGCTCGTGATATGCCGGCATAATAGATCCAAGATTTGCTTCTTTCACGGCGGCTTCAAACGGATATAGGAAAACTTCATAGAGTTCACGTGTCGGGATATGGGCAGGTGCCCAGTTCATGCCGCCTTCAGAATTTCCGTATCCGACAAAATGCTTGCCTGTTGCAATCACGCCATTTTTTACATTCTCTGTTTGCAATCCGCGAATATAAGAGACTCCCATGCTGCTGACCAAATAAGGATCTTCCCCAAACGTTTCCTCAACTCTTCCCCATCTTGCATCCCTTGTCACATCAAGAAGCGGAGCAAGTGCCTGACGGGCGCCCACCGATTTCATTTGCTCGCGAATCACAGATCCCATTTTTTCGACAATGTCAGGGTTCCAGGTACTTGCAACTCCTATCGTTTGCGGAAAACAGGTTGCCCCTTTTGCCATATATCCACTGCAAGCTTCCTCATGTACCAATGCAGGTATTCCAAGTCTTGTATGTTCCATTAAGTATTTTTGTATTTGGTTAGCCAATTTGGCCGTTTCCTGCGGATCTAAACTACTCGCCCCGCCAATCCGGGTAATTTGGCCAATCCCGTATTTCATTAGGAAATCCGCTTTATCAGATGAAAAAGTCATATCATGTAATAGTTCATATACCCAAATTCCGCTTAACTGTGCGATTTTCTCGTCAACAGTCATTCGCGCAAGCAAATCCTCGACTCTTTTTTCGATCGGTTGGCCAGAATCCAAATATACATCTGACATAGGCTCTAGACTCTCCTTTTCTTCACATTCGATTTTGCTTTCTTTTGCTCTCATTCGTGCAAACCTGTTGTTGAAATTGTGTGCTTGGAAAAACCAATCGGCAACGGTGCCGGACGGTCACACGTACTGGCGAGTTTATAATGGCTCCCGGCTTTTGAGGCGATGTGGAATCCATGCATCATTTCAAGTACATGGTATGCCAATTCGCCGCTTGCACGATGCGGACGTTGATTTAGAATCGCAAAAGCCAAATCGGCAACCCCAAGCCCCCGACTGTTTTCCGTAAACTCATGTGTAAGTGGTATTTCATCAAACTGTCCCGCCCCTTGCCGGCGAATTCGAACAGGACCGCCGAACGTATTGGGATCAGGTACGCTCAATGTCCCTTCGGTACCATAAACCTCAATTCTCGGCAACTCTGCATGCCATATGTCAAAACTTGTAATAATCGTCCCCACTGCACCATCAGCAAAATCAATCACCCCTGCCACATGTGTGGGAACTTCAACCGGGATTTTCTGCCCAAATTTCTTTTCACTTGTGATGGTTCGTTCCGGAAACGTAATTTGTGCGGATCCGGTTACACGTGTTGCCGGACCAATGAGATTGACAAGTGTTGAAAGATAATAGGGTCCCATATCAAACATCGGCCCGCCACCAACCTGATAGAAAAATTCAGGATCCGGATGCCAACGCTCATGCCCGTGATTGGTCATAAACGCTGTTGCTGCAACAGGCTTGCCAATCCATCCTTCATCAATCAGTTTGCGGCATGTTTGTATTCCTCCGCCGAGCACGGTATCCGGAGCGGAACCGACCCGCAATCCCTTCCTCTTTGCCAATTCCAATACGTTTCGGCCATCTTCCAAAGCAACAGCCAGTGGTTTTTCTACATATACATGTTTGCCGGCTTCAAGTACTGCCAAGGAAACTTCTGCATGTACTTGTGGAATCGTCAAGTTTATAATGATTTCAATTTCTGGATCCGCTAAAATTTGTTCAACTGTATATGGTTTTTGCAAACCAAACTCATCTGCTTTTGCCCTGGCGCGGTCCAAATCAATATCTGCACATGCGACCACATCCAGCACCGAGAATTGTTTGCAGTTTTTCAAATATATCGTACTGATATTGCCGCAACCAATGATTCCAACTTTCATTCGCTTCACATCGAAAACCCCTTTATCCTGAGTCGAGACTAACGCGCCGCCCATACCATCCCGCGCCGCATGATTGCCAATACTTGAGGCATTCGGACAATGTTCGCCTGGTGCCCAAGGGAACAGTAGAATACTTTCCCGGAACCATAATGTTTGGTCCATACGACCGGCATCTTGACTCCATCAAAGTCTGTTGTTGCCAGAACATCAATGACCGGGTCAATATGCATATAGTACTTTTCAGTGCTTACAGTAAAATCCTCAATTCCTTGCATCAACGGGTGATTCTTTTTCTCCACTTGTACCTCGTATGTAACACCGTCCCCGCCCGGATGTGCGACCCATTGTCCGCCAACCATATACTGATACTCGGTTTCATTCCGGAAAGCGTCAGCCATTCCTCCGTGCAATCCGGCAATCCCTGTTCCATTTTTTACAGCTGCCAGCAACGGCGCAAGTTGTTCCTTCGCTATCGTGCCCATCGTCCAGATTGGTACAATCAGATCGGTTTGTTGCAAACGATCAGCGTCCAAAAAACAATCAAGTGTATCAAAAATTTCTGTTTGAAAATTCTCCTCTTGCAATAAACCGGCCAAAATTTCAGAAACTTCTTTCGGTTGATGTCCTTCCCAACCGCCCTGCACGACCAAGGCCTGTTTTTTATTTGCGCCCACCTGATTTCACCAACTCTTTCTTTTAAAAATAAATGTTTAAGCAGGTACTCTCCACCTTTTCATTCCTGATTTTCTTCGTGTTCGATTTTCACCCATTGACGTTCTGCAACGGATATCTCAACGGCTTCCAATACTTCTTGACACTTGACACCATCATAAAAGTTCGGAATCGGTTGGCGTCCTTCGCCGATTGCCTCAAGCAATTCCACAATTTCGTGTACCATTGTATGTTCATAACCGATTGTGTGCCCGGCAGGCCACCAGTGTCCGCTGTATGCATGTGCAGCATCTGTCGCCAATACACGTCGGAATCCTTGCACATCAGCAGCATCTGAAATAAAATAAACCTCCAATTCATTCATGCGTTCGAAATCAAAACGAACACTGCCGAGACTGCCGTTAATTTCAAAGAAATTGGTGCACCGATGACCTGGAGCAAATCGGGTTGCCTCGAAAGTTCCGATTGCTCCATTTGCAAATTTTGCAAGAAACGCAGTTGCATCATCAACGGTAACTTCCCCGTATTGCCCGGAATTTGAACATTTGCCTGATAACCCGATCATGCCTTCTGCAATTGGGCGTTTTTTGATAAATGTCGTACTCATACCAATCACTTCACTAAATTCACCAACCAGGTAGCGTGCCATATCAATCACATGTGCTCCCAGATCGCCATGCGACCCTGATCCGGCTATCTCCTTTTGCAAACGCCATACCAATGGGAAAGCTGGATCAACGATCCAGTCTTGTAAAAAGAGCCCGCGAAAATGGTAGATCTTACCCAATCTGCCGCTTTCAATGAGTGATTTTGCAAGCTTGACGGCCGGTGCAAAGCGATAGTTGAAACCGACCATGTGTGTGATTCCAGCCTTCGTAACGCTGTCTAGCATTTCTTTTGAATCTTTTAATGAAAGTGCCAACGGTTTTTCGCAAAAAATATGCTTTTTGTTTGCAGCAGCAGCCAAGACGATTTCTTTATGGACATTGCTCGGCGCTGAAACATCGAGTAAATCCACATCTTCCCGCTCCACTAACTTCCGCCAGTCTGTTTCAATCTCATTCCATCCGAATTGTTTTTGTGCACGTGTTACATCTTTTATGTCCCGTCCACAAAGAACTTGCTTTACCAGCCGAGGCACTTCCGGAAAAAAAAGAGGGATGTCGTGATAGGCGTGACTATGCGCCTTGCCCATAAATTTATATCCCACCATGCCAACGCGAATTTCTTCCATTTTATTCACCCCTTGAAATCATTTGCTAAAACCTGCCGTCAGACCTTTCAACAGATAACGTCTGCCAAATACATATGCTAAAATTAGCGGGAGTGCAGACAATACCACTGCAGCCAAAAGAACAGGCACGTTAATTGTAAATTCTCCTTGATAACTGACAACGGCCAGAGGCATTACTCGCACATCCGGCGTTTGTGTTAAAACCAGCGGAAAGAGAAAATTATTCCAGACCTGTACAAAGTTATAGATTGCAACAGACATCAAAGCAGGTTTCGTCAATGGTATTACCAGGCTTTTCAACATTCCAAAATCCGTAATGCCTTCAAGTGCCATGGATTCATACAACTCATTCGGAATATCACGAATAAAGTTGACAAGAATTAAAACAGTCAGCGGAATACCAAACGCCACGGAAGGCAAAATCAATCCAAGTAACGTATTGTATACGCCAAGTTTTCCTATTAAAACATAAATAGGTATAATCGCAGCTTGAATGGGAATCGCTAGCCCAACAAGAAACACGTTAAAAATAAAGCGAACCGTTTTTGTTTTCGTGCGGACAATTACGTATGCAGAAGAAACGGAAACGAAAACGATCAAAAAAACGGTAACCACTGAGACAATGACGCTATTTAGAAAGTATTTTTGAAAATCGTTTTGCAATACGGTCAAATAGTTTTCAAAGGTAGGATGCGCCGATGGCAACCATGGTACCCCAAGCAAGAATCCGGCTTGTGAACGCAAACTGGTTATCAACATATAAAATACCGGATAAAAGGAGAAAAGCAGCCACAGCAAACCAAACAAAGGGAGAAGTGGATTCAATCTTGATCGTTTTCGTATTTTTTTTTGTTTAAAATGAACAACGGGTTTAGCCGCAGTTGACAACAAACCAATCACACTCCTTCCATTTGACTTTCCATTTTATTGAAACCGGTGATCTTTAACATGACTAACGATAATAGAATGCCAATCACTGCAAGTATGATCGCCAAGACACTTCCATAGCCCATCCGTTGGTCCATAAAAGCAGTCTTATACATATACATCGGTAAAATCATCGTAGCGTTCCCCGGACCTCCGCCTGTCATTACATAAACCAGATCAAAGTACGTTAACGACCCTGTTAACATCAATAGGGAGGACGTTGTAATCGTGTATTTTAACTGCGGTAACGTAATGTGGAAAAATTTCTTTATGCCAGTCGCCCCATCTATTTCAGCAGCTTCATAAATTGCATCCGGAATCTGACGTGTCCCTGCCTGGTACAACAACGTATGAAAAGGAATAAATTGCCATGCAATTACAACAGCAATTGTATATAATGCCAACTGCGGATTGCCAATCCAGTCCTTTGCCAAACTCGACAAACCTAACGCATGAAATAAAGAATTGACCAATCCAAAATTCGGATTTAAAATATACGACCAAGTAATTCCAATTGCTGCTGATGAAAACAACAGTGGAAAAAAGTAAAACACGCCTAATATCGATCGATATCGTTGTTTCCCGGCAAGAAAAACACCCAGCAACAAGCTTATAGGCGTCTGTATAACCCAAGTAAGAATCATCATTTTTAAAGTAAGCAGCATAGACATTCCAGCAAATTTATCGGTGAATACGTTTATCCAGTTGGAAAACCCGGTAAACTTAGGTACAGCCACGCCATTCCAATCCAAAAAGCTAAAATACCCTGCCATTACCATAGGCCCGAGTGCAAAAATTATAAAAAAGGCAATTGCAGGAGTAATCATAACGATCCTTTGCCAATTCAATTGCTCCTTCATTTCGGCCCCCCTATTTGATTTTTTCCGCCACCTCAATCGATAACCTTAAAATCGTATAAGGTTCGATTAAAGTGACGGAATAAAAGATAGTATTTTCAATGATTTGATATGTTAATATGTTAATTTGTTAATTTTATTTGATATATTTATTCATATTGTCTGAGAATTGTTGCGGAGTAATCTGATTCAGGAATAATTGATCCAAATTGGTCAATAATGCTTGAGCTTCTTCAGGAGGCAACGCTTGGTCCCATGACATTTGGAAATTCGGCGCCTTATCTACCAACTTATAAATAAAGCTTAACCAATCGCCATATTGATTTTGTTGCAATTGTGGTTCAATTCCTTTGACAGGAGGAACATCCCCGATATCAATGTATCCTTTTACTGCAGTATCATTTAAAACCGCATCCTTTAAATACGTAACATCTTCCTTAATATTCTTTGAAGCGGAAGCGACCGAATAAAAATTCGACAAATTGCCAGCTATGTCATTCGGGTCGCCCTTTCCATTTTGCACAGTTGGAAATGAGAACCAACCAAAATTCTTATTTTTGATATAAGCGGGATCCGTCGACAAAATATTTGCAAAATCCCAACCACCCATCAGTTGCATTGCTGCTTTTCCTGTGTAAACAAGAGCATCCGATTCACCAGTATCAAAGTTTACAGAAGTAAAACCAGTTTCAAATGCACCCATTTTGACTAATTCTTGAATCATTGTGTTGGCCTTTATAAATGCCGGATCAGACCAAGCGTTTGGCTTTTTCTGAATGACCGCATTGAAAGCCTTTGGACCGCCAATCCGATCCACTAAATATTCTTCATACATCAAATCCGGCCATTTATTCTTGCCGGCTAATGCAATTGGACTGATACCATGGCTTTTTAGTTCTTGAACGACTTTAAGCAATTCGTCCCAAGTCTTCGGTGGGGTTACGTTATATTTTTTGAAAATCTCTTTATTGTAGTTGAAAACAACGGGTTGTACGTTATTGATTGGAATACCGTAGATTTTTCCATCAAACGTAACACCTTTTAAAACAGATGGCAAAAATTTGTTTTTCCATTTCGGATCGGAGTTAAGAGCCGAAGTCAAATCATACACATCATTTGCATCAACATACGACTTAAGAATTCCCCCGCCCCATCCATAAAAAATATCAGGCGGGTTATGCGCACCCATTGCAATTTGCAATTTTTGTTTATAAGGATCATTTTGAAAAAACTGGACATCTGCGTGGATTCCAGGATGTTTGGAATTGAATTCAGATGCTACTTTTTTTACTAACTCCTGTTGTTTGCCAGTAGAAATATCCCAAATTGTAACCGTTTTACTATTGCTGTTTTGACCACCGGCTGCCGTGCTGGTCGTACCACACCCGGATAATACAGCAGATAATGACAACGCTGTCATTACGCAAACAGGAATTGCTTTTGTCAACTTCTTCATCAACATCTCTCCCCTTATAACACGCATCGGTTATCATTTGAATTCTGCAATGCTTTCTTGTTGTACAATCCCTACGTTTCATGCCAGGACCGATTTACTCCTTGCAACAAATATGGCCCTTTGATTTGTTTATTGATTAAACTAATTACGATATATTTATGCTAGCATTTTCATAATTTGCGGTCAATAAATAAAAATCCAAATAATCTGACAGTTTTCGACTTTCGGGCTTAGCAGTTTGAATTTTTCTAAATTTATTAAGATTTACATCGGATTTACATCCTGATTTTCAAGTGTTTTGCTTGAAATTTATCACTTGACAGATCATGAATCAAACGTGTAACTTTCTAAATATAACTGTTCCCTATCAAATATTCAGAAGTCAAATAGGCCCTTACCATCTTAAATTGATTTTATGAATAAACAAATTACTATTAGAGGATGTTCAAAAAGTAGTCAAAACTCCACGGCGGATTGCTTTGCCGAATCCCCCAAAGGCTTACTCATGTACCAGACACGTACACTCCGTCGCCTTTTCGTGCTTCGGCTTCGCACTCCTTGTGTCTTACTTAACCACTTTTTGAACACGCACTATTACTTTTTTAAAGTTTGGAGAACTTTCTGATGAGAACAGGCGATCAGTCACTAATCAAGGAATTAAATCGGTCTATCACGCTTAACCTTTTACGTCTGCATAGTCCAATATCCAGAGCGCAAATTTCAACTCTGACTGGTCTCAATAAAGCAACCGTTTCCGCGATTATTGAAGATCTGCTACGTGAAGGTCTAGTCACAGAAGTTGGCCGCGGTCATTCGACGGTTGGCCGTCGTCCCGTCATGCTGATGTTCAATTCGAAAGCCGGATATAGTATTGGAGTTGATTTTGGTGTCAATTATATACGCATCCTAATTATGGATCTATCTGGAAATATCATTCTCGTTCGGGAAATTTCAATCATTCAAACGAATGATATGCAGCAGGTAACTTCTACACTTGTGAACTTGATCAATGAAATCATTGCACAAACTCCCAAATCCATATTGGGCATCCTTGGAGTTGGCATAGGGGTTCCAGGTTTTGTTGATTTTGCAAATGGCATTGTTCTTAACGCTCCCAATTTGCAATGGCGAGATGTACAATTGAAAGCTCTGCTTGAAGCACAAATACACCTGCCGTTCCTGATCGATAATGAAGCGAATGCGGGTGCGCTTGCTGAAAATTTGTTCGGCATTGGAAGAAATGTTCCGAACTTTATCTATATAAGTGCAGGAACAGGTATTGGAACAGGAATCATCGTAAATAATCATTTGTTTCGTGGAAGCGAGGGAATTGCCGGCGAATTTGGACATATGACGATCGAAGTGGAAGGACTTCGATGTCCATGCGGAAATCGGGGCTGCTTTGAAATGTATGCATCTGAAAAAGCTCTAACCACCAAATATTCGCAAATTACCGGTAAAAATTGTTCAGTTGAAGAAATTTTGGCAAAACTTTTTGAAGGTGAAACGGCTGCAATCGAATCCATGTTATGTATTGGCCAATATCTCGGTATTGGCATCACCAATATGATTAATGGATTAAATCCTTCCCTTGTCGTAATTGGCAATCGACTTGCCGAAGCAAAAGAGTGGATTTTACAGCCAGTCGAACAGAAGGTTCGGAATCGCTGTCCGATCATGTCTTACTCAAAAGTAAATATTTGTGCTTCTTCTTTAGGAAGAAACGCAACCGCAATTGGCGCAGCCGCATTGGTACTTAACGAGTTCTTCACCGGTCCGCAAACCGATTCAACTTTATGATCGGAAATGAGACCTTCGGCGAGATTTTAGGCGGGCTGATGTATCCAATCAGCCCACCCAAAATCCTCTGTTTCGAAATGATCCGTTCCAAACAATTGACTCTCTTCAGCAGATCCGACTTTGTTTAAACCTGATTCGAGTGATTATACTCCAAATCAATATGCCCCGCGAATATGTGAAACCACTTCTTTTTCATAAAATTCAGCGATCTTCTGTAATTCGTCGGAGGAAAAAGAAGGTACGTCCAGTGCCTGCAGATTGCCTTTCACCTGCCGCTCATTTTTAAAACCGGGAATTACACAACTGATTGCATCCTGATCCAGGATCCACCGCAGCGCGGCAGCAGCCATATCTCCCCGTCCATCCGCAATCCAGCGCAGCCGTTCACTAAGTTCAAACCCTTTCTGAAATCCTAGTCCCGCAAATGTTTCGCCTACATTAAACTGCTCGCCGTTTTCATTAAAGCGGCGATGATCATTTTCTTCAAAAACGGTATCGGCCTGAAATTTCCCGGTAAGCAAACCGCTGGCAAGGGGCAGGCGGGCCAGGATGCCTACGCCTTTTTCTTGCGCTTCCGGAAACAGCTTTTCCAATGGTTTTTGGCGGAACATATTAAAAATCACTTGCAATGCTTTCACATTCGGATTGCTTAAACAAACCAATCCTTCTTCCACACTTTCCACACTTACACCGTAATAGCGAATTTTCCCCTCTGCCTGCAATTTGTCCAGCACTTCAAACACTGTGCCATCCTGTAAAATCTCGAGCGGTGGACAATGAATTTGATACAAATCGATTCGTTCACGATTTAAACGTTTCAAACTCCCTTCACAGTATCCGCGAACCGTTTTCTCCGAATACGTTTGTGTATCATATATATTACCGGCACGGCAAAATTTGGTAGCTATGTAAATCTCATTTTCTTTCCCTTTTGTCACTTTAGCGAGCAATTCTTCACTGTGCCCATTCCCATAAACATCTGCCGTATCAAAAAAGTTGACGCCTGCATCCATAGCCGCCTCTAAGCCGCGGATGGAATCTTGATCATTTACGTTTCCCCAGGCGCTGCCGATGGCCCATGTGCCAAAACTGACTTCACTTACATGCAATTCCGTGTTTCCCAATTGTCGATACTTCACAATAAGACCTCCCTTTATTTCTTCCAAATATCTTTTAATTCCCATGCTTCAAAAGAAAGCAAATTCACCTTGCCACAAAATGCAAAAAGTTCTACGCCGCGACTGCGTGGATCCGGGTAGATTCTGTTTGACATGACCAATTCTCCATCATTCACGAAAATCTCCAATGATGAACGATCTAAAAACACATGAAACCGGATCTTCATCTTTTCCGATCTTTCCAATGTACTTGCGCGAACGCCACCCGGTCCGATCCCCGAACGGTTGCGATCAACCGTTACTTGCCTTTGATCGACACGATACGAAACGACCGTTTCCTCTTTTCCGTCTTCTGAACATCGAACTTTCAACCCGAATTCACTCGCATCACAGGATTCCAATGAAAATTCCGCAAGGATTTCAAGACATTCTCCTTCTACTTCTAGTATATATTTACCAAAAATCATCTGTTCTCCTGCAAGTCCATAACATTTTTTCCGCAGTTTCTGAAGCTCGGGAACTGGTTTCATGATGAGTTTCTCATCGGCTGAGAGTTCAAGAACCCGCGGAATCGTCAATGCACCTGCCCATCCTTGCTCCTGCGTGGGCATTTTGGACTCCCACATATCCATCCAGCCAATCAGGATTCGTCTACCCTGATCGTCAAGAAACGTTTGTGCCGCATAAAAGTCAAATCCTTTGTCCAATTCTTCAAAAGAACCGTGTGAAAAAACTCCCGTTGAATAATCCAAATGGCCAACCAAATACCCGGTCTGATGCAAATTTTGGTAACGCTCTCCTTCTGCATCTATTCCTTGTGGAGAAAAAACCAACACATCTTTGTCCCCAAGTGAAAAGAAATCCGGGCATTCCCACATATATCCCAGCGATCCGTCGCTTTCGGCCATCACTCCTACATATGACCAATTCCGAAGATCCAGAGAACGATAAAGAACTGCTTTCCCTTTTTCCTCTTTTTTCGTCCCCAGTACCATATACCAGTATTTTTCATATTTCCAGACTTTCGGATCCCGAAAATCGGCAGCTTCCTCTTCAGCCGGTGCACTGATCACAGGATTTGCTGCATCTTTGACAAACGTGATGCCATCTGTGCTTGTTGCGATGCATTGCATCTGTTTGATTTCTGTTTGTTCCTCATTCATCCAGACGTTCCCGGTATAAATTAAGGTCAATGTCCCTTTGTCATCCACAGCGCTGCCTGAAAAACACCCATCTTGGTCATATGCTTCGCTTGGCGCCAAGGCGATCGGCAAGTGCTCCCAATGAACCAGATCCTTGCTTTTCACATGCCCCCAATGCATCGGACCCCATTCTGCTGAAAAAGGGTGATGTTGATAAAACACATGGTATTCGCCTTTAAATTGAATCAGTCCGTTCGGGTCATTGATCCAATTGGCCGGCGCCGCAATATGATAAGCCAAACGATGAGATCCGCTTGTGTTTTGCTCCATTCTTTCTTTCAGGTAATCATTTGCTTTTTGCAGCATTACTTGTTGTTGAAGCATTACTTGTTGGCTATTTTTGTCCATCACATGATCACTCTTTCTTAAATATGGATATACCGTCTTTATCAATAAAAATTTTTATCAATGAACATTCGATTGAAAAAGCACCTCCACTTTTAGGGAAGTGCTGTCCTTGTGGCTTGTTCCACTTAACGTTTCTTGCCAGCCATCTATTGAATCGAACCCTGCATGATATCTTTAATACTATGTTTTTGTGTAGACAAGTAGAGTTAAAATTCACAAACCCTTATTTGCCGCCGGTATATTTTAGCCCTTGGACATAGTATTTTTGAAATAATGAAAAGACAATAATCATCGGTATCGTCGCAAATGTCAAACCGGCGGTGATTTGGCCCCATTGCGTGACCTTTGCACCGAATAAAGCCTGCAGGCCAATTTGAATCGTGCCCATTTGGCTGCTTGTTGTAACAATTAAAGGCCATAAGAAGTCATTCCAATGAGCGACAAAAGAGAGAACCGCAACAGTCGCCAACACCGGTTTCGATAACGGCAGGACGACCTGCACGAAAATACGCAATGCAGAAGCCCCATCAATACGCGCCGCTTCTTCCAGTTCTGCAGGAATACCCAAGAAAAACTGCCGTAAAATATAGATCGAAAATGCATCAGCTACTGCAGGCATGACTAAAGCAGCGTAACTGTTGATCCATCCGAGTTTGTAGATAATGATGTACTGCGGAAACAACAAAATTTCCGAGGGAAAGACAAGCAGTGCGATTAATAATGCAAACAAGAATCTTTTTAACGGGAAATTCAATCGGGCAAATGCATACCCAGCCATTGAGTTTACGATAAGATTGCCTGCTACAATGAGCGCTGTATAAAACAGGCTGTTGAATGCCTGTCGAATCAATGGTACATTGCTGAAATCAATGGTGTAATTTAAGAAATAGCCAACATGCGGTCTTGGCGGCAAGAATGCTTTGACAGACCCAAAATCATTGTATATTTGGGCATTCTGTTTAAACGACGATACGATCATCCACACCAGCGGAAAGAGAAAAATTGCCGCCAGGATGATCAGAATTGCGTACGATACGGTATTGTTCAGAAATCTTCGATGTCTCATGCCACTCTCTCCTATGCCTTTTCTTCTTTCAACACGAACCGCTGTATCAACGCGACTGCGACAACGATGATCGTAAACATCACGCCAATCGCCGATGCTGTCCCCATGTCTTTTAATTCAAACCCTGTTTGATAAAGAAAATATACGAGAGTTAATGTAGAGTTCACCGGACCGCCTTGCGTCATTAACATCGGCTGAATTATCAACCGAAATGCTTGAATCGTAGTCGTGATTATGACAACGATGGAAACGTTTCGAAGTCCTGGAAGTGTAATATGCAAGAATTTTCTCCAGGAACCTGCTCCATCTATCGATGCTGCTTCATACAAATGCTCGGGAATATCTTGCAGCCCGGCCAAAAATATCATCATTTGAAATCCTGCACCTTGCCAAACAGACATCAATATAATGGAGTTCATCGCCTCCTGTTGACTCAGCAAAAACTGTTGTGCCGGCAATCCGATTGAAACAAGAAAATGATTGATGAGTCCTGTATCCGGGTTAGGATTATACAAAAGTGTCCACAAAATCGATACAACGGCCATTGACATGACCACCGGGCTGAAAAATGCCGTGCGAAAGAACTTGATGAACCGCAGCTTTTTATTGGCCAGCAGCGCCAACCCAAGTGCCACTCCGCATTGTACCGGTACGACTACCACTGTAAAATAGACCGTATTTCTAAGTGCCTGCCAAAAAACAGATTGAGATAAGGCATAGTGATAATCAGAAAGACCTACAAAGTGTTTTTGTTGTGGCGATAAAAGATAGTAATCCGTAAAGCTATAGTAAATGGACATGAGCATTGGCAAGATAATAAAAACAAATAACAGAATCATGGCAGGCAAGATAAACACATACCCTGTGAGAGCTTCCCGCCTTTTCATCTTGTTTAAACTCGTCGCTGAGTGATTCTTAAACGTATTCGCTGCCAAAGCCATCTTTTTCCCTTGATTCATTATTACCCCTCCTTATGGCGGTCCAATGGAACGAATTTTCGCACGAAAATGAACCGCCAAGGATTCTGCTTCTCATGATTTAGTGCTGAAATCTTTGCAGTTCATGGTCAACCGTTTGAACACCTTGGTTTAAAACTGTTTTGAAATCCTTCCCTGATGCCGCAGCGTCAAACGCTTCGGCATACGCGTGAGACAGCGCAATGTATGCCGGGGTAATCGGTCTGGGATGCGCATCTTGGAATAGTTGATCATAGATCACCTTATACGGATAGGTTTTATACATGGGAAGATCTTTGTATACAGCTTTTTTGGCCGGCGGCTGATTGTCAGCCTTTACCATGGATAGAACATTTGTATCATTCGTAAGCCATTCGAGAAGTTTAAACGTTGCCTGCGGATGCTTAGACTGTGTTGTAATACCCCAACACCAATTACCGGAAGGCGAGACATGCGTCTTGCTATAGGGTAAAGGCATCATACCCCACTGGAGGTTCGGATATTGTTTAAGGGTTTCGGCAAACCAATCCCCATCGACAGCGATTGCCGAACGACCTTTTGCGAAATCATCCGGACTGTCAGCGACTGTGGCAAGTTTTTCATTAAACAGGTTCTGGATGTATTGGAGTGATTGAATTGTCTTTGATCCGTTTAAATATCCCTGCACAGTCTTGCCGTCCGGTGAAATGATATCCCCACCGTTCGACCACGTAAATACTGTCCCCATATATGTGAGCCATTCATTAACACCGCCGTTTGTAGTAACAAAAAAGTCGATCGGCCACTGTGAAACTTTTTTAAGTTTCTTGCCTGCATCTTCAAACTGTTGCCAAGTCCACGCTTGTGAAACGGCCTGTGGAGCTTTTAAACCGACCTCGTCGAACATTTTTTTATTGTAATAAACCAAAACGTCAGATTCGGTTTGTCCAAGCGTATATAGATGCCCCTGATACGTTCCTTGATTGATAATGGAAGGCAAGAATTCACTTTTCAACTGTGGAGTTACGTATTGATCAATCGGGCGAATGATTTTATTTGCTGCATATGGAGCCACCATAGGGCCGTCCATCGATACAAGGTCAGGTAAAGTTCCGGAATTCAAGGCAGCTGTAACTTTATCTTCGAAAAAAGTATCATTTCCTCCCCTCGGCAGAAATTGCAGGTTCACTTGTATTTTCCCGGAATTCGCTTTGTTAAAAGCTGCAATTTCATCTTTGATCACCTTGTTTTCATCAGGAGAGCCATTGACCTGCCACAAAGACAATTGAATCGGACCTTTTGAATTGGCTGCTGTCGCGTCAGATGAATTATTGGCTGATGTAGCAGATCCACAGCCGCTCACCGCGATCATACTACTTAACGCAATGGAACCAACAGATAACAGCGCTTTTTTCTTTTTCAACATTAGACCTTCCTCCTTTTTGATTCTTCGAAAGCACTTACATGAAGCACTACACCAATTTGCCATACGTGATTGCCGAGAGATGAAAATCATTTGCTTTAATAGCAAACATCAATACCTGCTATATGTCAACCGGTTGACATATAGCTAAAAATTTTTTTTCCAAACAGATACCCCCTTTTTCGTTTCAAAATTAGACCCTTCCTTCATTTTGGTTTTTAGAAACCCCTTACATTCCACACAACATGCAATGGATATTGCCAAAATATTAAAAATCATTTGCATCATTAGCATACATCTATATCTGGTATATGTCAACCGGTTGACATATGGTTTCAAAAATATTTTCCTGTCATTCACGTCGTTTCCCGTTCCACCAAATGTACCGGAAATGTATTGTCAACATTCGGCCTGATTCCCTCTATTTGATTAAAAATAGTTTGAACAGCACATTGAGCCATCGTTTCGATCGGCTGATGTATGGTAGTTAAATAAGGTTTGACCAGGGAACCGAGAAATATATCATCATAACCTACCAGTTTAACGTCATCCGGGATTTTTCTTCCGGACATGGTGCATATGTTCATAACAGAATATGCGATGAAATCGCTGCTCACAAAGACACCATCGATATCCGGATGTTTTTCGAACATATTCTGAATCGCCAAGTCATTCCCCTGCCTGTTAAATCCGATTGTATCCGTTTCAATCATTACGGTTTGCACGCCATACTTCCCGGCTACATCTACAAACGCTTCCGTCCGCTTGTTGCCAAGCATATTAAGTTCAAGGTTGTTGCATATATGTGCAAGTTTTTTACAGCCTTTTTGAATCAGCAATTCGGTTGCAAGTTCTCCACCCTTATAGTTATCTGATCGTATAAACGGAAAATCATAAATTTTTCGATCAAATGTAACGATAGGATAATCCAGATTTTTAAATTCTTCGACATCGAGCGTATGACTTCCCATAATGATTCCGTCAACTTTGTTGCTCTTAAGCATCTCAACATATTCTTTTTCTTTGGCTTGATCCAAATTTGAATTGCAAATCAGAATTTTGTATTTGTTGTCATACGCAAAGTTTTCAATACATGTCGCTAATTGGCCAAAAAACGGGTTCGAAACGGTTGGCACGATTAAGCCAATAATATTTGACCGGTTTTTATAAAACGACCGAGCCAACTCATTCGGCCGATAATTCAACTCTTCCATGGCCTGTAATACCTTTTTTCTCGTAGCGTCACTAATATAGCCTCGATTGTTAAACACCCGAGACACTGTAGTTACCGTTACTCCCGCCTTCGTAGCAACGTCCTTGATTGTAGCCATAAAAACCTCCCCCGAACACAGAGAATACATTTCACTTGTCTAAAATTGCCCGAAAACGTTCCCATGTTTACAACCTTACTATATCGTTTTCCATTTGGAAAGGTCAAATGTAAGAAAAAAGGGCGGAGCCATGTCCGCCATCCAATAATAACCAATATTTTTTTGCGTGCCGCTATGCCCACCACATTTCAGCCGCCGGTTCGGCAAATACATATCGTTTCAGATTATTCACCGCTTTTGCAAAACCTTCATTTGTGGAGGCAAGGCAATCTTCATGCTCGATGCTCATGACATAATCATAGCCAACCGCTCGCAGCATACTGCTGATTTCCTGCCATTTCTGGTTGTTCATGCCATATGAACACGAACGTTGATCAAAAATACACGGGCGCACCCGTTTTCGCGGACTCGTAAATGGCTTCAAGAATTTGCGTGACAACAAGCGCTTCTTCCGGTTTTACCACCGGCTCTGTATCATGCAGAATACTATCGATCCAAAGGCGCGCTTCCAAATCTGCCGGCTTTTCCTTGGCGCCGTCATAAAAGTCAACACCACCGCCGTCCAGCTGGATTTTCTGCATGTACAGTCGGCCGAGATGCTCGCCGTTGATGCGCAAGCCGTCTTCCATATCCGCGCCGCCTTCCGTTCCCACAAGCAGCGTTTTTGCTTCTCCCACTTGCAGCGTGTTTAACGCCCAGCTGGATTCCAGAACGATTGTCGCGCCATTTTCCATCACGATAAAGCCAAATGCGGAATCTTCCACCTTGAATTTTTCCGGATCCCAAGGGCCCCACGCATTCGCCGCGTTTCTCCGGCTCCCCAGTTTATGATACGTTGTCCCGACCACATATTTGGGTTTGTAGTTATTCATCATCCATAACGTTAAATCCAGGGCGTGTGTGCCAATATCGATCAACGGCCCGCCGCCTTGCTTATCTTCGTCTAAAAATACGCCCCAAGTCGGCACTGCACGGCGGCGAATGGCTAGCGCTTTGGCGAAATAGATTTCCCCAAGCGCGCCTTGTTCACAAATCTTATGTAAATATTGACTATCGGGACGAAATCTGTTTTGATAGCCAATCGACAGTTTTTTGCCGGTTCGTTTCGCCGCTTCCATCATCTTGCGCGCTTCCTCGCTGGTTTTGGCCATCGGTTTTTCACACATGACGTGTTTTCCTGCTTCCAACGCCGCTATAGTAATTTCCGCATGGGAGTCATTCGGCGTACAAACATGTACTACATCAATCGCATCTTCCTGCAAAAGTTCTTTATAATCGCTATAAACTTTCGCGTCGACAGCTCCAAACTCCATTGCCGCCTTTTGCGCCTGCTCTGTAAAAACATCATAGAAAGCGACTATTTCCACTTCGGGGATTTTCGCCAGACTTGGCATATGCTTTCCATTCGCAATTCCACCACAACCAATGATACCGACGCGCAGTTTTTTCCCCATTTCAAATTCCTCCTCGCACGCAAGCAATCTGTCTATTTCGATTCCACCCAAGAAATTTTATGAATTTTCATCCAATTCCCTGTCGAATCTTGCCTGTTCCATCCATTCAATCAAAATTTCTTTAAGCTTCCCTTACTTTCCCTTAATGTCTTCCAACGGTTGTGAATTGCCGTATACAGGCTTCGCACCATGTCTTGGCGCCGCCCATTTCACCGCATTGGCAATCACCCGCAAAACATCTTTGTGATGGTACGTCGGGTATGTTTCATGACCCGGCCGGAAGTAAAAGATTTTTCCCTGCCCCCGGTAATAGGTACATCCGCTGCGAAACACTTCTCCTCCCGCAAACCAACTGATAAACACCAGCTCATCCGGCGCCGGGATATCAAAATGTTCGCCGTACATTTCCTCGTTTTCAATCTCGATATATTGCCCGACCCCTTCGGCAATCGGATGTGCCGGATTCACCGCCCAAATTCTTTCCTTCTCGCCTGCTTCTCTCCATTTCAAATCACAAGTGGTTCCCATCAGCTTTTTGAAAATTTTCGAGAAGTGCCCAGAGTGCAGAACGATTAGCCCCATCCCCTGCAAAACCCGGGAATACACCCGGTTGACAATTTCATCTGCCACCCTGTCGTGCGCTTTATGTCCCCACCAGATCAGAACATCTGTATGTTGCAACACATCTTCTGTCAGACCGTGTTCCGGTTGATCAAGCGTGGCTGTGCGAATTTCGAAGGAATCGCCGGCAATGCCCTCTTTTATGGCGACGTGAATGCCGTTGGGATATACTTCCGATACTTTTGGATTCGTTTTCTCGTGAATATTTTCATTCCACACTGTTACTCGAATCATACTGGTTCCTCCTCCTCATCTTTCCTACCGATTTCTACTAGTGAGTGTTCATAAAGTGGTCAAGTAAGACACAAGGAGTGCGAAGTCGAAGCACGAAAAGGCGACGGAGTGTACATGTTTGGTACATGAGTAAGCCTTTTGGGGATTCGACAAAGCAACCCGCCGTGGAGTTTTGACTACTTTTTGAACATCCTCTACTATTAAAATTTTTCATTTGGAGCTTATTTACATATACTAGTACTAGTTCTATCCCTTTACCGCACCGGCAGTCAAGCCGGAAATAATGCGTTTCTGGAAGATTAGCACAAGTATAATCAAAGGTACTGTCACTACGATGGACGCGGCGGAAATGTCTCCCCACGGCAAGGAATGCTCGCCTTGGAACATGGCAATCCCGACGGGTACCGTTCGCATGGCGTCATTCGTCATAAATGTAAATGCGAATAAAAATTCATTCCAGGCCGCAATGAAAACAAGAATGCCTGTTGTAAACAATCCCGGTCCGGATAAGGGAAGCATGATTCGCCAAAATGTCTGAAGTCTTGTACAACCGTCGACGATTGCCGCTTCGTCCAGTTCTTTTGGAATTTCCCGAAAAAAACTTGACAAGATCCAAATGGTCAAAGGCATTGTAAACGTCATATAAGGAAAAATCAGGCCTTGGTACGTACTCAACAAGTGCAGATTTTTTAATATCAGAAACAGTGGGCTTAAAACCGCGATTGGCGGAAACATCGAGACGCTTAAGACAAGGCCGAGCAAGAATTTTTTCCCTTTGAAACGCAATCTGGCAACCGCATATGCTGTAGTGGATCCGAATACCAAACAAAGAATTGTCGTAATCGATGATACGATAAAACTATTCAAAAGATAGAGGCCAAAAGGCGTCTTTGTGAATACATCTTTATAACTGCCAAAATAAAATGAGGATGGCCACCACGCCGGCGGCATTTGATAGATTTCCTGCGGCGATTTTAACGATGTGATCAATTGCCAATAAAAAGGAAATGCTACGATTACGACAAATAGAATGACTGCTGTATAAAACAGCGTTCCGCGAATGAGTCTTGATGTCATTTTCATGCCGTATCACTCCTTGTTTTCCTGGTCGACCGGGATTCCGATCAAGCGGATATAGAAGATGCTGATCAATAAAATAAACACAAACGTAACGACTGCCAATGCGGATCCATGTCCGAAGTCCATATAGCGCATCAAAACGGTTTGCGCATACATCGACAGGCTTTCCGTCGAATTGCCGGGACCTCCGCCTGTCAATATAAAGATGACGTCGAACACGCGGAATGCATCGAGGGTACGGAACAGCAACGCGATCAGCAAGGCCGGTTTCAACAACGGCAAAGTAATCTTAAAAAAGCGTTGCCAGGCATTTGCGCCATCTACTTTCGCCGACTCATACAATTCGGACGGTATGACTTGCAATCCAGCCAACAGCAGCAATGCCATAAACGGGGTCGTCTTCCATACATCCACAAAAATAATCGATCCCAATGCATAATTTGGATTTCCAAGCCACACGATGCTGTGATGAATGATTCCCAGTTTCATCAAAATCGGGTTGACGACTCCTAATTGATCATCAAACATGAATTTCCACATCATGGATGATATAGCTGTCGGTATAGCCCAAGGGATCAATACAACCGCCCGAATCAATCCACGCCCGAAAAACGGCCGGTTGATGAGCAAGGCAATCAGCAATCCGAAAACCAATTCGAATACAACCGAATATAACGTAAATTCAAATGTATGCCATACGGCTAACCAAAACCGCGCGGAATGGGAAATTTCCAGATAGTTTTTGATTCCTACGAACGGTTCTCCAAGTCCGGGCATCGTCAATTTTAAAGAATGAAAACTCAGATTGATCGTCTGTATAATAGGATATAAAGAGAAAATCACAATGACGAGAATTCCCGGAGAAGCCAGTGCGTATCCCAAAAGCGCTTCTTGTCGCCGTCTCTTTTTGCCATATTTCGTGGCATTGTCAATGTTCGTTTGGCTGGTTTTCAGGATGTTATCCATGGACAGGTTCGTATTTTTCACACTTGTGATCCTCCCTTTCAAACTTGGGTTCGGCAATGAAATTTTGCCGAACCCAAGCATGTTTGACTTTCAGGAACCCCTGTTGCTTCCCATGATTGCTTAAAAAACTTCCATACTCATCCCTGTTATTTTACAAGCTTGGAAATTTGATCCTGCATCGTCTTTAACGCTTGTTCCGGAGTCTCTTCTCCGAGCATTGCTTTATGAACGTTGATTTGGATCGAGTCAGAAATTTGCGGATATACCGGTGAAACCGGACGTGGTTTTGCATGAATAAATACCGGATACAATTGTGCAAATTGCGGATCCACTTTGAGCACATCAGCGTCTTTATACGTCTCTTTTAGGATCGGCAATCTGCTTCCTTTGATCGCACTTAATTTCTGTGCTTCCGGGCTTGTCATGAACTTCAAGAACTTAATGGCAGCAGCTACATGATCTTTTTTAATATTCGCATTTACGCCAAGATTCCAACCGCCGAGAGTAGCGGCAGGCTCAGTTCCATGCGGACCGACAGGCATCGGCGCCATGCCGACTTCCCCTTTGACTTTCGATTCGGGTCCTTGGGAAATGGACCAGGCATATGGCCAGTTGCGCATGAATACAGCCTTGCCTTCCGTAAACAGACGACGTGCATCTTCCTCCATAAACGTATCGATTCCCTTAGGAACAACATCCGATTTTACCAAATTCACGAAAAACTTCGTCGCTTCAAGATTATTAGGCGAGTCGATGACAACTTTTCCGTCCTTATTCAATACGTCACCGCCGTTGCCCCAGAGATACTCCAGGTAGTCGCAGACAAGGCCTTCGTATTGCTTCGCCTGAAAGACGAATCCATACTGTGTTCCGCCTTGCCCCTTTAATTTTTCCGCATCTTTCATCAACTCATCAAATGTTTTAGGCGGTTGGATCCCCGCTTTGTCAAGAATATCCTTGCGATAATAGAGAACGCCGGCATCTGTAAACCACGGGACAGCATATAAGGTGCCTTTGTACGTATCTCCTTGAACCGGCCCCGGCAACATGGCAGACAAATCCGCCTTTGAGAAGTATTGATTCAAAGGTAAATTCCATTTTGCAGCCCCGAACTCCGGCGGCCAGATGATATCCATCGCATATACATCGATGCTGTTGTCGCCTGCTGATAATTTTGTTACCAATTGGTTATGATACTCGTCCGAGCTTTGGGGTTCCTCGATGTAATTGACTTTAATATTTGGGTTTTCTTCTTCAAATTTTTTTATTTCAAGTTGTACGGTTCCTGTAGCATCTTTCCCCGATGCGAATGTGATCGTTACAGGCTTTGTCGAAGAGGTGCCAGAACTTCCGGCACCGGAACTTCCGGTTGCGTTTGTGGAAGTGCTTGAGCTTCCGCAACCTGCCAACAAGGCAGTCGACATCATAAAAACGGCTGCGGTTTGAATCCCCCTGTGTTTCCAAACTTTGCTTTGCGCGTTTAATCGAACCATAAACGTTCCTCCCTTTTTAAATATGCAGAAGATTTATAGAATCAGATCCCAAAAGTTCAGTTTTTCTATGTATCTGTAACTTCAAGGATCCAATTACCGCTCGTCAGCGGCTGCCACTTCTTCTATGGCTCTGCTGGCAACCGATTCTCTTTCAATAATTTGATGTGGAAGATAATGGTTAGAAGAATCCGATTCATGTATGTCGCCGGAAATCGCTCGAATTAACGTTCGTACTGCTTCAAAACCGATTTGCTCAAAGGGTTGGGAAACTGTTGTCAATTTCGGTGTTACCATATTGGCGATTGAAAGATTGTCAAAACCGATGATGGAGATATCTTGCGGCACAGAGAGTCCGTGATCAAACGCACATCTCATAGCTCCGATCGCCATCTCATCACTAGCGGCAAACAAAGCAGTAAATTGCGTATCATTCCGTTTTTCCAAAAGTTCTCTCATTGCACGGTGCCCATCTTCATATCGATATCCCCCAAAAGCCACACAGTCATCCAAAAATGGGAGATTATGTTGATTAAGCGCCATTCGATACCCTTCATAGCGAGTCTTCCCCGCAACAAAATTGTCAAGCGGACCGGAAATCATCGCGATTCTATGATGGCCGCGGGCAATCAAATAGGATACGGCATCGAACGCCGCCCGAACTTCGTCGACTTTAAAGGCGGTCAGTTTTCTGTTAAAGCTCTCCGTCAACGCCAGAATGACCGGTACACCAAGCCGGGATATAAACGTATACAATTCTTCAGTAATAAACTGACTGGCATAAATAATCCCTTCAACTTGACGCCTAACCAGAAATGTGAATCCATGCGTCGTTCGTTCCAGATTCGAGTCACAGTCGTACAACAAGATATTCATGCCAAACTCTTTCACAGCAACATCAATACCCCGGTATAATTCATTGAAAAAGAAACTTGTAACACGAGGAATGATTACGCCGATCGTTTGCGTTTTCTTGGAACTCAAACCACGCGCAAGCTCACTTGCCTGATAATTCAGTTCCTGTATTACCTGAAGGACGCGCTGCCGTTTTTCCGGACTCACCAGTTCGGGAGAATTAAGAACTCTGGAAACTGTAGAAATCGAAACATTTGCCTCTTGTGCTACTCTCTTTATATTTACCTTCATTCCCATATCTCTCTTTCTGATTCCTGTTTCAGAAAACGGTTTCATAAAGCGCTTACATATACAATAAAATGATTATTATGATTTGTCAATAAATATTTGAAAGCTTTAAATATCTTTTACATGGCGCGCACAATGACTCTTCAAAATACAAATAATGAAGGGATAAGACGACAAGTTGATGGCGCAGATTGTGAACTTGCCGTCTTGCGAACATGCCTCTCCGTCCAATTGCGGATAGTTGGCCGATTTTTTGAATCATCCCATCCTCGGTTACAATTTGCTGCCTCTTATTATGAATCGTACCTGAGACCACTGATTTCATCGAAAAACCACGCCTGCCTTTACGCAATAGCGACTGCAGCGAATGTTAGATCGGTTCATTGACCGGCTCCGGGGATTTTTTACCGAAAGATAAAAAATACAAGAGCCCGCTCGTTACGACAATCAAACTTAATAACAGAATGAGATTGCCGTACAAGTATGCATGCGAATTCGAAATGAAAGGGTGGAACGGGAAAGCGAACAGCTCTTTCTCCATCGCTTTGGCGACTAATGCGGTTACTACCGCCCCTGAAAGAATCGACGTCATATTGAAAAGACCCATGCCGACGCCGATTTGGTGAACAGGCAATATTTTCGTTACACTTTCCGTTAATGCCGTCTGCACGAAGGAAAATCCGATATACATCATAATCAGAGCAGCCCCAATGTACCACACCCAAAGCCCGACGGATGAAGATTGCATCAGCAGGCTAAGCGCGATTAAGGCCAACCCCAGATATACGACAAAATGGCTTCCCCGTTTGACTGTCATCTTGCCGGCAACTCTCCCGAATATGACTGCGCTGATCGCTCCCGGAAACATAATGAGCCCGATTTTCTCCGTATTAAGGCCGTACATTTTACTTAACATAAGCGGGATCACAAACATCACGGACATCACGGTGCCGAATATAAGAAAGCCGACGATGAGCCCGCTCCTGTAGAGCGGATTGGTGAAAAGGGCAGGATCGACAAACGGCTCCTTCGCCCGGCGGATTTGGACGATAAAAAGGATAAGAGCTATGAAAGCTACGAGCAAATAAAGCCAATGCGCTTTTGTCGTAAACAAAATCAGCATCGACACTACAATGCACAGCAGCACCGCTCCAATACTATCCAATTTGCCCGCTTTACGTTGTTCCACAGGCAAAAACTTTTGAAAAAAAGGAATAGCCGCAAGTACGGGGAGCGGAAGGAGAAACAAATATGCCCAGTGGAACGATCCCGCAATATAACCGCCGAGTACCGGACCGATGCCAACCGCAAAAGAAGCGATCGACGTTATGACGCCAAACATTTTCCCCCGTTCTTCCGCTGTAAAAAAGCGGGCTACCATGACAAAGACCAATGCCGGAATGGAGGATCCGCCGGCCCCTTGAATCGCCCTGGATAAAATGACGGCGGGGTACCAGGATTGTAAAACAAAGCCCAGAATAGACCCCAGGCTGTAAAGGGCGATTCCAATCGTAATCAGTTTTTTGACGCTATACATATCGGAAAGCTTTCCAAAAATGACAGTTCCCATACCGAAGACGATAAAAAAGATCGTAACCACCCAGCTAACGCCGGAAGCATCCAACTCGAACTGCTTGGCAATGCTTGGGGTGGATACGTTAAATACCGATTCATTCAGTACGGCGAAAAAGATGACGTAATAAATCCACAGCACACTTTTCTTTATGTCGGAAGTGTCCGTTACAGGTTTGGCATTCCTCTCCACATGTTTCATTTCTTTATGCTTCCTTCCTCTTTTTTATATGTAAGACTTTATGGAAAAAATGTATCCGATAGGGCTAACCGCACACTAAATACTTCCGCTTCTTTAAAGCGGAAGATACGTGCAGCCAAAGCTCCCGGATCAGCGAAACAGTTTTGTTGAAAAAAAAAGTTTGGATGTGGTATGATTTTAGAGAATTGAATGAAATCATTCACACAAAATTAACATTTTACAGGAGATTATAATCATGTTTTCAGAAAAAGAAAAGATGTTGAATGGCAAACTCTATAATGCGGCCGATGCAGAATTAGTAAAAGAACGGCAAAACGCAAGAAGACTCACTCGATTATACAATCAAACATTCGAAACGGAAGACGTCAAACGTACTGAAATTCTAAAGGAACTTTTCGGTTCAACCGGAGATCATGTATATATCGAACCGAATTTTCGATGTGATTATGGCTACAACATTCACGTTGGAGAAAACTTTTATGCGAATTTCGATTGTGTCATCTTAGATGTTTGTGAAGTACGTATCGGTGATAACTGCCTTCTTGCTCCAGGTGTACATATCTATACGGCTACGCATCCTTTGCATCCATACGAGCGGATTGCGGGAGCAGAATACGGAAAACGAGTCACGATCGGCAACAACGTATGGATTGGCGGGGGAGCCATTATAAATCCCGGCATTCATATAGGCAATAACGTAGTTGTAGCATCTGGTGCAGTGGTGACAAAAGATGTGCCTGATAACGTTGTTGTAGCCGGGAATCCTGCAAAAGTGATGAAACAAATTGAAATATGAAGTATTAGAAATGAAGTATAGGTATAATCCGATTCTACCAACGAGAATAACCATGCCGGTTGCTACGATAGCAATAGGCATGGTTGTATCATTCCATCATGACCCATTGGAAACCGGTTGTCCGACTATTTCGCCATCCCATTGTTTCATGCCGCTTTCCATGCTCTTGACATTTGGAAAACCTGATTTTGCAGCGATTTCACACGCACGCGTGCTTCTTGTTTTGCCGCCTCAAACAAATATGTATGCTTCGTCCTTGTCCAATTCCCCGATACGGCTCTCCAGTTCTGTCAGCGGGATGTTTTTGGCGCCAGGAATCATCCCTTTTTTTACTTCATCCGGATTTCTGACATCAATAATATTTACGCTTTCTCCACGTTCCAGGCGTTGCTTTACTTCCTGATTTGATACATAAATCGTCATTCTCTCACCTCTTTGTCTTTTATCACACCAATAAGCATATCACTTGCTACATTGCCCCATTCCTGCATTATAAGTCAAACACTCTTACAAATCCATTTCCTGTGACATGTGAATACTCATTCCATTTTGTTTTACATGACAGTCTTATCTGCTATCACAAATCGTATCGAGATAAAAAGAGGGTGTCCCATCATTTCGTTTGGGACATCCTCTTTTTTATTTGAACAAGATCCATCTTTGTCATCCGCGTGCTTGCAATCGGAATACAAAGCTTTGAAAGTCTCCATGCAATACGGGAACCGTTAAACCGACATACATCAACTCATCTCCGCCGTAAATTTCTCCGGTTTCAATGATTTCATATGCCGTTTGCGAATGTAATCCTTTTAGCCTCAGTGTTTTTACCGGGGCATTTGCTTCTGCCAACACTTGAAAATATGCCACAAACGCTTCTGATTGATCTTCGGAAACAAACATCCAGGCCGCTTCATTTCCCGCAAACGGGTTTAGCAAACGAAACATATCGCCGAATTGAATCAAATGGCGTAACTGTTTATACATTTCCACTTGATTTTTTGCAATTTCCTTTTCTTCTTCTGTAAATTTCGTTACATCCAGCTCGTATCCGAAATTTCCGGACATCGCTACATCTCCTCGCATTTTTAAAGATGTAATGCGATGCACTTGATGATTCGGAACTGCAGACACATGAGCACCCATGGAACTGGAAGGATAGACAATGCTCGTGCCGTATTGGATTTTTAAACGGGAGACCGCATCCGTGTTATCACTCGTCCACGTTTGCGGCATATAGTACAAAATGCCTGGGTCAAATCTTCCTCCTCCCCCTGAGCAGCTTTCGAATAAAACATGTGGAAAGCGGGAAGTAATTTCTTCCATAATGCGATATAACCCAAGCATATACCGGTGTGCCGTTTCCCTTTGTCTTTCTGGCGGCAACTTCGCTGAACCGATTTCCGTCATATGCCGGTTCATGTCCCATTTTACGTATGTAATGGGAGCACAAGACAAAATATCCGAGACCGCTTGCACGATATACTCACAGACGTCATCTCTTGAAAAATCCAATATCAGCTGATTTCTGCTTTCCGAGCGACGACGATTGGGAACGTGCAAACACCAATCCGGATGGTTTCGATACAATTCACTGTCGACAGATATCATTTCCGGTTCAAACCAAAGACCGAATTGCATTCCCAGGTTTCGAACCCGTCCTGCCAAGTCTTCCAAACCCTTGGGCAGTTTATTTCGATCCACAAACCAATCACCCAAGGAGCTTATATCGTCATCTCGTTTTCCGAACCATCCATCGTCTAAAACAAACAACTCAATTCCCAGTTCATTTCCCGCTTTTGCAATTTCTTCGATTTTCTCCGCATGAAACCGGAAATACGTTGCTTCCCAGTTGTTGATTAAAATCGGACGGACTGTATCCCTGAATGGTCCCCGGCACAAGCGAGTCCGGTACAATTTGTGATACGTTCTCGACATGTCGCCGAGCCCATTTGCAGAATATACGAGTACGACTTCAGGAGTTTGAAACGTTTCGCCGCCATTTAATATCCAGGTGAAATCAAATGGATGGATTCCCATAGAAACCCGGGTCGTTTGGAACTGGTCGACTTCCACATTTGCCAAAAAATTGCCGCTATAGACCAAGCTAAACCCATAAACCTCCCCATGGTCTTCGCTTGCATCTTTCCTTAGCAAAGCAAGGAATGGATTGTTCTGATGACTGCTTGCTCCGCGGCGACTCTCGATGGATTGGTTTCCAACAAATAAAGGACGCCGTATCATATGTCTTTCTCTCCCCCAAGCACCGGAGAGATGCAGCAAATCGTATTCGGAATCATGAAAATCGATGTTGGCACTTAACGCCCGCAATATTCTTAATTTTTGATTTCCCTCATTGATAAAACGTACATTTCTGGCAATAACATTATAATCCTCATAAACCGTATAGCTAAGAATCACTTTCAGTCCAAGCAAGGAATCAAGCAACTCAATTTCCAAAGTTTCCGCTTCATCTATATTTTCAATATAGGTAGCTGGCAACCCCTCCAATTTAGGTTTTCCTTTAAAAATTTTGTGTGTGCCATACCGCAAATCTGAGATTGTTGAACCGTTTTCCAATTGTATTTGATATGCAGGCGTACGAAAATCCGTATTTCCGTAAGCCGGATACTCCTGTGGGAGTGTATCCAATGAGAATGTCCGATCGTTCGATTCCGGATTTGGTGAAAATGCCCGATCCAAAAACGTTAGATTGTTCGAATTTTGATATTCATTGATTTTTCTTCCCCAATACTTGTGCGACAAGTATCCGTCTCGAATCAATTGTATGACATAACTTGTATCTTTCGCCTGTAAATGAAATGTTTGATTTGCAGCGTTAAATCGAATCCCCATTTTAGCACCTTCCCAAAGTTTATTTAATTGCTCCTTTTGTAACCCCATTGATGATCCATTTTTGTGCAAATATATACACGATGACCATGGGAGCCAACGCCAGTAAATAGGAAGCAAAAGCATAATTGTAATTGATGCTGAATTGTGACTGGAACACATATTGAACCAATGGCAGCGTTGCAGATTCCGGTTTGTCCAATACAATTAGCGGCAGCAGGAAGTCGTTCCATGCCCATAACGCCGTAAGAATGGCAACTGTAGCATTAATAGGAGCCAATAAAGGGAAGATAACTCTCCAAAACACCCCCCATGTACTGCAGCCGTCGACAATTGCCGCTTCTTCCAATTCCTTTGGAATCGAACGGATATATCCTACATACAAAAACACGTTAAACGATAAACCATAAACGATGTATAAGAAAATCAAGCCGTTTGGGTTGTCAAGCCCGAAAGCGGACGTTTCTTTCACAATTGGCAACATGATGATCGGAAACGGAACAAATAATGCACTCACGAAGTAATAATACAGGCCTTTAAAGAGTTTGCGATGCAAATTTCGGGCAACAGCATATCCAACCAATGAATTTGTCAGAATGGTAAAAATAACGGATAGCGCTGTTATATATAGACTATTTTGGGCCGCTTGAAAAAAATGAGTCATTTGTATGGCATGCGTAAAGTTGCTCCAATGGAAATGGGTCGGAAACGCAAGCACCGATTTCGCCATTTCCTGCGGATTTTTCATGGCAATTGCTATTGCAATATACAAAGGAAAGAAAATAAATAAGGAACCAAGTGCAATCAGTAGTGTGATACCCCAATTTATTTTTCGTGTTGTCATCACATATCAATCTCCCGTTTTTGTAAGAATTTAATCTGCGTGAATGAAATAATCATAATCACAATCAGATAAATGACTGCATTTGCTGATTGATATGCAAACTCATTTCCAGAGAAACCATTTTGATAAATCAACAAAGAAATGGAAGTTGTAGCTTTTCCCGGCCCCCCGTTTGTCATGGAGATTACTTGGTCGAATACCATCAGAAAGTTCTTCATAGCCAAAACCATGTTAATGGTGAAAAACGGAGCGATCATCGGAAATGTGATATACCAAAACTCTTTCCATTTTCCCGCCCCATCCAAGTTCGATGCTTCATATAAATCAGCAGGTATTGTTTGCAATCCGGACAAATACAAAATCGTATTTAATGCAACCGATTGCCAAACAGTCACAATTACGATTCCGATCCAGGCATAATGCTCATTTCCCAATATGTTGGTCGAAAGCGCCTGAATTCCCAATTTCCCAAACATTTGCGGAAGAATATTGGAAAAAATGTAGTTGAAAATATAGCCCACAATCAACGAACCCAATACATTGGGAAGAAAATAAACGCCTCGAAAGAAGTTTTTACATTTGATTTTTGCATTTAATCCCATGGCAATGAGCAAACTTAATGCATTGACAATTAGGGTAGTTACAATAGCAAATTTAAACGTAAACAGATAGGCGTTTAATACATCTTGGTCATGGAATAAATTGAAGTAGTTCTTGAATCCCACCAATTTAAACGAAGGCGCAATGCCATCCCAGTTTGTGAAACTATAAAAAATTCCTTCTAACGCCGGAAACGTATGAAACGTAAAAAATAGGGCAAATGCCGGAATTGTCATGATGTAAAAAGCGAGATTCTTCGATTTCATGCATGTATACACCTCTTGGAAGGTAATAGGAAACGGGAGAATGTCCCCCGTTTCAAATCTGTACAGCGTCAATACCTAGAATTAGTGACTTTGCGCTTTGTTCCACTCGGTATCCAATGACTTCAGGAATGCATTTACATCTTTCTTTTGTGCAAATTGCTGAACCAATTGATCCAAATGCATGGCAGACGGAATGTTATGGTCGGCAAAATCAACCACCATTCCTTTCGCAAACACAGGATTTAATTCTGCTACATCCGGATTGTCTTGATTGATTCCCTTTTCGATGGAAAACGCGTTTTGTTCCGCGATGTATGTTTTGACCGAATCTTGTTTCAACAAGAAATCGATGAATTTTTTCGCTTCTGCCGGATGTTTTTCATTCTTTGGCATCGTCAAGAGCAAGTCCACGCCGGAAACCAGGCGGTTTTTGGACGGATCATTGCTTGCCGGCAACGGGAATACGCCTAATTGAATATTGGGATTTGCTTTTTTGATTTCAGGAATCGCCCAAATCCCCTGTAAATACATGGCCGACTTCCCATTTGCAAACGCAACATTGCCATCGTTGTAGCCATGGCCAAATTCATCGGCTTGTCCATATTGCAGCAATTGCAAAAATTTATCTGCGGTATCTTTATAACTTTTTTGGAACGTTGTTTTTCCCGCTTTTAAATCAGTAAAGAAGGAATCTCCCGGAAGATTGGCAGCCAAACCATTGAATGCCGGCAGGGTTGTCCAGGAATCTTTGAATGTAAAATAGAATGGCGTTTTGCCCGCTGCTTTAATTTTTTGCGCATCTGCTATAAATTGATCCCAAGTCGTCGGAGGCGTGATGCCCAATTGTTTAAAAATTTGCTTGTTATAAATGACGCCGTCTGCGTTTGCTGCATACGGAATGGCATTGTCTGTTTGGGAACCGGTCACGTGGTGAAGTAGTTTCAAATATGCAGGTTCGATATTTTTCAATTCCGAACTTTTTGTAAAATCTGCTAAAAGTCCGTCTTTCGCCATTTCCGCATAAGTGCTGTCTCCCCCAATTCCGATCACATCCGGCAAATTATTCTTTGCGATGCGCGTTTTTATTACCGTTTCCGCATCAGGAGGATTTGTCTGAGTTACTTTGATATTGGGATTCTCTTGTTCGAATTTTTTGATAAGCTTGTTGAAAGTTCCACCGGCTTCGGGCTTGTATTGAAAAAATTCAAGTGTTACCTGTCCGTTCGAAGAACTGCTTGACGATCCACTAGTAGAGCCACACCCAGTGATGAGCAGAGATAATGCAAATGCACCTGACAAAGTGATTGTCATTTTTTTATTCATGTCGTTCCCCACCTTTTTAAAATTTCAATTTTAAACCAGTCAACGATTCTCACGGATTACAAGTTATGTAAAAGGGCTGCGTCCTGTTTGAGACCGCTTCCTTTAACATCACCCCCTTTCAGATGTCTCATGTCAACTTGCTTCCACAACTCTCTCGTATGATCAATTCAGTCGGTATCACCACTTTAACGGGTATATCCCTGCCGTTCATTCTTTCGTTCAAAACATTTACCGCCGATTTTCCCATTTGTTCTGTGTGTACTCGCACAGTTGATAAAGGAGGGTTTACATATGCGGCGATTTCAATGTCATCGCAACTGACAATCGCAACATCATCCGGAACTTTGAATCCAGATTCATGCAACGCTCGTATAGCACCAATCGCCAAATTATCACTGGCAACGAAAAACGCACGTAGAAATTCCGAATCTCTCAAAGCTTGCTTCATTAATTCGTAGCCGCTCGCCGTAGTCCATTCCCCAATATACACGTCCTTGGGATTGTAATAGCCTTTATTCTTCAAGATGTTTTCAAATGTTTCTTTACGAATTTCCGCTGCTTTCTCGCCTCTTTTTTCCTCGTATTTTTGCAAGTATTCTTCTCCGCCAATATAGCCAATTCGCGTATGGCCCAGGCGCAAAAAATGATCCAAAACTTGTTGTGTCGCTGTCTCAAAATCTGCTACAACAGAATCAAATGTCAGAGAAGCCGGGCTTTGATTCACAAATACGATGCGATCCTCACGATCGAATGTTTTTTTCAAATCATCAAGGTCAATCTTTCCGATGACAATGAGCCCATCGAGTTGATTCTCCTTGTAATTCGGCATTGAGTCGCTCATTCGTATCATTTTTGAAAGACGGATTCCCAAATCGTTGCATTGTTTTTCAATTCCTTGCCGAATCGATAAAAAATAGGGATCGTTTGACTCATCTTGTTGGGAACACCAAGTTAAGATGCCTATTTCTTTATTCAACTGTTTATTCGTTTGTTTGCGATTGGATTTGTATTGAAATTGCTCGGCAATTTCAAAAATTCGATTTCGTGTTTCCTCTGAAATGGAATTGGTACGATTATTTAAAACTTTTGATACAGTAGACATGGAAACATTTGCTTTTTCAGCGATTTCTTTTATTGTTGTCATCTGATATTCACCAATACTCCGTCATTGTTATTTAGGAAATTTTATCAGGAAACTAATATGTTATTTTCCTTATATATTTGAAGTAAAATTTCTTATATCTATAATAATAAAACGCTTACACTATTTCAACAAGTAATTTTTGATATTTTAAAAACTCTCAAAAAAATCTGCATCCCTTATTGCTGAAGCTGAGAATGCAAGTTGTTTGCATAGGTGCACAGGATTGAAGAGAAAACTAGCTGCGCTTGGCTTTTATCCAAGACAATAAAACAAATGTTTACTATTGGGGGAATTTTATTGTTTCTATAAGGAAATTTTTAAGGAAAATTAAAAGGAAATTTCATAGGAATTAAAAAATTTCTGAAGTCTGTTATGAATCATATTGTCACGGAAACAGGCTGTCCTAAAAGGATGACACCGAATGAACCAGTCCCAAAACCAGAACGAAAAAACCTCCAAAACCACAATGAAAATGGAGTTGGAGGCTCGTTCTTTATTTTATATTATGAAAAAAGTGGGGGTTGAAAAATCCAAAGTTGACTTTTGGGACAGCCTGTTTTTCAATCGCCCTTCCCTTACTAGACTGTTTGCATCATCGTATGTAACATCTTAAAAATAAACGGTTTCTCCTGTTTGCGCCGACTGATAGATCGCTTCCAGGATTTCCGTGACCACCAGGGCTTCCTCCGGTTTCACAACGGGATCCGAATTGTTTAAGATAGATTCAATCCATAGTCTTGCTTCCAGATCTGCCGCACTTTCTGTTTCCCCGTTATAAAAATCAACGCCTTTTGCATCCAGATCGATGCGATTCGTATACAATTTACCGAAATTCTCGCCGTTGATACGAAGGCCGTCCAGCATATCCGCTCCACCTTCCGTACCACAGAGTGTACATTTGGCTTCCCCCGTCTGCAGTGAATTTAGTGCCCAGCTGGATTCAAGGACAATGGTCGCGCCATTTTGCATGGTAATAAAGCCAAATGCCGAATCTTCAACCTTAAATGTTTCCGGATCCCAAGGACCCCATGCGTTTGCGGCGTCCTTCTTTTGACCTAATTTATGAAATGTGCTTCCTAATACGGCTTTGGGCTTGTAGTTATTCATCATCCAGAGAGTCAAATCCAAAGCATGTGTTCCAATATCAATTAAAGGGCCCCCGCCTTGCTTTTCTTTATCGAGAAATACACCCCATGTGGGGACAGCACGCCGGCGAATCGCATGCGCCTTGGCAAAATAGACGTCCCCAAGATCTCCACGCTCACATAGCTGATGCAAATACTGGCTGTCAGTACGAAAGCGATTTTGATAGCCAATCGTTAGTTTTTTGTTTGTGTTCTTGGCAGCTTCAACCATTCGTCTGGCGTCTGCAGCCGTTTTTGCCATCGGTTTCTCGCACATCACATGTTTATCTGCTTGCAAAGCGGCTACCGTTATATCCGCATGAGAATCATTGGGTGTACAGACATGAACCACATCGATTGTTGCATCTTTCAAGAGCTCTCGATAATCCGTATAAACTTTGGCATCCTCCGAACCAAATTTTACGGCCGCCTGATGTGCGCGCTCTTCCTCAATATCGCAGAATGCGGCCATTTCTACTTGCGCAAGTTTCGCTAAGCTCGGCATATGCTTTCCATTCGCAATTCCGCCACAGCCAATGATTCCAATTCTTAATTTTTTTGACATGTACAATTCCTCCTCCGTTTTGAACAAACATTCTTACCTTATATCGATTTTCTTATTTTCCTTTGCTTGTGAACTTATGCCCACCAAATCTCTTTCATCCGATTCCGAATTAACAGACTCTTTAGATGAGACACTGCTTTTTCAAAACCTTCTTCCGTTGACATCAGGCTATCCTCGTGCTCAATGGAGATTGTTCCTTCATATCCGACCATTTGCAGTGTGCTGATCATTTTTTTCCACGATTCCTCACCGTGCCCATATCCAACTGTACGGAAAATCCAGGATCGATTCAGCTCATCCTGATATGGCTTGGTATCAAGAACGCCATTCAAAGCCATATTGCGTTCATCAAATGCCGTATCTTTGGCATGAAAATGATACAATGCTCCTGCTTTGGCCAATTCTTTCAAACATTCATTCGGGTCCATTTGCTGCCAATACAAATGGCTCGGGTCGAAATTTACGCCAATGTTATCTCCTGCTTCACGGCGAAGGCGCAAGGCAGTCTCCGTGTTGTAGACCACAAATCCCGGGTGTGGTTCAATCGCTACACGCACACCATGCTTGCGTACAAAAGCAGACATTTCGGTCCAATAAGGAACCACTTTCTCTTTCCACTGCCATTCCAGCACCTCAGCGTGTTCCGTAGGCCAAGCGCATGTCACCCAAACGGGATTCTGGGAGAAGTCCGACTCACCTGGGCATCCGGAAAAACCGATCACAGTCTCCACGCCTAATTTTTCAGCTAATCGAACCGCGTCGACAAAATCCTTATGGAACTGCTCTGCTACTTCCCGTTTCGGATGCAGCGGATTCCCGTGACAGGAAAGAGCGCTGATTTCAAGTCCCCTCGTTTCGATTTCCCGCTTGAAATCTTGCAATTTTTGCTCATCTTCCAACAATGCTGCCGCATCCGCATGTTTCTTGCCTGGATATCCGCCTACGCCAATTTCTACGGCATCCAAACCCTGGGATTTGATATAATCAAGGGCTTGACCTAAAGTTTTGTCGCCAAATAATACTGTAAATATTCCAAGTTTCATACATTCTGCACTCCTTCTGTTATTTCGATTCCAGCAACAATTCCGGGTTGGAAATGAAAACTTCACGACCCGTTCGACTCGATTCATAGATCGCATCCAAGATCTTATTGATATGCATGCCCTGCACAGGAGAAGAGATCGGAGAAGATCGAGATCCCCTTTTCATTATTTAAAGAAACACCTCCCTTTGTTCCCATCAGATTCACAAATACTGTATCCTTTTCAATATTGGCTGCCCAACTGACATCCACGGTCAATGTAGCGCCATTGTCTAACCGGATACTTGCGCATGAAGAAAATTTGGAACCGTAATGAGAACAGCATCGATTTCCTTCATGTTTAAATGAAATATTCTGGTTGCACCATCTTTCCTCCATAAATTACATAGATCCATTCCTAATGTTTTTTTGTCGCATTGAATAATGGATCAAACGGAAATTAAAAATGAATTCCACATCCAATGAGCTCAAGAAACATGTCGTACGACACTGTCTCGAAGTATGATTTGATGTGGAACATTCGTATGTTGTGCAGGTATTTCTTCCTTTTTAATCAGTTTTATCAAGTTGCGAAACGCTGTCATTCCC
Source organism: Fodinisporobacter ferrooxydans (assembly GCF_022818495.1). Lineage (GTDB taxonomy): Bacteria > Bacillota > Bacilli > Tumebacillales > MYW30-H2 > Fodinisporobacter > Fodinisporobacter ferrooxydans. The sequence goes on along the minus strand of NZ_CP089291.1, from coordinate 2,535,045 downwards.
ATCTCGATTGAAGAATAATGAACAGTCGACAATTTCGGTCTGACCAGTTCCGTCACATCCATATCGTCAAACCCAAAGATAGATATATCCCGCGGAATCATATATCCTTGATCCTGCAAATAATTCATCGCTCCTAACGCAATTTTGTCGGATGCCGCAAATAAAGCGGTCGGTTGGAATCCGGATTCAATTATTTGTTTCATCGCCACATATCCTTCCGCCGCCGAGAAATCGCTTACCGAAATCCAATCATCCTCGAACTGAATGCCTTCATCTGCAAGTGCGGTTGCATATCCGCGAAACCGCTCATCTCCCGATTCTCCATCATCGAGCGGGGCACGAATCATGGCAATTTTACGATGTCCAAAACGGATCAAAGTTTTTACCGCTTCATAGGAAGCACTGAAGTTATCCAAGTGTACAGATGGAATACCCGGTACTGATGATTTTTGCCCAATCAGAACACATGGAATTTCGAAACGTTCAATAATTTCAATATGTTCCTTTTTTAGCGACCGGCTGGATAATATAATTCCATCGACTTGTTTATCCCGATGAAGATTCAGATAATGAATCTCTTTTTTTGTACTTTTTTCCGTTAAACTCAGCATAATATCATATCCGTAGATTTCGGCCACTTTCGAGACCCCTTCGAGCATGACGCCAAACACGATATTGGCAATTTCCGGTACAATAATTCCGATTAAATTTGATTCATTCTTTACAAGTCCTCTGGCAAGCGCACTGGGCCTGTAGTTTACTTGTTCAATCACGGACAACACATTATCCCGCAATTTCGGATCAACTGTTTTGCCGTTATTGATGACTCTTGAGACGGTCGCTTTTGATACGCCTGCCAGTCTGGCAATATCATTGATTGTTAAGGACACATCAAACACCTCCTAGAAACCGGTTTCTCAAAAGTCGTCGTGATTCCTGCAAAACAATTTTATTGAGCAAATAGCGAAATAAAATTATATATAAAATAGCAATTATAGTAATTTTTATCGTAACTTCGATAAATAAACGTTGGTAAATTGGGGATGCCATGAATAGTTACAGGAAAATTGCAGTTACTGAGTTGAGATTCTATCGGATTTCAGGAAACCGGTTTCTTGTATTGATTATAATATTCAGATTTTACCATGTCAAGCTGAAATTTGATGTCAAAATTTGATGTTGCGCCCCTTAAATAACAGAATGGCAGCCAAAACTTGAAATTAAAGTTTCAGACTGCCATATCATATTCCAGTATTGTTGTTTTATCTTTGAAGGTGTGTCAGTTTCCAGATAAAACCTGGCGCATTCACTGCGCTTTTTGTATATAGAGGTACCGAAATGTGTTGATCTCCGGCATCCAGCAAAAGTTTGCCCACAACGGTATTTGCAGGAATACTGCCTGAAAGTTTAGGATTTAATATCACCTTTTTGTGTATATCCATACCGGCAAATCCAGTTAAGGGAATGTCCTTGTTTATAACAAGAGGAACGTTGCCTCCCCATGGAAGCGTCAAATCTCCAATGGTGTCCCCGGCCTTCTTGAATGTAACTGGAATGACGTCCTGCCTTGCCTGATTCATGATCGCTTCACTGACGGATAACGCCTGCATGAGAGGCTGGACTCCTTGTTGCCCTAAAACGATACTGATCACGAGGTTTTTCGAATCGCCACTTGTCGCATATGCCGCAGCAGCAAGATTTCCCCCTGCTTCCGGCGTACTTCCCGTTTTTATTCCAACGATTCCGGCCTTGCCCAAATCATAATTGACATTGTACTGCACGCCCGCCACCGGCAATGTCGCCTGCTGCATGTCCACAATATCCCGAAACACAGGCAGTTTCATGACCGCTTCCGCAATTTTAAATTGATCGGCCGCTGTGCTTACCGTTTGTGGATTGACACCCGACGCATCCGCATAATGTGTGTGAGCCATGCCGAGTTGTTTGGCTGTTTCATTCATTTGTTGTACAAATGCACTTTCACTTCCGGCTATCCAATTAGCCAATGTCGTAGCCATGTTGTCGCCGGATGGCAAAAGCAGTCCTTCCAGCATTTGTTTTTCCGTCAATACTTCCCCTTTGGCAACTTTGATGACAGAATCTCCGGCTGCCACATCTTGATTGTACAGATTTTCATCATTTGCCGTCATTGTAAGACTTGGACCGTTTTCCCCTTCTTTCAAAGGGTGTTTCTGCAGTACGACATACGCAGTCATCATTTTTGTCAAACTCGCAATTGGAACCTGACTGTCTTGGGCTTTTTCTTTCATAATGCCGACACCAGGAATACCTACGATTGAAGATCCATCTGTGGGCAATGTAAAATTAAGATTTCCGGAAACGGTAGAAACTGCTTGTATATGACTTGTAAACGTGTACGGCCGAAACGGGCGTATTTCCTGAGTGATCACACCGCCAATCAACAACAAGGAAACAACCCCAAGACTTAACTTAAATTTGCTCATAAATCCTCATACATCCTTCTTTCGTTTAGAATCTATTCATTTCATCTATTAAAATCCATTCACTAATCTTTTCATAGATTTTTTCGATTTGCAAGATATCAACATCATAATTATAAGACGAATCGATATGTGAAAAAGTTCAATGAAAAAATATTTAATTTTTGGAAGCTCTATTCCTCAATGTAATACATTTTAATTCAAAAGAATACAAAAGCATCTCACTTCACTTGTATTGTGAAATGAGATGCTTTTGCTGTTTCATTCACACTGCCAATACTTCCGGAACAGCCTCTTTCCCACGCTGTTTAGAGAGCTTCCCAAACGGTGGCAATCCCTTGGCCGCCGCCAATACAAAGAAATGTTTTTCCGATCAAACAAGAACATTACGACCCGATTCCGTAAATTGTCCGACAAGGGATCCATCGACATATTCTTCAGCCAACGTCGTCATGGCTGCCCGCGAAGATGTCGCAAAATTGAGTTCAGCGAGCTGCATCCGGCGTTCGAATGGCGTATGTTCATGGTTGGGGTGCAGCATGGAAGTCATGAACCATGAGAAACGCTCGGATTTCCAGATGTGACGGAGACAATTGGTGCTATAGCTTTCGAGCAGCTCTATTTTTCCGGACTTGTAAAAGGCATCGAGACTGCGTGCCAGAACATACACATCTGCAGCCGCCAGATTCAGCCCTTTGGCGCCTGTAGGCGGAACAATATGCGCTGCATCGCCGGCCAGGAACAGTCGGCCATACTGCATGGATTCGCAAACATAGCTGCGCATCGCAACAATTCCCTTTTGAAAAATCGGGCCTTCGATCAGCTTCCAGCCATCCTTCGTCGAAAGCCGTGCATGTAGTTCCGTCCAGATTCGATCATCTGACCAATTGGCAATGTCATCCTTTGGATCCACCTGGATGTACAGACGCTGAATTTCCGGAGAACGGGTGCTGACCAGGGCGAATCCGCGTTCGTGATTGGCGTAAATCAGCTCAGGCGAGGATGGCGGCGCTTCGATCAAGATGCCGAGCCAGCCGTAGGGGTATATTTTTTGGTATTCCTTTCGAATCTCGGCAGGAATCGAAGGCCTGCTTGGGCCGTGAAACCCATCACACCCGGCGATATAGTCGCAGCTGATTTCCTGAAGTTCGCCATCCTGTTCTTTGCGAAAACGAATTTTGGGAGATGCGGTATCCAAGTCATGCAAGCTGACATCGCCTGCGTTAAAAATCATTTGTCCACCTGTTTCGAGGCGAAGTGCAATCAAATCTTTGAGCACCTCATGCTGGGCATAAACGGTAACTTTCTTTCCTCCTGTAAGCTCATGCATGTTGATCCGATGTCCTTCACCGTTGAAGCGAAGTTCGATCCCATGATGAAAATGTGCTTCCCGCATCATCCTCTCACTTGCACCCATGGCATTCAAAAGGTTCACTGTCCCTTGCTCAAGCACGCCCGCACGGATGGTTCCTTCAATTTCTTCCCGTGTACGGCACTCGAGTATGATCGAATCTATCCCCTGAAGATACAGAAGATGAGAAAGCATAAGCCCGGCAGGTCCTGCTCCGATAATTCCGACTTGTGTGCGCATGTCCGCGCCTCCCTTGTATTATAGTAAGATTGTGAACGGTAAAAATACTGATATAGCAAAAAATGTTATGAAACATTTGCCATCCCTTGAAAATGCTTTGTCATTAAGATAACGCTTTCATTCTCATGAAAAAATCCCCTTCAGCATTTGCTTAATGATGTTCCAAATCATACATCTGAAATTTCACCCCTTCCGGCTTCGCTCTCATAAAACAAATATTTGATTCCCAATGTTTTAACTCTTCAGTTAAAATGGTATCCTACTTTCGTACCAAATAGAAGATCGTTTTTCTGCTATATGGAACAAAAAATAACATAGTTGTGAACACTCTATGTATAATCGAATAAAGGAACATCTCTGATATAAAAACAATAAAAGCCCTATCCAAATCAATCGATAGGGCTTTTAAAGCTTTCACCATATATGTGCGCACCTGTTTAAAATAATGATCCTGGATTTTCATTTAAACCGATTTTATACAATCTCATAATCCAATAGCTTTTGGTACAGACTGGATCTGCTAATATCGAGAAATTTTGCCGCTTTTAATTTATCTCCGTTTGTTGCCGCCAATACCTGCACGATCGCTTCTTTTTCCGCTGCCCGTACCGTTTCCCGCAATGTGCGAAGCGGTTTTGTCATTTCCTGAATTTGCGATATGGGTATCATGATGTGGGTTGCATTCAGAGTATCCCTTTCCATCAAATGCAGCGCGCGTTCCAAGACGTTGCGGAGTTCTCTGACATTACCCGGCCAATCATGACGTTTCAGCACATTCCATACATCCGGATCAATATGATTGACCGGAATTCCCGTAGATTCCATCAATTGATCCAGTAAATCTTTTGCGATCTCCGGAATATCCTCCAGCCGTTCCCGCAAAGGCGGAATATGGATCGAAACGACATGCAAACGGTAATACAAGTCTTCCCGGAACCTTCCTTCACGCACAAGTTCTTGAAGATTCCGATTTGTGGAAGAAATGACCCGGACATCGATGGATATCGGATGCGTACCGCCGATTCGCTCGATTTCCTTTTCTTGCAACACTCGTAACAATTTGGACTGCAAAACAAGCGGCATATCCCCAATTTCATCTAATAATATCGTACCGTGATTGGCCAGTTCGAATTTTCCTTTTTTCCCTTTGCGAACCGCTCCAGTGAAGGCTCCTTCTTCATATCCGAACAGTTCCGATTCTAATAGCGCGTCTGGAATGGCGGCGCAATTGATCCGGATAAACGGACCTAGATTCCGGCGGCTCGCCGCATGGATCGCATGTGCAAACAACTCCTTGCCTGTGCCGCTTTCACCCGTAATTAAAATGGTCGTATCACTTTTTGCAACTTTTTGTGAAAGCTGTTTGGCCGCCTGCATGCTTTCCGTGGCGCCCACGATTTGTTCAAACTCATATGTGGCCCCAAGCTTTTTGCGCAGTTCTTCCTTATAATAGGCGACTTCCTGTTTCAAACGGTCTACCGTGGCAGCCAGTGCATGCAGTTCACGGACATCCTGAAATATGACCGTTCCCAAAACAGCGATCAGCTTGCCCTCGACGTATATGGGAATCCGGTTTGCGATCATATCATGTCCCTTAATCCGCTGCAACCCCGCGACTTCCGCTTTTCCCAATTGTGCAACAATATGCATGCGCGTATTTTCTATCACTTCCGTCACATGCCGACCGACAACCTCTTCGGCCCCGAGAAACTGCTTATATGCTTTGTTCATAAAGAGGATATATCCGCCCGGATCCACAACAACAATTCCTTGAAAAGCATTCTCGAGTACCTCAAAATACAAGTTGAATTCAGCTTCATTATTTTGTTGGAACGGGCCCATAAAATGCTCCCCCAATCGAATCGATGCTTTAAGAAAAAGAAAGGCCACCTTGTGCAATTCCTCAGGGTTGTCCAAGAGAGCCGCAACAATCGTCTCTAAACTCAGAGGATGGATACACATATGACCTGTACATGTTTGCCATTTTAAATTAAGTGTACTTCAACATCCGTTTGTCTACAAGAGGATGTTCAAAAAGTAGTCAAAACTCCACGGTGGATTGCTTTGCCGAATCCCAAAAAGGCTTACTCATGTACCAAACACGTACACTCCGTCACCTTTTCGTGCTTCGGCTTCGCACTCCTTGTGTCTTACTTAACCACTTTTTGAACACGCACTACAAGGAAAAACAAGCGTAATTTTACTTTCATGCAGTTTCTTTCGTCTTCCCCACTACGCCTTCATATGTTCCTTTAGCAAATATGGACTCACGGAAAATGCGGCATCCGTATTTTGCCGCACTTCTTCGATCGTCACACCTTCCTGTACTTCTACAAGCATCATGCCGGCTTGCGTGAAATCAAATACGGCCAGATCCGTAATCAGGCGGTGCACCACTTGTTTTCCGGTAAGCGGCAATGTGCAAACTTTTTTTACTTTCGATTCTCCATGTTTGTTTACATGCTCCATAATGACGACAACCCGTTTGGCGCCATTGACCAGATCCATTGCTCCTCCCATGCCCTTGACCATTTTTCCGGGAATCATCCAATTTGCCAGATCTCCCGTCTCGGACACCTCCATACCGCCCAAAATAGCCAGATCGATATGACCGCCTCGTATCATCGCAAACGATTCCGCGCTGTCGAAATAAGATGCTCCCGGTACTGTCGTGACCGTTTCTTTGCCTGCATTGATCAGGTCGGCGTCTTCTGCTCCTTCATAGGGATAGGGCCCTATGCCCAGCAATCCGTTTTCGGATTGTAGCAACACATTATAATCACCGGGAATTTCGTTGGCCACGAGTGTCGGCATGCCGATCCCGAGATTCACGTACATGCCGTCTTGTATCTCCTGTACCGCGCGTTTGACAATAAGCAAACGAGTCTTGTCCATGATTCTTCCCTCCTCTTAAGAAATCCGAAATGTCTTTCGTTCGATTCGTTTTTCATATCTGTCACCTTGTACAATCCGCTGCACGAAAATGCCTGGCATGTGAATCTGATCCGGGTCCAATTTTCCCGCCTCTACGATCTCCTCTGCTTCCACAATTGTGATTTTCCCCGCCATCGCCGCCAACGGATTAAAATTGCGGGCTGTTTTTCGAAACACCAAATTCCCCATCGTATCCGCTTTCCACGCTTTCACCAAAGCAAAATCCCCGACGATGCCACGTTCCAAAATGTACGTTCTACCATCAAATTCCCGTTGTTCCTTACCTTCCGCAACCAAAGTCCCTACGCCGGTCGCTGTGTAAAATCCTGGAATACCGGCACCGCCTGCACGAATTCGTTCCGCAAGCGTTCCTTGCGGCACAAGTTCAACTTCCAGTTCCCCCCGCAGAAATTGCTGTTCAAACCGTTTGTTTTCTCCTACATAAGAGGAAATCATTTTTTTGATTTGCTTATTGGCAAGCAGCAATCCGAGTCCCCAATCATCGACGCCACAGTTATTGCTGACGACTGTCAAATCCTTTACAGTTCGCTCCCGCAACGCCTGGATCAGATTTTCCGGAATACCACATAAGCCGAATCCGCCGAAGATAAGTGTGGCGCCGTCAAAAATATCTTGAACAGCTTCCATTGGTGATGCGGCAATTTTTCTATTTGACAAAATCTCTACTCCCTTTCCTCAAAATTGAAAATTGATTTCGCTTTTATTCATAAAGATCATTTTGAAAACGGTTCGGAATGATTTGGCACACTTTCTGCGCGTGTAAAGATGCCTGCCTGCGTCAAACAACCGTCACTGTGCTGTGTATCCACCATCAATAACAGCCGCAGTACCCGTGACACCCCGCAACTTGTCACTTGCCAGCAAGACGGCATAATCCGCCACTTCCTGAGTTGTTATCAGGCGTTTTTGCGGTACGAACGGATAAATTACCTCTTCCAATACTTTGTCGAGGGGTACGTTTCTCGTTTTCGCCAAATCGCCCAATTGATTGCGGACAAGCGGCGTATCTACATAACCGGGACATAAAGCGTTTACAGTAATCCCATGTTCAGCACCTTCCAATGCAGCCACTTTCGTGAGTCCGATCACACCATGTTTTGCGCTGTTGTATGCCGATTTTCCGGCAAACCCGATCAGACCATTGATAGAAGCAACGTTGATAATTCGACCGTATCCCTGTGTTTTCATAATTGGAAACACATGTTTAATTGCAACAAACGGAGCGGTCAGCATGATCCGCAAAAGCAGTTCAAATTTCTCGGTCGGGAAGTCTTCGATCGGTGAAACGTGCTGAAGCCCCGCATTGTTTATAAGGATATCAAGCGATCCGAACGTAGTTGCGGTATACTCAATGCCAGCCCGAATCTGCTCTTCACTTGTCACGTCACAAGGAATGCCGGCGGCCAGCTCCGTTGTTTCATTTAATATCCGTACCGCTTCGTCAACGGCTGCCCGATGCAAATCGGATATGACGACACGCGCACCTGCCGCAATAAATGCACGCGCAATTTCCAAACCGATTCCACTTGCAGCACCGGTAATAAAGGCAACTTTATCAGCCAACAAATTCGTCATTGCAGAACCCTCCGACATGTTGAAAATGATTTGTATCATTCACAATAAGCAAGAATTGTGCCAACCTAAAAATTAGTGGATAGCTTCAAAATTAGTGGATAGCTTCGTTAACGATCGGATCCGGATTGGCCCGCACATAGACGTAATCATGAATACAGTCCGAAATTTCGGACTGTATTCCAATTATCTGTACTGAAATACCGTTGAATCTAAGCTGAAAGTATCCTGAATGTTGCGCAAGAATAGTGGTGGCAGTATTTTTATTCGTGTAAGATGAAACTGAGGTGATAGACATGCAGCAATTCGAAGGAATAAAAATACTTGTTGTCGACGATGAACCGAATATCCTTCAATTTCTGGAATTTGGGCTTCAGAATGAAGGGTTTGATGTACGGACAGCCCTAGACGGTTTATCCGCAATGAATATGGCGAAACAGTTCGATCCGCATGTTGCTGTACTCGATGTCATGATGCCCGGCATGGACGGGTTTGAAGTATGCCGCATGCTGAAAAAATCAAAAAATATATCTGTCATTATGCTAACGGCAAAAGAAGAAGTGGAGGATCGCGTGAAAGGTTTGGAAACCGGTGCAGACGACTATATGATAAAACCATTTAGTTTTGAAGAACTCTTGGCACGAATCCACGCAAGGCTTCGAAATCAATTTCCGAATTTGCTGGATGAAGTGATCATCGGAGCGTTTCGTATCGATGATCGAAAAATGGAAATCCAGTACGATCGTTCCGTACTTGAACTGTCGCCTACCGAATATAAACTGTTGAAGTATCTGATTGTGAATCACAATCAAGTCCTGAGCAAGGAAATGATTTTGGACAAGGTGTGGGGATACGATTTCGGAGGAGAAAAAAATATCGTAGAAGTCTATATTCGCTCTTTACGAGAAAAGCTGAATGACCAGGAACATCAATTGATTCGCACCATACGGGGCGCCGGCTACCGGGTAGATCTATGAATCAGAGCAGCAAACACAAGCGAATCCTGCGTTTCCTTTCGCCCACTTCCTTGCGATGGCAAATCTTGTCCCGTTCCTTCTTGATTTTATCTGTTTTGCTGTTGCTCGTCGGGATTTTTCAGTATTTTTTCATGCGTCAATTTTTGTACACAAGCGCAGCCGTAAACATGAGAACTCAAATTCGTTCCATTCCGCCCAATGTGTGGCAAGCGATACGTTCTGAGAATACGCAGGAAATATTAGATCCGTCTCTGTTCTTTCATTTGCTTAGCCCTGATGAGACATTGGCATTTGTGGACAGGAATGGAAATGTTCATGATCTGTTAGACCATTTTGGCGAACATCAGGCGCCAAAACTTCCTGTCCAGACCTATCAACAAGCATCAAAGCAAAGAAGGCATAGTTTGAACCTCAATATCATAAAAGATGCAAAGGGACAGGAGCAATTGGTTGTACTGCAACCTTTGCCCAATGGCTTGGCGCAGATCAGCAATAGCGTACGACCATTGCAGGATATTCTGATGCGGGAGCTGACAATTTATGCATCCCTGTCGTTGGCTGCACTGGTTGTCGGACTGTTTACGTTCTTGCCCGTCATACGGCGGACATTAGTCCCATTGTCAAATATAGTGGATACGGTAGAACAAATTAATGCCGGCAATTTGCATGAACGCCTGCCGACAGAACAAGGGCAGGTAGAGGTCGATAGGCTGTCAATCTCCTTTAATGCCATGTTGGAGAGACTGGAAGCCTCATTTATCGCCGAACAAGAAGCGAAGGAGCAAATGCGCCGATTTGTCGCCGATGCGTCTCATGAATTGCGGACTCCTTTAACATCCATACGCGGTTTTTTGGAAGTATTGCTGCGCGGCGCATCCAATAATTCGGAACAGCTGAAAAAAGCTCTGGCCAGCATGCATGGTGAATCGGAACGCTTGAGCAAGCTGGTTGGCGATTTACTCTTCTTGGCAAAAATGGATCGGACACCGACACTGCATATGATGGAAGGTCAATTGGACCTTGTCATACATGAAATGGAGTCGCAGCTTTTGCTGCTGGCAGGCGAGCGAAGTGTCCAATTTTCAATCGCCTCAGATGTAAAATCAGTCTTTGATCCAGATAAAATCAAACAAGTACTATTAAACCTGTTCCAAAATGCAGTTCAACATACCCATCCGATCGATGGGGAAATTCGAGTTTCTTTGCAGCATTTCTCCCCGGAGGCAATCATCCTCTCGATTCAAGACAACGGAGTGGGGATTCCTGATGAGCATTTGCCCCATTTGTTTGAGCGCTTCTATCGGGTGGACGCATCACGGGCAAGAAAATATGGCGGAGCGGGATTGGGTCTTGCCATCACCAAATCGATTGTGGAAATGCATGGTGGAAGCATACAGGTTGCGAGCACGAAAGGATCTGGGTCTATATTTAAAGTTTTGTTGCCGAATGCCGAATCCGCTGCCAATGGCAAAAGACACCTGTCGTAAGCGGTGTCTTTTGTCCTGATCATCTTTCATGATGAAAATTCTCATTGGTTTCCCCCAGCGGCAATGTTATCCAAACTTTCGTCCCCTGCCCCGCGGCACTTTTTACATGAACGGTTCCTCCGTGTCCCTCCGCAACCTGTCGTACAAAAGACAGACCGACTCCAGGGTGGTTTTTCGTGCTGTATCCGGTCTTCCAAATTCTTTTTACCCGATCTGCAGAAATACCGCAGCCGTTGTCTTCTACCTCTAATATTACTACTTTTGTCAACGTTTTTGCCCGCAAGACTATCCTTCCGTTTTCCCGTTCTTGAATGGCATCCAACGCGTTGTCAATCAAATTTACAATCGCTCGTGTCACCCTGATTTTATTGATGTAAAGACTCGTTTGGGTTTCTCCCTCCAATTCGATATCCACCGATACATTCGTACCGCTTAAACGACTCGCCCGAACATAATCGATGAGTTCGATCAGCTTGCACCAATCCTTTCGATCCTCGTACAAAATTTCTGAAACCATTCTGCTCATCGAATGAATGGAACCATAGATGGTTTGACAGTATTCTTGCATCTTGGGATCCGGCCATCGGATCTCCATCAATGAAACCAGTCCTTCGATCGTAGCAAGCGGTGTCTTAAGATCGTGGACCAGATGGAGAACTTCACGTCCCGACCGGGATTCCCGGGCTTCCAGTTGAGCTCTGTGCAGATCCTGCGAAATGGCCCACCTCTCCATGTATAAAACCAGGTAAATCCATAAAGTGATGGCACTGGCTACAAAGATCAGAAAAAACATATTGGCATAAAGCGCGAGAACCTGGCCAAATCCAATTTGCAGCGCCGCCTGTTTCACCTTCATCGATAAAGAACCGCGGCCAAAGCCATAGGGAGTAAAATAAGGAACTTGATTCAGCCAGGTAACACCAAAAATTAATTGGGAGAAAACCAGCAATTTCATCACCATATTTAATTTTTGTTTGCTTAATTTCTGCATGACCACGATCGTAAGCCACAGAAAAATATCTGTGGCTCCAAAATTATAGGTTAATGGTGTCAGCATATTGACGAAAACATAAGCGAGCGGCACGACGATCAGAGGGATCAGGGTTTTTAATTCGGATCGATTGAAGGCAGCGGCCATCCCGTCTCCCAACATGACCACACTGAGAAATTGGGGAATGGAGATGATGGTATTAATTGACACGATGAAAAAAGCACTCATCATTAATGCATTTCCATCTGTTTTGTGGTTCATCGTTTTAAGTAATTGATTCATTCCCACAAGTTGAGGGTTCAACGCATATGGAATCAAGATTCCCAACAAAAATAACCCGATCCCAATCCAAATTTTCCATGACCTAACCACTTTTTCCACCACATCACCACCGCCTACCATGTTATTTTAACATGAAATCGACATTTGGCGATGATATGTGCTTATTCATACCGCAATGCGTCAATCGGATTGAGTCGAGCCGCTTTCCGTGCCGGATAGACGCCAAAGACAACACCGACAAGCATCGAAAAGAAAAATGCATATAGAATGGGTGTAAGCGTAATGGTTGTTGTCATCATCCCTGTTTGGTTCATCAGTGCCGAAACGCCGACACCCAGCAATATCCCGATGATTCCGCCAAGTACGCTGAGCATCACCGATTCAATGAGAAATTGTGTAAGTATGATCCCCCGCGTGGCGCCAATCGCTTTGCGAATGCCGATTTCCCGCGTCCGTTCTGTAACGGACACCAGCATAATATTCATGATCCCGATTCCGCCGACAATCAGCGAAATCGCTGCAGCGCCTACCAGCAGCGCCACCATGACACGATTGACACTTTGTGCCGTATTTAAAATCTGTGCTTGTGAATTGATTGTAAAATCATCATCCGCTCCGGGTGCCAGATTGTGTTGGGCCCGCAGTGTCGCTTCGATATCAAATTGGGCTTGATTCATCAGGTCGGCCGATTTTGCGGAAACAAAGATCGTCCGTATTTTGGCAATGGTAAACAGCCGATTCATTTCGGTCGTGATGGGGATGATGATTCGGTCGTCGTTGTTCGTCATGCCCTGGCTGCCTTGGCTTTCCAAAACACCGACAACGGTAAATGGCATCTGATTGATTTCTATGATCTTTCCGACCGGATTTGCATTTGCGCTTCCAAATAAATTTTGTACAACGGTCGTACCCAGAACGGCCACGTTTGCCTGGCCATTGACTTCAAACTTGTTAAAAAAGCGTCCGTTCTGCACATTCGCGCTTCGTACATGGGGATAATCCGCCGTCGAGCCTTCAATGGCAGTCGAATAGTTTTGATTTCCGTAAACGACTTGTGCCGATTTATTGACATCCGGCGCTACCCCGGCAATCGAACTTTGTTTGCCGATCGCATTGGCATCATCCAGTGTCAACGTATCCAAAGAACCGGCTCCCATGCTGACACCGCCTTGTTTTGCCTGTCCGGGCATGACGATCAACAGATTGCTGCCGAGCCCTTGAATTCTGGACGATACACTCGCGGAAGCTCCCTGCCCGATCGCCACCATCGCAATCACCGCAGCAACGCCGATGATAATCCCAAGCATGGTTAAAATGGAGCGCATGGTGTTGGATTTTACACTGCGAAACGCAACGTTTATACTTTCCAAAACATTCATGATCGCACCACCTCCGGATGGTACGCCAGCCGCCGCACTTCCACAAGCTGATCCTCCTCAATCCGCCCGTCCCGAAAGCGGACGATCCGCTTGGCGTACTCTGCGATATCCGGCTCGTGTGTGACAAGAATCACCGTTTTGCCTGCATCATTTAAATGTTGAAAAATGCTCATGATTTCGTTGCTGGTGTTCGTATCCAGT